>JAEYRA010000022.1 GCA_023409755.1 Bacillota bacterium
GAATGACGACACTCTTGCCGTCCTGCTCAATGACGCAACCCGGTGCGGTGCCCCGGTCGTTCTTGAGGACGATGGACCCTTTGGGGAACCACGCCTGCTTTTCGTTGTTGGGGGTCATGGTACGCCCGCCGGTCTGGAAGAAGGACAGCAGCTTCTGGTAGGACTCCTCGTGCCGTTCCATCGGCAGGCCCAATTCCTCGGCAATGGTCTCCTTGGTCAGGTCATCCATCGTAGGCCCAAGCCCGCCGGTGGTGATGACAAGGTCACTGCGCTCCCACGCCTGGCGGAACGCCTGCCGCAGACGGCCGGGGTTGTCACCCACCGTTGTTTGGTGATACAAGGTGATGCCCAATCGCGACAACTCCTGCGCCAAGTACTTCGCGTCACTGTTGAGGACCTGCCCCATCAGAAGTTCGGTTCCCACACAAAGGATTTCAGCAACCATCGTTCATTCCTCGGTTGAAAAGTTCTTCAAATTGGTGCGGAAGTAATCCACCGTAGACCAGATGGTGAAGACAATCGCCGCTCCCATCACGATCTGCGGCAGATAGAGGACATTCAAAAATTGAAAAGCGGTGACGCCGCGCAGCAGATACAGGATGACGGCGACGTCCTGCAGCACGGTCTTTGTCTTGCCCAGCCAGCTGGCGGCAACGACCTCGCCGTGCTTGGTGGAGATAACGATGCGAAACCCGCTGATGAGGATTTCCCGCGAGAGGAGGAGGATGGTAATGAGTGAATGGACTTTCCCGCGTTCGGTCAACACCACCAGCGCCGCCAACACCAGGAGCTTGTCTGCGATGGGGTCAAATGCCTTGCCGAAGACGGTGACCTTCCGCTCCCGGCGGGCGATGTGGCCATCCAGAATGTCGGTCATGCTCGCCAAAAAGAAGACGACCGCCGCCCAGAACGCACCCAAAGGAATGGGCAGATAGAGCAGCAGCAGAAACACCGGAATCAGCAGGATCCGCAGAACTGTCAGCTTATTGGCCAGGCTCATAACGCCACCCCACGCAAATCATATTCGGTCGCCCCGGTCACACGAACCGCAATCGTTGTGCCGATGGCCTCATCCCCCGCACCTTCCACCGTGACGACACCATCGATGTCCGGCGCCTGGAAGGCGGCGCGCCCCTGCAGCAGGCCATTTTCATCCACCTCATCGATGAGTACCGGAAGAACCGTCCCCACGCGTTGGGCCAGCAGATCCGCAGAAATGGTCTGTTGGGCCAGCATCAGGCGATGGTGACGCTCCCGCGCGGTCTTGAGCAGCACCTTCGGCCGGAAGGACGCCGCGGGCGTACCTTCCTCGGGGCTGTAGACAAAGGCACCCATGTTGTCAAACCGGGCTTCCTCCACAAAGTGCAGGAGTTTGTCAAAGGCCTCGTCACTCTCCCCCGGGAAGCCCACGATGAACGTGGTGCGCAGGGCAATGCCGGGGTAGTGCCCGCGGATCTTGCCGATGAGGGTACGGATGCCTGCCTCGTTGCTGCGGCGGTTCATGCGGCGAAGAATGCCGTCGTCAATGTGCTGAAGCGGAATGTCCAGGTAGCTGGCGATCCGGTCACTGCCGCTCACAAGCTCCAGCAGTTCGTCGGTGGCAAGCTCCGGGTAGCAATACAGCAGCCGGAGCAGCGGAATGCCTTCGATGGCGATGAGCTTGCGTAGCAGGCCCACCAGAGACTCGCCTCCGGGCATGTCCATGCCGTAGCGGGTGGTGTCCTGCGCCACCAGGATGATCTCCTCCACCCCTTGATCCCGCAGCCATGCTGCCTCGGTCAGGATATCCTGCTCGGGCCGGCTGCGATAGGGGCCACGGATGGCTGGGATGGCGCAATAGGCGCAGCGGTTGCTGCAACCCTCGGCAATCTTGAGGTAGGCAAAGCTGCGGCGGCCTTCCAAAACCCGCCCGGGTACGAAGGGCGCACCAGACAAATCGGAGCACTCCAGCAGACGTCGTTCCTCCCGCACGGAGGTTAATAGTTCGTCGATGCGCTCGTATTCGTTGACACCCACCATGAGGTCGACCTCTGGCAGGGTATCGAAAAGTTCGCCGCTGTACCGCTGGGAAAGGCACCCGGTCACAACCAGCGTATGGCAGCGCCCATTTTGCTTGTACTGTGCCATCTCCAGAATGGTGTTGACCGACTGCTGCTTGGCATCGGTGATGAAGCCGCAGGTGTTGACGATGATGGCGTCAGCTTCCTGCGGGTCGCTTACAAACCGATGCCCGGCCCGCTGCAGCACATACTGCATGACCTCGGCATCGACGTCGTTCTTCGGGCATCCCAATTTAACCAGTGTTATGTTCATTCAGTCACCTGTACTGTTCAATGATGGTGGTGGCTTCATTCCGGCTCCTCAGAATCTCACGCGGCTTGCTGCCGGTGGAGGGGCCGACGATGCCAAGTTCTTCCAGTTCGTCCACCAGGCGTGCGGCACGGGCATAGCCCACCCGCAGCCTGCGCTGCACCATGGTGATGGACGCCTGGTTGGTGTCGTAGATCACGTTGGCGGCATCCAGCAACAGTGTGTCATATTGGCGTTCGCTGTACTCATCGTCCCCATCGTCGTCGCTGCTGCTGCCGCCTCGGCCCTTGCCCTTGACGGGCAACTCATAGGAGTTGACGGTGGAGAGGACTGCGTCGTCGTAGAGTGCTTCATCCTGCTGGTTTTTGATGTGCTCGACGACCTTTTCCACCTCGCTCTCGGTGATGAACGCACCTTGCAGGCGGATGGGCTTGTTGGCACCGCTGGGGTTGAAGAGCATGTCGCCCCTGCCCAGCAGCTTCTCCGCCCCGCCCATGTCGAGGATGGTGCGGGAATCGACCTGTGAGGATACGGCAAACGCGATGCGTGAGGGAATGTTGGCCTTGATGAGGCCGGTGATGACATCGACCGACGGACGTTGGGTAGCGATGACCAAGTGCATGCCGGCGGCACGGGCCATTTGCGCCAGGCGGCAGATGGAATCCTCCACCTCGTTGGGCGCGGCCATCATCAGGTCGGCAAGCTCATCGATAATGATAACGATCTGCGGCAGTTTCTCGCCTCGCTCGCCTTCGTCCTCCTCTTCGATGAGCTGGTTGTAGCGATGCAGATCCCGTGCCCCTTTCTCCGCAAAGAGGGAGTAGCGGTGGATCATCTCCTGCACGGCCCAGTTGAGTGCCCCGGCGGCCTTTTTGGGGTCGGTCACCACCGGGATGAGCAGGTGCGGAATGCCGTTGTAGCCATTGAGCTCCACCACTTTGGGGTCAATCATCATGAGCTTGACGTGCTCGGGCGAGGACTTGTAGAGGATGGAAATGATGATGGTGTTGATGCACACACTCTTGCCCGAACCCGTCGCGCCGGCAATCAGCATATGGGGCATCTTGGCCAGATCCGCCACGACGTTTTTGCCGGCGATGTCCTTGCCCAGGCAGTAAGTCAAAGGCGCTTCGGCCCGCTGGAACTCGGGGCTTTCCAGCACATCACGCAGTTTTACCGTGCTGATGTTGGCGTTGGGGATCTCCACCCCGATGGCGGCCTTACCTGGGATGGGTGCCTCAATGCGCACGCCCATGGCAGCCATGCTGAGAGCGATGTCGTTGGAGAGATTGACGATGCGGCTGATCTTAACACCAGGCGCGGGTTGTAATTCATACCGAGTGATGGCAGGCCCCCGGCTGACGTTGATGACCTTGCACTGAACGCCGAAGCTGCGCAGTGTCTCTTCCAGCCGGGCAGCTCCTTTGGTGACTTCTTCGGTCGTGTTCTCAAATACCTTGGGTGAACGGGTGAGCAAATCCATAGGGGGCACGCGATATACCGGCGGAGTGGCATCCGCCACGGCCTCATGGGCAGCGGACACAGCAGCAACAGCAGCAGGCGTCTCGGCATGCTTGGCGGCCACCGGCATGGCGGGTAAATCGGGCGGCAGGTCGTCGTCTGGCACTGCCAGTTCAATGGAAAACGGAAGTTCCTCGTCATCGGCCACCGGCTCCGGTTCGGGCTCGGGCGAGCGTTGCAGGGTCTTCAGTTCATCCAGCGGGTCAAAGAGATCAAACCCCAGGATGGGACGGGCGTCCTCCTTCTCCTCCCTGGGAAGCGTTTCAAACTCCGTGGTGTTGAGGAGTGCCAGATCGGGCTTCTGGCGGTTTTCTTCCAGTTCGTACCCATCCAAACGGCCGATGAACAGCCGTTGCTGGCTCTGCTGGCTCCGGCGTTCCTGCCGCTCCTGCTGGCGGGCCACCACCGTATCGGAGAATTCCTTCACGTTTCTGCCCAGCGACCGCAGAGACAGACCGGTGTTCAGCAGCAGGATGGCCACCATGGCGCAGGCCAACACCAGGATGGTGCCAATTTCACCCAAATACAGATGAATGGGATAGACGATGGCGCCGCCCAGCACCCCGCCTCCCAACAGTGATTCCCGGCCCCAATCAAAGGAGGAGTTGGTGAAATCGATGAAGCTGGAAAGGCTCAACTGATCCAAATAGAACACGTGATAGAGCGCGATACCGCACAGCACAAACGTGCTCCAGATGAGGACAGCTAACCAGTCAAAGCCGTCCAAGCCTTTGAAAATGACAAAAACACCAAGCCCCAGGAAAAGAACGGGTGTGGCATACGCCAAAACGCCCATGAGACCAAAGAGGAAGAGCTTGGAGGCCTGACCGACGATACCGACCGATTCGGTAAAGATCGCAAACGCCAGAAACACACCCAACGCCAAAAACAACAGCGCCGCGATCTCCACCGCGTTGCTGTTCTTCCGCCGGGCGGCCTTCTTCCGTTTTTGCTTCTGTTTTGCCTTTGCCGCCGCCATGCTGTCCTACTCTCCAAATGCAGTATACATACTCTTCCAAGTATACCACATCTGTCATGGATGCACAAATCAACCGATGGGCAAATCCGCACCGTTCACAATACGGTTCAATAAGTGAGCAATGCCTTCGATGCTGTCCACAGCGTTGAGCGCGCCGCGCGACTGGGCGGCCTTCGGTATGCCATGGATGTACCAGGAGAGGTGCTTGCGCATCTCCTGCACGGCAATGCGCTCCCCCTTCTGCGCCAGCAGGGCTTGTGCGTGGGTCAGCGCGGTCTGCGCCACCTCGGCCAGTGTGGGCGGCATAAAGGAGCGGCTATCGGCAAGGGCTGTGATTTCAGCAAAGATCCAGGGGTTCCCCTGGGCACCGCGGGCCACCATGACGGCGTCACAGCCGGTGTGCCTTAGCATGGACATGGCGTCCGCGCCAGAAAACACATCGCCGCTGCCGATGACCGGGATGGAGACCTTGCGCTTGACGGCAGCAATGATGTCCCAGTCGGCCTTCCCTGCGTAGAACTGGTCTCGGGTGCGCCCGTGCACGGCCACGGCGGCCGCCCCGCTCTGCTCCATTCGCTGTGCAAACTCCACCGCGTTGACGTTGGACGCATCCCAACCTTTGCGGAACTTTACAGTGACCGGCTGGGGCAGGCGTTCGCTCATCACCCGCACAATGCGCTCGGCCAACTCCGGCTGGGTCATGAGGGCACTCCCCTGCCCGTTCTTCACAACCTTGGGCACGGGGCAGCCCATGTTGATGTCCACGATGTCGTGCTCCCCACAGTGCTGCAGAGCCATGTCTGCCATGAGCTCAGGCTCACTGCCAAAGAGCTGGGCGGCGCTGGGGCGCGGGCCTCCTTGGTTGGTCAACAGCTCCGCTGAATGCTCCGGTGAGTACAACAGGCCCTTGGCACTGACCATCTCGGTGTAGGCGAGTGCCGCACCCTGCGCCGCACACAGCGCACGAAACGGTAAATCGGATACCCCGGCCATGGGGGCCAGAAACGCCCTGCCGCCAATGAACACAGAACCAATGTTCATGTCAGTCCTTCTTGGTGGCGGTGGGTGCAGCCGTTGCTGTGGCCGTGGGCGTGGCGGTCGGCACCGGCGAGGCCGTGATAAACTCAGACGGCTCGGGCGTTGGGGTGGCCTCAGGCGGCAGCGTCTCCGCCTTCTTCACCCCCACGATGTGCCAGGCGTCGTCTTCCTTTTTCAGGTTCAGCGTGTAGCGCGCCCGGGGCCAGGTTGGCGGCTCCATCGCGTCCAGCTCCTCCTCCGTCAGGTCTTCACTCACGTCGTAGTCGATCTCGGGGATCGACTCCACCACAGTGACGGTGGCGGTGTTCTTCCACGGCTGGCACCACAGGGACTCCACGCCAATATTGTAATCAATGTTGGTGATGGTAAACTCGTCACTCTCCACCGGCTCCAAATCGGTGCTGATGCTATCCAGATAAGACTTGGAGAAATATTTGTTCAGGTCGGTGTCAGTCTCCTGCAGCAGAACCCGATCTGCCTTGGCCTTCATGCCATCGGTGACGATGATGTAGACGTTGGCAGAGTCCATCGCCACAAAAAACACCACGGCCAGTATGGCAAACGCAGAAAGAACCATAAGGGCCACTTTCGCTGTGTACCAGATCATTCGCAACGCAACTTTCATCTCATCACCATGCCCCATGTTGGATTCACCGCAACAGTATACACCATTTTAGACGCAAAATCAGCCCGCCGGTTCCTGATTGGCAGTGGTATGCCCGCCGTGGTACAGTGGTGGAACATACACACAGGAGGTTCATGGCCATGCAGGCAGTGGAATGGCGGAGGGGTACCCTGGTTCTTTTGGATCAACGACTGCTTCCGGGACAGTTGGTTTACAGGGAGTGCCACACAGCGCAGGAGACGGCGGATGCCATCGCCGCCATGGTGGTGCGCGGCGCGCCGGCCATCGGCGTGGCAGCGGCCTTTGGTGTAGTGCTGGCGGCCGCTGAGTGCGCTTGCGGCGGACTGAATGGCGAGGCTTTTGCCAGCCTTTGCGCGGTCATACGCGAGGCACGGCCCACGGCTGTCAACCTTATGTGGGCGGTGGACCGCATGAGGGCTCTGGCGGGCAGGCAAACACCGGATATGGCGTTGGTGGAGCGGTTGGAGCGGGAAGCTCTGGCCATCCAGCGGGAGGATGTGGAGAGCTGCCGCGCCATCGGGCGGCATGGGAACGCGTTGATTGCGCACGGTGACGGCATCCTGACCCACTGCAACGCAGGAGCACTGGCAACGGTGGGTTACGGCACGGCGCTGGGGGTGGTACGTGCCGCTTGGGAAGCTGGAAAGCGCATTCATGTATACGCCGATGAGACCCGACCCTACCTGCAGGGCGCACGGCTCACCGCCACCGAACTCCATGAGGACGGCATCCCTGTGACACTGCTGTGTGACAACATGGCTGGCTGGCTCATGAAGACCGGCCACGTGCAAAAGGTGATCGTAGGCGCTGACCGTATTGCCGCCAACGGCGACACGGCCAACAAGGTGGGTACCTATTCACTGGGCATCCTGGCGAAAGCCCACGACATCCCGTTCCTCGTGGCCGCGCCGCTCTCTACGGTAGATTTTTCGTTGCGAAATGGCGAGAATATTCCCATTGAGCACCGCCCGGCTGATGAGGTGTTACATGCCATGGGCGTGCGCACCGCGCCAGAGGGCATTGCTGCCTACAATCCCGCTTTTGACGTGCTGCCAGCTGATCTCATTCACGCCATTGTGACCGAACGCGGCGTGGCCTTCCCGCCCTTTGACGGAAGCCTGGCCGCACTACGAACCAATCGGTGATGCATAAGATCGCCTTCCGCTGGAAAAAGTGTTATTGCATTGGCACCGCCAAACAGATTTTTCCAATCATATTGGCCAGCCAATGGGAAAAAATACGCTCAGAAGGAGGCGAAAAAACGAATTATGAGCAAGAAGATCCTGATTGTCGTCGCAGTGGTGATGCTAACGGTTATGGCCTTTGCCGCGTGCCGGGCCAACACCACCACGCCAACCCCCGCAACGACCTTGGAAATTACCCTCAGGCCGACTGCGTCGCCCTCACCGGTAGTCTCCCCCTCGTTGAGCCCCGCAGCTACGATGTCAGCGGCAGCGTCAGCCTCGGCTTCTCCGGCCGGTTCGGCGGCAGCGTCGCCGTCAGCTACCACGACTTCCAAGTAAACTGCAGTCGTTACCGACAAAGAAAGACGGTCCGCAGAACCGCCTTTCTTTTTTATGCTTGTGTTGTTTTTCTACTCCTGGGGCAGATCGACACGAATGGAGAGCTCACGCAGCTGCTTCTCGTCCACGGTGTAGGGCGCGTCGGTCATGAGACAAGCGGAGCTCTGTACCTTGGGGAAGGCGATGACGTCACGGATGCTGTCCACCCCGGCCAGCGTCATGGTCACCCGGTCCAGCCCGAAGGCCAGGCCGCCATGGGGCGGTGCGCCGTATTTGAAAGCACTGAGCAGGAACCCAAACTTGGCCTGCGCTTCCTCGGGGGTGTAATTGAGGGCCTTAAAGATACGCTCCTGCAAGGCACGGTCGTGGATACGGATGCTGCCACCGCCAATCTCATCACCGTTGCACACCATATCATAAGCCTTGGCACGCACCGCGGCCAGGTTCGTCTCCAGCAGAGGCAGGTCCTCATCCATGGGGCTTGTGAAGGGGTGATGTTTGGCCACAAAGCCGCCGTTCTCCTCGT
>JAEYRA010000184.1 GCA_023409755.1 Bacillota bacterium
TGAAAAAGACCGCTGAAGATGACGGCAGTTTTTTGGATGAGGCGGTGGAGTTTAAAATTGGTGATACCACCTACATCTATGGCCTGCCCACGGACGTGACGTATTTCGAGGATTCCCCGGAGTACTCAACCTATCAAAACATGAGGCAGGATATGCCGGGGATACTGCGTTCAGTGAGGGCAGCGGGGTAGGAGAGGCTTTTCCCTGCCTATCCATGCTTTCTGAGTAAATATTCCTGCACTGCTTCCGCTGCAACCCTCACCCCCACCCCCTTCTCCCATGGACTTGGGCGAGGGGGAAGTTGGTTATACAGGGCTTTGCGCTGTGCTTTAGTTAAAACGAAAGAATGAGACGACGGAGAGAGCGTCGAAAAACGAAGATGCATTCTTTCGTTTCTTTGGGGGTCCCGGGGGTTTATGCAAGCCCGAAGAGCAAGGCAAAATGCCATAAAACGCCGAAACCGTGTGACGAGGGCGTGCCCCGCCCGAGGAGTTGTTCCGTATACCTTATTCCTTCTCCTGTTGTCCATGAAGTATTGTAGCCCTACACATGCGGCTGCTGCGGAAATGAGAATGCCTTTACAAACCGACAATCGGTGGCTATAATAGGCACAACCAACGCGCAAACGCGAGGATAAGGGACAGTAGGTCCGTCAACGCCCCCACAGAGAGCCCCGGTGTTGAGAATGGGCGGGGTGGCGCGAACCGAACAGGCCTTGGAGCAGCGCACCGACCCCACCCCGGTGGGTTAGGCTGCGACGGTCGCACCCGTTACCGTGCCGGCGTATCCCGCCCCGTGGGCGGCGTACGCAAAGGCCGACACCGCGAGGCGTCGGCGAACCGGGGTGGTACCACGAAGCAAAGCTCTCGTCCCCAGGCAAGGCCTGGGCGCGGGGGCTTTTTTGTGTGCATCAAATGGGTGGCTAGGCTCACCCTACGGATAGGAGAGAGTGACAATGTGCAACTGCAATGAAACCAATGGGGCGGCACGTCCGGCCTTCCCCAAGCGGGCGGTCGTCACCGGCGGCATGCCCTATGGCAACAAGGATCTGCACCTGGGGCACATCGGCGGCGTCTTTGTGCACGCCGACACCTACGCCCGGTTCCTCCGCGACCGCATCGGGGCGGAGAACGTGATTTTCGTCTCCGGTACCGACTGCTACGGCTCGCCCATTCTGGAAAGCTGGCGCAAGGCTCGTGAGGCGGGGGAGTTTGACGGCACGCTGGAGGAATATGTGGCCCACTACCACCGGCGGCAGAAGGACGTACTGGACGCCTATGGGGTGAAGCCGTCAATCTTTGGCGCGTCGGCACTGGGCCGCACCGGCGAGCTGCACCGCCAGCTGTCGCTGGATTTCATCACCAGCCTCTATGAGAAGGGGCACCTCGTGAAGCTCACGACCTCTCAGTTTTTCGACACCGAGCGGGGCGTGTTCCTCAATGGCCGGCAGGTCGTGGGCCGCTGCCCCATCGACGGCTGCTCGTCTGAGCGGGGCTATGCTGACGAGTGCTCCCTGGGGCACCAGTACATGCCCGCCGACCTCATCGAGCCCCGCAGCACCCTGACCGGCCAGAGACCTGAGATGCGCGACGTCGTCAACTGGTACTTCAAGCTGGAGAGCTTCCAGAGCCTGCTGGAGCAGTGGCTGCCCGACTTCGCTGCCCGCTCCACCAGCCGCCCCTTTGCCGTCAAGAGCATGGCAGAGTTCCTGGAGAAGCCGGTGGTGCACGTGAAGCGTGAGCTCATGGAGGATGTGGAGCCCCTGCGGCCGTCCTTCCCGCCCCACGCCCTGCTGGAGGAAGCCGGCAAGCCTTCTGTCACCCTCGCCTTTGAGACGCTGGCCCAGCGTGAGACCGCCTGTGAGAAGCTGGCTGCCGCCGGCGTGCGCTTCCGCACCGGCAAGACGCTGGTGCCCTTCCGCCTCACGGGCAACATCGATTGGGGCGTGCCGGCCCCGGCGCTGGAGGGGTTGGAGGGTTTGACCGTCTGGGTGTGGCCGGAGTCGCTCTGGGCACCCATCTCCTTCACCATGGCCGCGCTGGAAGCCCGGGGCGAGCGGGCGGAGAATTGGCGCCGCTGGTGGTGCAGCAAGGACGCGAAGGTCTTCCAGTTCATCGGGCAGGACAATGCCTACTTCTATGGCCCGGCGGAGATGGCCATGTTCCTGGCCCAGCAGGGGCCGGAGCCGGTGGCCGACCCAACCGAGGGCGAGCTGCAGCTGCCCGATCTTATCGTCAACAACCACCTGCTGTTCCTCGATAAAAAGGCCAGCTCCAGCGGCGCGGTCAAGCCGCCCATGGCTGGGGAGCTGCTGAACTACTACACCGCCGAGCAGCTTCGCGCCCATTTCCTGGGGCTGGGGTTGGGCATCCGCAGCGTGGGGTTCAAGCCCAAGCCCCTGAACCCAAAAGCCGACCCCCGGCAGGCCGACCCGGTGCTCAAGGAAGGGAACCTGCTGACGAACGTGCTCAACCGCGCCATTCGTTCCTGCTTCTACACCACCCAGAAGTATTACGACGGCGGGTTGCCGGCGGGGGAGGTCTCCGACGCCGTGCGCCAGGAGGCCGACGCCTGCATTCTGGAGTATGAGCGGTTGATGCACCGGTGCGAGCTGCACCAAGTGATGAACCTGCTCGATACGTTCATCCGCGCCATCAACAAGCGGTGGGCCGATGCCATGCGTCGCGCTGACACCGAGGGCGACGACGACCTGCGCCGGCAGACGCTCCTCGACGCCTTCCACAGCGTGCGGGTGGCACTGACGCTGGTGCACCCCATCGCGCCCGAGGGCACCGAGATGGCGCGTGAGTACCT
>JAEYRA010000193.1 GCA_023409755.1 Bacillota bacterium
ACTGCAATTCATGTCAAGCACCACGAATCACAAACGGCTATCATACCAATGCAGGGAGGTGTCTGTGTGTCGGCTCAAACTTTGCAATCCATGGTCTCATGGGTCAATGACAACGCGTTGGAAAACCCGACATTGGCGGACATTTCGAACCGTCTTGGCTACTCGCCGTACTATTGCTCCACCCAGTTCAAGGGGTATGTCGGCATCACCATCAAGAAGTACATTGCGAGAGCCAAACTGGAGGCGGCGGCGAAGCTACTGCGAGACACCGACACCAGGGTTGTTGACATCGCCTTGCACTGTGGGTACTCGTGCCACGAGGCGCTGACCAGGGCCTTTCTGGCGGAGTACGGCTGCTCCCCCACGGAGTGTAGAAAGAGAAATCGAGAGGAAACGGCATGTCATGGACGATAGCATTACCCAGGCGCTGAGACGTTATCGGTCACAAGGTTACCATATACCGCCCAAAAACATTCTCAAGACCCCCAAGCAGATTGAGCTTATCCGTGAAAGCGGTAAAGTCAACATTGCCATACTGGATGACATCACCCGCCAGATTGCGGATGGCATCACGACCGGTGACATTGACCGCCTGATCCACGAAAAAACACTGGCGCTCGGCGGTAAACCCGCCCCTCTTGGGTTCCACGGCTTTCCGCGCAGTGTGTGTGTTTCGGTGAACAATGAAGTCTGCCACGGCATACCCAATGACAATCGAGTCCTCAAAAACGGCGACATTTTCAACATTGATGTGTCCACCGTCTACAAGGGCTTCTTCTCTGATTCGTCCCGCATGTTCAGCCTTGGGGCGGTGCCAGCCGGCACGCAGCGCCTTGTACGGGTGGCAAAGGAGTGCATGGACAGGGGAATTGAGCAGGTGCGTCCCTGGGGTTTGCTGGGCGACATCGGTGCGGCCATCAACGAGCATGCGGCGGAGAACGGGTATTCCATCGTACGGGAGATTGGCGGCCATGGGATCGGCTGTGAATTCCACGAGAAACCCTACGTCGGCTATGTGACAAAACGCGGCACCGGGATGCTGATGGTTCCGGGCATGATCTTCACCGTTGAGCCCATGGTAAATATGGGGTCGCCGGGCGTCTATGAGGATCAAAACAATGGCTGGACGATTCGTACGGTGGACGGCAAGCCATCGGCACAATGGGAAAGCATGGTGCTGGTGACTGAGACCGGCCATGAGATCCTCGCCTACTAGCGCGGCAACCAGTGTTGGCCTTTTGCGTTTCCAGCGGTCACCCTGTGTCGCAATGCTCCCCCCGGCAACGAAACAACCGGCTCCTCCATTGCCTGCGATCCATTTTGTCTGGCCAATCTACAACGCAAATTGACAGACTCGGAAACCCCTGTTATGCTGACAAAGCTGACACAAAAGCAGGAGGCTTACCATGAAGTTCACGAAATATGAGGGGAATCCCATTCTGTCTGCCCACCCGGATCATCCGTGGGAGGATTTATGCACCCTGAACCCTGCCGCCGTGCATGACGGGGAACGATTCTGGCTGCTGTACCGCGCAGCCGGCCACGATGTGGGCCACACCATCCGCTTGGGGTTGGCCGTCTCCGACGATGGATTTCACTTCACCCGCTGCAGCGACGAACCGGTGCTGAGCCCCGACCCCATTGGCCCCGACGCCGGTGGGTGTGAGGACCCGCGCCTTGTCAAAATGGGCAAGTTCTATTACCTCACCTACGCTTCGCGCACGTTCCTGCCGGGGCAATACTGGCTGCCGGAGCACAAGTACCTGGGCTTCACCGCCGAACCGGGGCCCGCCTACCTCAACAGCAACGCGTCGGTGACCCACCTGGCCATTTCCGAGGATCTGGTACATTGGAAGAAGCTGGGCCGCATGACCGACAGCCGCGTGGACAACCGCGACGCCATCCTCTTCCCCGAAAAGATCGCCGGGCGGTATTGGATGATCTCCCGCCCGATGGACTGGTTTGGCCCGGGCTATGGCTGCGACATGCCGAGCATGTGGGTGAGCGCCAGCGACGACCTGGTGGAGTGGCGTGACTACCGGCTGCTGGCCACCGGCACGCAGGGGTGGGAGAGTAAGAAGATCGGCGGCAGCGCACCGCCCCTGCGTACCGACCGGGGGTGGTTGTTCCTCTACCACGGGGTGGATAAACGGGACGATGCCTACCGCGTGGGCGCACTGCTGCTGGATCTCAACAACCCCACGAAAATCCTGGCGCGCACCAAGGATTGGCTGATGGAGCCGGAGTTCGACTACGAAACCCAGGGCTACTACAACGGGTGTGTGTTCCCCTGCGGCAACGTCATTGTGGGCGACACGCTGTACGTCTACTACGGCGCGGCGGATAAGTTCTGCTGCGCCGCCACCTGCAGCCTCTCCGCGCTGCTCGACCATCTGCTGAGCGATGCCTGCGCGGTGTAAGGGCGAATAACCAACCAAAGCTTACACGGGCCGCTCCCCTGCCGGGGAACGGCCCGTTGCGTTGTATGGGTTACTCGATCACCGGAGAACCAGGCAACACCGCGCAAAGAATTTCCGTGTAGGGCCGCTCCGGCTCAGGCCTTCAGGCCTCCTCAAACCAGTACCGCCGCATCTGCCGCAGAAACTCGGCCGTGACGGGGTATCCCGAGCTCTCCCCAATCACGGCGTCAATCCCACAATGGGGACACAAGGCCGTAACTCCATCGGTGTCAATCCAATCAGTGATCTCGATGGGAGAAAAGATGTGCAGGCAATAGAAGCACCCGCAGCGTTCATCCTGCAGAAGCTGCGCCCGGTGCCCTCCGCAGAAGGCATGGGCCTGGCGGATGTCGTCCTCCCCCGTCTCTTGATGAGAGCGGGAGTTGGTCTCCCAGCCCATCTATTCGCCCTCCCCCATGGGCGTCAGGAAGATCGTGCCCGGCAGTTCGCGGTCGTACTTCTGTTCCCCTGTGCCGTGCCGACCCACCAGCGTGACCTCCACGATCTGTGGCTCGTGCCCAGCCTGCACGGTGAAGACGGCCACGTTGCCATCGGCGTCGAGTGCCTGCAAGGCCGCACCGGCGAGCAAGCCGCCCTGCGCATCTTCCTCATCTATGGCGCACACGGTGAATGACACCGGCCCATCGGTGAGGTTGCGCACGGCCAACCCACAAGGGAAAGAAACCTGATCGCCCTCCACGGTGAAGTCATCCAGGGAGCCTACATCCTCCAAGATGAGGGCGGGCTGGGCTGGGCACCCCGCCAGCAGCAGCGCCAGCAGAAGGAACAGAATCGGCAACACCTTGCGCATTGGAAGTTCCTCCCCATTTGCAAAAAGCATACCACGGAACCGGCGACGCGGCAACGGCCCTCCTCTGTTCCGTTCGGCACCGCTATGCTATACTGAACAAAAAGTACGCAGAGGTGCCCATGAGCGACCTTGCCAAGCTGCCCAACATCGGCCCGAACACCGCCCAGAAGCTCACCGAAGTGGGCGTGACGAGCGAGGAGGAACTGCGCGCGCTGGGCAGCCGCGCCGCCTGGCTACGCATCCAGTCCATCGACCCGTCGGCTTGCCTTTCGCGCC
>JAEYRA010000016.1 GCA_023409755.1 Bacillota bacterium
TAGCGGGGGGGGCCATCGGGCTGCTGTTCCGCAAGGGGCTGTCGCAGAAATACATGCAGGCCCTGCTGTGGGCGCTGGGGCTGGTGGTGTTCGCCCTGGGGGTGTCCTACATTCTCGATAGCCAGCAGGTGCTTGTCGTCATCATCAGCGTCATCCTGGGTACACTGTTGGGCACGGTTCTGCGCTTGAACGACAGGCTGGGCAACTTTGGCGACTGGCTGCAGAGCCATATGCGCGTGGGCAGCGGCCGCTTCTCCGAGGCCTTCACCACCTGCACACTGCTCTACTGCGTGGGGGCGATGGCCATCACCGGGTCCATCCAGGGCGGGCTGCAGCACGACCACACTGTCCTGTTCCTCAAGTCCGTGATGGACGGGGTAACGGCGATCTTCTTTGCCTCCACCATGGGGGTGGGGGTGCTCTTTGCGGCGGTACCGGTGCTTCTCTACCAGGGGGCCATCGCACTGGGGGCGTCGGCGCTGTCGAATGTGCTCGACATGGCCGTAGTGCCCGAAATGGCCGCTGCCGGCGGCGTGGCGCTGATGGCGCTGGGCCTGACGATGATCGAGATCAAGCAGATCAAAGTGGCGGACATATTGCCGTCCATTTTTCTCCCCATCGCCGTGCTGCCGCTCGTAAACCTGCTGACATCGCTCTTTCAGTAGTCAGCCGGACAGCAAAAACAGCAATAGACCCAACGCGGCGGCGTTTGCCAGGGTCAGCAGCAGCACCGAGGCCATGAGCGCCCGGTGCTTTGTCTTGTGACGGAAGAGCTGGAAGCCCACCAACACCCCCAGCCCGCCGCCCAGCACCGCCAACACCCGGAAGGTGCGCTCCGGCGTTCGCCAGGCGTTGGAAATGGCACGCAGCTTATCCGCCCGCACCATGCCAAGGGCCACACCGTTCAACACAACAAGATAACACAACAACAGTTTCATGGTTCCTCCCCTCCTGCCGGCCGGCTCCCTGGGCGGCCGGCGGCAGGCGCGGCCCCTATGCCAGGGAGAAGAGCGGATACACGAGGTTACTGCCAAAGACCCCGTAGGGCACCACGAACACCTGAATGCCGATGGCATAGGGCCCAATGGTGTAGAGCGGGTAGAACACCGCCAACCCCCCATAGGTCAGATAGTAGTTATCCTCGTCGAAGTATTCGAGCAGGTTCTCATCCAAGCCCTCAAAATAGTCTACCTCACCGCTCGTTTGGCGGCGGTGGGCCTCATGCGCCACCACCTGCAGGATGGGCTCGCGGTAGTCGTAGCCCTGCCGGAAGAGGTCGTGCAGTTTCAACATGCGCCGGCGTCGCAGGTCCCAGGTGTTACCCTCCCGTATGGTGTTGCCATGGGCCCCGCCAGTATACTCGTATTCATCCAGGAACAGGCTTATCAGAACACCGGCATGATATGTAACCTCAAAGGTTTGCACCAGCGCATAGGGATGGAACGGAAACCCATTGGCCAGTGCGTCCCGGTATTGGGCAATGGCCTCAGGCAGCAGGTTCAGCCGTGCGTGCCGCACCAGTGCGCGTGCCTGCCGGACATAATGGCGGTTAAACTCCCGCCGGCCGCCCTCATAGGCTCCCCCGGTCATCACCGGGTAATCGATGGTCACGTCCACCATGAGGACGCCCTGGTATGTCAACTGCTCCCGCAGTGTACCTTTGATCACCGTGGAATTCATGAAATCCCCCCCGGTTCATCCTATGTCCGCGGGGAGGCGGGTGTGCGGGGTGATGAGGCTGGCTAGCGCACCTCCACGCCCAGCAGGCGCACGAGGTCGATGGCCTGCTCCACCCCGATGATGGCTCCGCGCAGGTCACCTGCGCTGGCTGCCAAGCCCGACAGCACGCAGGAGCGCAAATCCACGCCCTTGAGGGAGGTGAACGAGCATTCCACCGCCGTGAGGTCACAGTCGGTCAGGGTGAAGTCCTTGAGCTTACAGTTCTCCAGCGCCCCATGAGTAAGGTCGCAGGCCGTCAGCGCCACCCGCTGCAGGCGGCTGCCGGTGAAGTTCGTATACCGCAGCAGGCAGCTTTCCATCGTCACATGCTGCAGTGACGCCTCAGCAAAGCTGGCACCCAATAGTTTACAATCCCGCAGGCGGACCCGCAGCAGCGACCCTTTGTAGAGGTTGAGATTGGAGAGGTCGCACCGTACAAGCTCCACGTCCACAAAATCCAACAGCAACCCCGGTACGGCCGTCAGGGTGCACCCCTCCAACCGGCAGCCCCGCAGCTCCAGCCGGGTGGGTTTGCCGCTCTCCAGCGCCAGGGTCTGTTGGCGCAGCAGCAGGCCCTCGCAATCCTCCCCGGCGGCCAGCGCCGCGCGGATGACGCCCTCGCCATCGGGCGTGTCCATCAGGTCGTGGGGCAATTCGGGTGGGCGAATCTCCATGGGTGCCTCCTGTACCGTCAGAGGTTATGCTCTCATTCCACGCAGCCCCTTGCGGGGCCGCGTCTTTGGCTATACTATCATATTTGCGCCGTTGGTACGACTGTTACAAGCAAAGAAGGAGGCCAACATGCCCGATCCCATTGTCATCGTTCCCTATGACCCCGCCTGGCCCGCCGAGTTTGAGCGCCTGCGGCAGGCCCTGACCGACTGCCTGGGCGGCCTGGTGCTAGCCATTGAGCACATCGGCAGCACCTCAGTGCCGGGGTTGGCGGCCAAGCCCATTCTGGACATCAACATGGTAATGGAGAGCTGTGCCGACCTGCCCGCCATCGTGGAGCGTCTGGCTTCACTGGGATACGAGCATGAGGGCGACCTGGGCATCCCAGGGCGGGAGGCCTTCCGCCAGCCGCCCGAGAGCGGCTATATGACCTGCCACCTGTATTGCTCCCCGCGGGACAGCGTGGCGCTGCTGCGCCACCTCGCCTTCCGCGATTACCTGCGCGCCCACCCCGAGGCGTCGGCGGACTACGCACGGCTCAAACAGGAGCTTGCCCAATGCTACCGCAACGACCGAGCCGCCTACACCGACGCCAAGACGGCCTTTGTGGAAGGCATTTTGGCACAGTGCGGCGAGAGCCTTTCCACAGACAAAGCGTAATAGTGCTCTGGGAACCCAAAATGAAAAGCGCCCGGCGCTGAAGCGCCGGGCGTTTAGAGTGTCTATACCCCTAGAACGAGCAAAGGGTGAAGAACCTCCCGCCGATTCATTCGGCGGGAGGAAAGTCAGGGTTAACACGAGCAGAAGTGAAAATTCCACCCGAAGGTGCAACGTCTTCATAGAAACCCGCATGAAAGCTACAATTAGAGATCGGTCGGCGACATGTGCGGCGACCGATCTGGTCATAGCGAGAACAAGCTGTATGAATCGCGGCTGTCGCCACAGCGGCCAGGCAGCATGGGCGAGCAGTGGCCGAAGGCCACGACCAGC
This sequence comes from Bacillota bacterium, assembly GCA_023409755.1. Taxonomy (GTDB): domain Bacteria; phylum Bacillota; class Clostridia; order Christensenellales; family UMGS416; genus JAEYRA01. Next base: position 3,382 of record JAEYRA010000016.1, read on the forward strand.
CAGACGCGAAAGGCTACCGCTCCCGCGCGCGGTCGGGCCGGCGGGACGAAATGTGGTTCAGGCGGTAGGCGGCCTTCTTGGCCTCGTGGGCCATCTCCCGCTGCAGGCTGCGGTAGCGCTTCAGCCGGTGGGGGTCGAGCCTCCCTTCGGCCACAGCCTGCTGCACGGCACAGCCCGGCTCCTGTTCGTGCCGGCAATCGCGGAAGCGGCATCCCTCCGCCAGCTCCTCCACGTCGGCGAAGGCCGTCGTGAGGCCGTCACCCTCCCCCACCAGGCCCAGCTCACGCATACCGGGGGTGTCGATGAAGAGCGTGCCATCGGGCAGGCATACCATCTGGCGGTTGGTGGTGGTATGCGCTCCCTTCACTCCGTCAGAGCGCAGCGCGCCGGTGCGCAGCACTTCCTCGCCGAAAAGGGCATTGAGCAGCGTGCTCTTGCCCGCGCCGGAGGCCCCCAACACCACCGCCGTGCGGCCCGGCCCCAGGTGGGTGCGTACGCCCTCCAGCCCCTCGCCGGTGAGGGCACTGACGGGTACGACGTCCACCCCGGGGAACTGGTCCATGAGGCCGTAGACCTTGCCCCAGACGTTGGAGCAAAGGTCGGCCTTGGTGAGCAGCGCCACCTGTTTGACACCGCCCTCGGTGATGGCAATGAGGTAGCGCTCCAGCCGGGCGGGGCTGTAGTCCCGGTCCAGCGCCATGGCCGCGAAGGCCACGTCGACGTTGGCGGCCATGACCTGCCGGCCCGACACCGAGAAGGCCATGTGCCGCTGCAGCGCGGTGCGCCGGGGCAGCAGCGCCGCAATAAGGACGGTACCGCTCTCCACCCGTACGCCAACGAAATCACCGACCTCGGGGTAGAAATCCTCGGGCAGGTCCCGCCGCAGGCGGCCGGTGATGCCCGCCAGTGCCAGGCCGCCCTCGTAGGCGACCTCCCACTGGCCGCGCCAGCGGCCCGTCACACGGGCAGGGCTAAGCCCCTCATCGGGCAACTCGCGCCACCGCGCCTGCCAGTGCTCGTTCCAACCATACTGTATGATGCATTCGTTCAATGCGGTAACTTCCTTTCTTTGTTCCAAAGGGAGTGGTGCGTTTCTTCTGTCCGTCTCGCACCGTATTTCCTCGAAGGGTTCGTTCCAGTCTTTCCCACATCATCGCTTTCTCCTGTTCCAGTTCCATCGCTGGCGGTGTGTTTTGCCATCGGCCAGCTCCACGGTGACGCCGATTGCGTTCTCATTCCGTTGTGTCCGGCGGTGTTCATTCCGTTCGTATGTTGCATTGCTCTTCATCATTTCATATCAATCCTTTCTATCACCATTGGGGGAGGACGACGATTGCGTCCGGCTATCATTGGGGTGCCGCAAGGGACAGCATGTCACCTCGCACCGCTCTGCCCATTCCACGCAAAAAGCCGAAGGCAGTGCCTCCGGCCGGTTTTGGGCAACAAAAAAGCGCGACAGCAGCCGCGCGTTTCATGCCTTATGGGCGGGAAAGAGCTGTCTGGGAACGGTAATTCAATTGTCAGCCGCCTTCGCGGCGTTCCGCTCAAACATACAACGCCACCTCTTTCCATCGTTTGGCACAAGTATACCGGTTCCATCCAATCCCTGTCAACGGAACGATCGTTTTAAGCCATTCTTCAGCCTTGCGGGGTGAAGATTTTATTGACAGCCCAACACGCCGCCTTTATAATGATATGGCAAATGCTTCAGGCACGCTTGGCCTCGTCGCCAAGGAACCCTGGGCGTCACAACAAGAAAAGGGGTAGCGACGATGGTCAGACCATATCAGCCTAAGAAGAGACAGCGCAAGATGGAACACGGTTTCCGCAAGCGCATGGCCACCAAGAATGGCCGCAAGGTACTTGCCCGCCGCAGGGCCAGGGGCCGCAAGGTGCTTACTGCCTAATCCGCACAGCAAAAAGGCCGGCCAAAACCGGCCTTTGCAGTTTGTGCCCGGGCCTCCACCATGCACACAGGAGGAAGCGTCTTGCTCAGCGCCAGGTACCGCCTTCGAAAGAACGCGCAATTCAAATACGTGTACAGCAAAGGCCGGTCCTGCGCCAACCGCACGCTTTCACTGGTATACGCCAAATCAGGCCCGCCCGGCAGCTTGAGGGTGGGTTTTTCCGTAAGTAAGAAGGTTGGCAAGTCGGTCGTGCGCAACCGCATCAAGCGGCGGCTACGAGCGGCTTGTCGTGGGTATCTGCCCGGTATCACCGGCGGGCATCTGCTGGTCTTTGTGGCACGGGGTGCGGCGGCGGACGCCGACTACCGCACATTGGAGGCCGCCATGACGGACCTTCTCAACCGCAGTGGATTGTTGAAAGGACCAAACCGACGTGCAAAGGCTCCTGCTGGCCCTTCTGGGTTGGTATAAGCGGCAGTTATCGCCAAATCTGCCGCCGGCTTGCCGGTATCTGCCCACCTGCAGCGACTATGCTGCCCAAGCCATCACCCGGTACGGGGCAACCCGGGGTGGGTGGATGGCAATAAAGCGCGTGCTGCGCTGCAATCCCCTGTTCCCCGGCGGGTACGACCCGGTGCCCGAGCTTCCCACACACCACACGCACTGCTCCAAGCACCAATAAAAGGAGACCTGAGATGTACGATTGGGGCCCCATCAAGGCAGTCAGCGAAGTATTCAAAGTCCTGCTGGACTGGATTCATATTTTTGTCCCCAGCTACGGTTGGTCAATCGTTCTGCTGACCATTTTGTTCCGCGGGGTATTGTTGCCGCTGGACATCAAGCAGAAGATCTCCATGAAGAAGACAACCGCGCTGCAGCCAAAAATTGCAGCCATCAACGAGAAGTACAAGAACGACAAGGAAAAGGCCGCACAAAAAACGATGGAGCTCTACAAGGTGGAGCGCGTCAGCCCCTTCTCGGGGTGTCTGCCCAGCCTGATTCAATTGCCGCTGTTCTTTGCGTTCTTCGGCGCTCTGCAGAACCTCGCCGGCCACGAGATCCTCAACCTCTACAATTTTGTCAAAGATGGCGGCACCCCGGTGCTGGAGAGTTTCTTCTGGGTTCGCAACGTCTGGCAGCCCGACACCTTCGGCACCTTCCTGGGGCTCAACTCCACGGTCATTCCACCCTATGAAATGGTGGAGCGCTTCAGTTCCTTCAAGGCGGCTGGCATCACGCTGGAATCTTACAACCAGGTGTTTGCCGGGCTGATGGAGCAATATAAGAACGTCTACAACGGCTGGTTCATCCTGCCGATCCTCTCGGCTCTGTCCAGCTTCTTCATGACCAAGATGACCATGCCCGCCCAGCCCGCCACCCCCGCCCCCCAGCAGCAGGGCATGATGAACACCAAGGTCATGCAGTACATGTTCCCGCTCATGTCTCTCTTCTTCACCGCCACCGCCAACTCCGTCTTCGGTCTGTACTGGATCACCAGCAACCTCTGGTCCATGGGTATCTACTACGCTGTGGACCGTTACTGGGCGCGCAAGCAGAAGAAGCTGGCAGAAGTGGAGGCAATTCGTGCCGCTGAGGAAGCACGGCTGCTGGAGGAGAAAAAGGCTGAGATTGCCGAGCAGAAGGCACGCAAAGCCGCTTACAAGCAGAAAAACAACCCTAAGGGAGGTCAATAAGCATCGATGAAATCGGTTGAATGCGTAGGCAAAACCACCGAGGACGCCATTGCCGCCGCCCTCAAGCAACTGCGTCTGGACCGCAACCGTGTGGACATTGAGGTGCTGGACGAAGGCAGCCGAGGGATCCTCGGCATCGGCGCCAAGCTTGCCCGGGTCAAGGTGACCGAGATTGAGAAGATGAGTGCGCCTGCCAGCGTGGCGGTCAACTTCCTCAAGCGGGTTGCGACACTGATGGACCTGCCCGAACCCACCATACAGGTGGAGGAGGAAGGCGAGAACATGACCATTCGGGTGGATGGCGAAAACGTGGGTCCGATGATCGGCCACCACGGCGACGCCCTGGACGCCCTGCAGCTGCTGACGGGCCTGGTTGTGAACCCCCAGGGCCATGACAGTGAAACCTACTACCGCGTATCGTTGGACGTCAGCAACTATCGCGCCCGGCGGGAGGAAACCCTGACCCGTCTGGCCAACCACCTGGCGGAGAAGGCCATTCAGACCGGCCAGAAGCAGAAGCTGGAGCCGATGAACTCCTACGAGCGGCGCATCATCCACACGGCGTTGCAGGGTTTTGATGGCATCAGCACCTGGTCGGAGGGTGACGACCCCTACCGCCACGTCATCATCGCCGTGGCTAAGGCCAACGAAGAAGAATAACGGCACCAACAAAGCCGCCCGGAAGGACGGCTTTTTGTTTCTGGAAGGGAGTAACGGACTGACCGTCACCGGGCTCGTTTCCCGCCGCTCACTCTTCCTCCCTCACCGCACCTGCCAACCCGAGCTCCGCCATGGTCGCCCGCAGGCGGCGTGCCTTGTCACGGTTGAACTTCTTGCCCGGCTCGTAGAGCCAGTGCTGCAGCACATCGGCGTCTTTCAGGCATTCGTCGTAGGGGCCATCCACCTCGCCTTTGTCGCTGTGCCGGCGGATGCTTGTCACCACCGTGTCGATTTCCTCATCGGTGAAGCCTTCGATCGCCCGCAGCATGCAGGCGGCAATCTCCGCCCCGTGCCGGGCGTGGTCGCGCTCCTCCCCGGTTTCATAGGTGTAGAGGTCGTGCAGCATGCCGCCGGCGGCGCAGAGTTCTTGCGCCAGCCCCCGACGCGCCGCCAGCAGCGACGCCGTCACCGACACGCCGTAGAGATGGGCATACCCATCGTGGCGCAATTCGTTGTCGTCCTGCTCCAGGAGGATGCGATCCACCCGCCGCCTCAACCGCTCCAACCGTTCCATTCCATCGCTCCTTTTCTTGCATTTGCCCGGGATTCTGCTACTATTATACACAACGAGGGCCGAAACAACCGATGGCCCGCCGGGAGGACGCCATGCAAAACCCGCTGACGGAGGCCCAACTGACGACCCGCCGACAGCCGCGACCCGAGGACGTGCGCGGCCCCTATTTCCGCGACCAAACGGCCATCATTCACTCCACGCCCTTCCGCCGCCTGAAGCACAAGACCCAGTTCCTCTTTGCGCCGGAGAATGACCACATCTGCACCCGCATTGAACACGTGCTCCATGTGGCGACCATCGCCGCCACCATCTGCCGGGGCCTGACCCGCCAGGGTTGGGCGCTGGATGGCGAGCTGGCCTATGCCGCGGGCTTGGGCCACGACCTGGGGCATGCACCTTTCGGCCACACCGGTGAGCGGGTGCTGCAAAGCCTGACCCAGGGTGCACTGCCGCGGCCCTTCCAGCACGAGCCGCACAGCCTGCGGGTGGTGGACTGCCTGGCCGACGGACAGGGCATGAACCTCACCTTCGCCGTGCGGGATGCCATCCTCTGCCACAATGGGGAGGTGTTCAAGCAGTGGCTGGAGCCTGACGGGCGGTTCATCGACCCGGCGGACAAGGCCGCCCAGGGCCTGACGACGCCGGCCACCTGGGAAGGCTGCGCTGTGCGCTTCGCCGATATCATTGCCTATCTTGGACGGGATGTGGAGGACGCGCTGCGCGCCCACCTTATTGAGCGGCATGACCTGCCCGATGACATTCGCCTGGAATTAGGCGAGACCAACGGCTCCATCATCAACACCCTGGTCATTGACCTCATTGAGACGTCGATGACGTCCCATGCCATGGGCTTCTCGGACCGGCGGTTCGCGCTGCTCCAACACCTCAAGGACTTCAACTATGAGCGCATCTACAACCACGAACGGCTGCTGCGCTATCAGCAGTACTGCCGCCGCATCCTGGAAGGGTTGTTCGAGCACCTGCAACGCGGGCTGGATGAACTGGGCCGTGACCCCGCCGGTTGGCAGGAGCGCCCCCTGCCCTGTGACCGCGCCTTTGGCCGCTATCTGGCGCAGCGGACAACCCTGTACGCCCGGGAAGGCGCCAACGACGCCCGCCTGCTGTGTGACTACATCGCCGGCATGAGCGACAACTACGCCCTGCGGTGCAACACCCAGCTCACCCAGCCTGAGCCCATTGCCTTCGACGACTGAGGCCTCCCCTCTTGCTGTCGTGCAATGGGGCAGTGGTTTACTTGGCTCTCCGGCACGCACTGGGCAGCACTGACGACCATAGCCCAAAAGAAACTTCTCCCTTTCATCACGAGAGAGAGATGATTGGCCGCCTATGCATGCCATCCACGTCTGCCCTATCCGTTAATGTCTCGGAGAGTCTCAATCACCGCGATGGCCTTTTCAAGCGGCATCTCATCGGGCAGCGGCTTGGCGGGGGCAAGAATGTAACCCCCGTCCTTATGGAAAATATCCGCCAGCCGGAATATCTCCGCACGGATTTCCTGCGGCGTTCCATGGGTCAGGATGCCTTGGCTCCCCAGGCATCCCCAGAAGCCTAGCCGCCCCCCAAACCGTTCCTTCAGACCCAAGGGCTCCATACCCCGCGCTTCGGGTTGCACGCTCTCGTGCACGTCCATGCCAATCTCGATGAGGTCCTCATAGATGTCGCAGATACTACCGCAGGAGTGCTGCATCACGATCTTGCCCTGCCGGTGTACCTCCGCGTAGATCCTGGCCCAACAAGGCTTGAAGTACTTGCGCCAAGTCTTCGCGCCCATGATGACACCGCGCTGGTCACCCCAGTCATCCCCAAACAGATAGGCGTCGGCAGGCACGTCCGCACAGGCACGCAGCATATCCATATAGAGGCTCGTTATCCGCTCGGTGGCCTCAAAGCAGAACTCCTCCTCCAGCAGCAGGTCGGCAAGTGCGTTCTCAAAGCCTCGCATGCGCCACAGTGCTTCGAAGATGCCCCAACCCATGTTGATGACGCGGTAATGCTCGTTGTCCGCGTTGTAGCGTTCGGTCGCCTGCGGTTTATTCTCCAGAATCGGCTTGACAAAGGACTCGCTGGACGGGAATTCGTACCCCAGGAGCGTGGGTTCGGCCAACGGGGTCTCCTCCATGTGCCAGGGGCGCTTGTCCATCCGCCAGATGGCCCCCAGAGCATCCCGGGAATGGACGTCATCGATTGGCTGCAGGCGGACCGTGTCCACCTCCAGGTAGCTGACGACGTATGTTTTCAAGAGCCTGTCCTGCCAGTCATCGCCGCCGTAGTGATCCGCCAGGCGTTTGGCCAAGCCGCTCTCTACTGCCAGCGTGTACGGCGTCTCATTGGTTCCCATGTGGCTCATCCGGCGTTTCACGATTTCCCTTGCCGTCATGTCGATCCACTCCTCATGCCGCGTTATTTCTAGTGTATACCACAAAACCAGGTTGTGCCAGGGCTGTTACCCGGTTGCCGACGAGGGATGGATCAGAAGCTCTGCCCGGCCAATCGGGTGCCCCACCCCAACCCTCCATTCTGGCCTGGACAGTGCAGGCAGGCTGGGTGCCGGTGATACCAAGAAGCATCCCGGAGTACGGAAACAACGGAGGGCATCGAGCACATGCGCTCGATGCCCTCCTGTCATAGCCTTGACGCAGTGGGCTTCCCCATCAATCCGGCTGCTTACAGCTTCACTTTTACTACGATCTTCCGGACTTTGCCCGCACTCTCCAGCAGGCAGCCGGGCTTGTGCAAATCCTCCGGGAAGAAGATAGCGAAGGTCTCCGCCGGGCACCGCAGCGCCGTGCTGGGGCCTTCCTCAAAGTAGACGATGTCCTTCTCCGGGATGTAGTCGCCCTTCTGCGCCAGCGTGCCGGCGGGGGTGTAATACATGGTCTCCTGACCCTCGGCCACAAACTGCACGTCGAGGTAATTGCGGTGAGCTTCCCACTTCTTGGCCGTCGGCTCGGCGCTGTCATACTCCTGCACCAGGGCATAGATGCGGTCACCGTCAATCTCGTACCGCCCCACCGGCTGGGGGTTCTTCTGCCACGCGCGGATGTAGGCGAAGGCCTTGTCCAGGCCGGCCTGCAGCGCCTCGTACCGGGCGCTCTTCTCCAGTGTTCCAATGACCATTGTCGGTTCCTCCTTTATTGGTCGTCCCCCCATGCTTTGACACGAGGGGTGTGCGTTCCTGCCAAAAGGCGCTCCCGTTTTAGCGGAAGGCCACGGTGTGTAGACAACCCTTGCTCCTGCCCTCAATCACCGAAGGCAATGCCGATGTCTTTGCCCAGGCGAATGAGCTCATGACCAGCGGGCACAAGCTTGCCCTTTCCGGCGATGTCGATGAGTTTGTTGGCCACAACCTGATCACCCTTGAGCGCCACCGTTGTGCCGTATTCCTCCCGCTTGATGAGCTCGGCCGCGAACGCGCCAAACTTGGTGGCCAGCACCCGGTCGTAGGCCGAAGGTGACCCGCCCCGCTGGATGTGCCCCGGCACCACCACGCGAGTCTCAGCCCCGGTGCGGGCCTGCAGCTCCTGGGCGATGCGGTAGGAGACGGGCATGGTGCGCCCCTCCAGCACGGCCTTGAGCTCCTTCTTGGGCAGGGCGGCTTCCTCGCGGCTCATGGCGCCCTCCGCCACCGCCAGAATGGAGAAATTCTTGCCCCGCTTGCGCCGTTCCTCCACCGCTTCGGTCACCTTGTCCATGTCATAAGGCACCTCGGGCAGCAGGATGATGTCCGCGCCGCCGGCCACCCCGGCATAGAGCGTCAGCCACCCGGCTTTGTTGCCCATGAGCTCGATGACCATGACCCGCCCGTGGGACGTCGCCGTGGTGTGGATGCGATCCACGACCTCGGTGGCAATGTCCACCGCCGTATGGAAGCCAAAGGTCACGTCGGTGCCCCACAGATCGTTGTCAATCGTCTTGGGCAGGCCAATGACGTTGAGCCCCTCTTCGCTTAGTAGGTTTGCCGTCTTATGGGTGCCGTTGCCGCCCAGTGTCACCAGGCAGTCGAGCTTCAGCTTCTCGTAGTTCTTCTTCATCTCGCGGACCTTGTCCACGTTGTCGGTCACCACGCGCATCAGCTTGAAAGGCTGGCGGGAAGTGCCCAGAATGGTGCCGCCCAGCGTGAGGATGCCGGAGAATTCACTCCGGTCCATCTGCCGGTATTCCCCCTCAATGAGGCCCTTGTAGCCATTGCCAAACCCGATGAGTTCGGCATCGAAGAGTTCATAGGCCGCCTTGGCCACACCGCGAATGGCGGCGTTCAGGCCGGGGCAATCCCCACCGCTGGTTAAAAGGCCGATCCTGCGCTTCATAGTGCCTTCCTACCTCTCCTTTGTAGTGTGGACGGCCTTGCCGACGCTATGCATCTCAGCCGTTGTCGCTATGGTACTTGTGGTCGATGAGTGCCGTCAACAGCAGCGCCATCTCCATGGGGAACCCGGTGTCGATCGTCTCCACCTCATAGGTATCGGTGAAGGCCAGGAAGCGCTTTGCGATAGTTGCCACGGTGCCTGCCGGCCCCTGCACGGTGAAGTTGTGGCGCAGCATGTCGCCCGTCATCGTGTAGTGGTCCCCACCCGCGGGGCTCATCTCCCACTCCGGGGAGAAACTCATGAACGGAATCTCCAGCCCGCCGCGCAGGGTTCCGCACTCCCACTCCGCGTGGCCAGTCATCACCGGCCACTCGCACCAGGCCAGCAGCCGGCCATCCATGTCATGCACTTCCTTGCGCCGCTCCGGCGACAGGATCGCCGAGGTAATCTCATATAGCTGGCGGCCATGGCCATCGATGGCCCGGTATTGCTTGCCAAACGCCATGACGCGCTGGCGAACTGTCAGTTGCATAGACTCTCCTCATCTCCAACCGTTGGGGCTGGATGCTCTTACCAGTCTATCATATCGGGCAGCTGCGTCTGTGGCAAGTGCCCCTGTGGAAAAAAGGCTCAACACGCCGCGACGTGGTATACTGATGCCATGGAATGCCAACATCCTTCTTGTGGAGCGCTGAAATGAAACACATCCGCTTGCTCACCATACTGATGCCGCTGCTGATGATGAACGCCTGCGCCTTGCGACAGCCCGGTAATCCGCCTACCCCTCCACCCACGCCGACGCCTAGCCCCGACCCGCTGGCCGGTTGGACGCTCGAGAGCAAGGTGGCACAACTCTTCCTGGTGACGCCGGAAACGATCACAAACGGGCCGCTGCTCCCCGCCGGGGACGAGGCCCAGGCCCGCTATGACGAGTTCCCGGTCGGTGGTTTTATTTTCTTCAAAGATAACATCACCGACAAAGAACAGACCGTTTCCTTTGTGAAGAGTATCAGGGCGCTCAGCGACAAACCCATCTGGATCGCCGTGGACATGGAAGGCGGCCGAGTGAATCGCTTTCCCTCCGATGCCTTCCCCTACATGGCTGAGCCCGCGCTCACACTGGCCCAGCAAAACGATCCGGAGGGCGTCCGGGCTCTGCACCGCCACATGGGGCAAGATTTATTGGCCTGGGGCTTTGATGTGGACTTTGCCCCTGTCGCCGACATTTACTCCAACCCGGAAAACAAAGTCATTGGCACACGTGCATTCGGCACCACGCCGGAGGGTGCCTCCCCCTATGTGGCGGCCGCCGTACAGGGCCTCCAGGAAGCCGGCGTGCTGCCCGTGCTCAAGCACTTCCCCGGCCATGGCGATACCACCGGCGACACCCATGTGGGCGCCGTGCAGGCGACCAAGACACTCAAAGAAATGGAGCAATTTGAGTTTTTACCCTTTGAGGCGGGCTTCCGGGCCGGCGGTGACGCCGTCATGGTGGCCCATGTACTCTGCCCCAATGTGACCGATGACGGTGTGCCCGCTTCCCTCTCCCACGGGATCATCACCGATATTCTGCGTAAGCAGCTTGGCTTTGACGGTCTCGTGTTCACCGACGCCCTCAACATGGATGCGGTGGCCAAGTATTACACCCCAAGCGAGGCCGCTGTCAGGGCCATTGAGGCCGGTGCCGACGTGCTGCTGATGCCCGCCGATTCTCAAGCGGCTTTCGCCGGTGTATTGGCGGCGGTGAAAAACGGGGATATCACCGAACACCGCATCGACCAATCGGTGCTGCGGATCCTCAAACACAAGCAGGGCGGGCAATAATCTGCTGGCCAAGCAAAAGATGGGAGCGAGATGCGTGCTTCCTTGTCGCTCCCTCCGCAGGTGGCTGTTGCATTTGCCGCCCCATTTGCCTACACAACCGGAGGATTGCGGCGCACAGAGGCAGGGAGGGAATCCATGGAAGAGCAATGGGCCCAATGGCTGATGGAGAACGGTGGTGCCTCCATTCGATACCGGGTGGCCAGGGAGTTGCTGAGGGAGACCTCCTGTATGCAGCACCTGCAGGACCATCTGGTGAACGATCCTCAAGCGCAGCTGTGGCTGACCCACCTGAAGGCCATGCCGCCCATACGGCTCAATGATATCCACGGCAGCGGAGATGGGCAGTTTGAGAATGCCATGGCCAAACTGCTGCGACTGGGGTTCCACGCAGGCATTCCCGCCTTTGACGCCTTGGTGGCCCCCTATCTGGATCAGCTGGCGCAGGTAAGCGCACATGCGGCCTGCCAGCGGGCATCGTTTTCCGCGATTGTCCTGTCCGGGCTGCTGGTCGCCGCCGGTTACCGCACCGATGCTCTGCTGCACCATGTCCGCGGCAGCCTGGCCGAGCTGGCACGCTATGCCACCCAAGGCTGGCCGGAGCTTTACGAAGAGGAGCGCTCGACCTACCGAGGCATCCCCCCGGTGTGGAGGGACAAACCCCTGATCAAGCCGGCGCTCATCGCCCGGTATGGGTACTGCTTTCCCCTCGTGTATGACCTGTATGCGCTGGGCAGTCTGTACGGTGAGGATCGTCAAATGGACACCTGGATCGATGCGATCCTGGGATGCGTGCTCAGCGAAGCGTTCCACAGCACCGTAGCGGATGGATATGGGATCCTTGCTGCTGACCATGGCCGTTACTACGCCATGGGGTGGGACCCGAAACTGCCGGGGTACTTCGATGTGGACGACGCCATCGAGCATTGCCCCAATCGAATGGTCCTGTATGCCGAACTGTTGTCTCCTCTGCCCGCAGCCACATCCACCACTTGGTACAACGCTGTTGCGTCTCACCTGGCCTCGCTTCGCTCCCAGGATGGTCAGGTGTGTTTCCCTTCCCACTACCTGCCTGAGACAAGCGGATACGCCGTGACGGGCAGCCACATGGGATTGGGGGAAAACAGACGCCGCCGCCAGTGGCGTGTGCTGGAATCCACCTTTGTACTGTACCGGATGCATTCCCTTTCAAAAGGCAATGCGTAAACAACAAAGGAGCGGCCAAACTGGCCGCTCCTTTTCCTTACTCCCGCTGGTGATCTCTAGTTACCGCTGGTTGTAATCTTGATGCCAGGACCCATGGTGGAGGACACCACGACGCTCTTGAAGTACGTGCCCTTGGCCGAGGCCGGCTTGGCGCGCACAATCGCGTCCATCAGCGTGTTGTAGTTCTCAATGAGTTTCTCCGCACCGAAGGACGCTTTGCCAATCGGCACGTGAGCGATACTCGTCTTGTCAACGCGGTACTCCACCTTACCGGATTTAATCTCCTGCACGGCGCGGCCCACATCGGTGGTGACTGTGCCGCTCTTGGGGTTCGGCATCAAGCCCTTGGGGCCGAGCACGCGGCCCAAGCGGCCGAGAATACGCATCATATCGGGGGTGGCTACGCAGACGTCGAAACCAAACCAGTTTTCGTTGGTGATCTTCTCGACGTACTCCTCGGCGCCTACGAAATCGGCGCCGGCTTCCTCGGCGGCACGGGCGGCGTCGCCCTTGGCGAACACCAGCACGCGCTGCACCTTACCGGTGCCGTTGGGCAGCACGACGGTACCGCGAACCTGCTGGTCAGCGTGGCGGGGGTCGACACCCAGGCGGACCGACAGCTCGATGGTCTCATCGAACTTGGCCTTGGCAGTGCTGACGGCCAGCGCCAGTGCTTCACTCGCCGGGTAGGCGCGGGTTCTGTCAAACAGCTTGGCGCTGTCCTGATACTTCTTGCCTCTGAACATGGAAGAACCTCCTTGTGGTAATGACGGAATTGCTTCCTCCCACGGTATTGGGGTTGGTGCGGTTGTAAGATCAGTCGTCGACGATGGTGACACCCATGCTGCGGGCTGTGCCGGCGATCATGCTCATCGCGGCCTCGACGCTGGCAGCGTTGAGGTCAGGCATCTTGGTTTCCGCAATCTTGCGCACTTCCGAGCGCTTGATCTTGGCAACCTTGTCGGTGTTGGGGCGGGCGGAACCGCTCTCGATGCCCAGCGCCTTCTTGATGAGGACGGCGGCCGGCGGCGTCTTGGTAATGAACGTGAACGACCGATCCTGATACACCGTCAGGACGATGGGGATGATAAGCCCGACCTGGTCGGCGGTACGGGCGTTGAATTCCTTGCAGAACCCCATGATATTCACGCCGTGCTGACCGAGCGCCGGACCGATGGGCGGCGCAGGGGTCGCCTTACCGGCGTTGACCTGCAGCTTAACAACTGCTGTGACCTTCTTGGCCATGTGTGGCACCTCCTGTCATGATCGTGGTAGTATTGGGCTTTCGCCCTCCCACTTCTGTTGACGAAACCCCCGAAACGGGGACATTCCCAAGTTTAGTGTTGCTTGCGCACTTCGACAAAGTCCAGTTCCACCGGCGTATCACGCCCGAACATGGAAACCTTCACACGCACTTTCTGCCGCTCAGGGAAGACATCCTCCACCAAGCCAACGAAGTTCTCAAGCGCACCGGAGATGATACGAACCTGTTCACCCGGTTCCAAGTCCAGCTTGAGCGGGATACGCTCCACACCCATAGCCACCACTTCCTCGTCGGTCAGCGGCACGGGCTTGGAAGAGCTGGGGCCCACGAAACCGGTAACGCCGCGGGTATTGCGCACGATGTTCCACATCCGGTCGTTCATGACCATCTTGACCATGACGTAACCGGGGAACAGCTTTTCCATTTTGGTGACGTGCTTGTTGGTGCGCTTGTCCACCTTCAGCGTCTCCTGCATGGGCACCTTGATCTCCGCAATGTACTCCTGCAGGTTGGGGTTGTTCTCCAGTGTTTTGTCGAGGTTGTCCTTCACCTTGTTCTCATAGCCGGAATAGGTGTGGATGACATACCATTTTGCGTTATCGTTCTCAGCCATCTTTGCAGGAACGCCGAGGAGCGCCCTTCCCTCCTAACTTCTCTGGCCTTGGGAAACCGCCCGATGCGACAGACGCGGCCCGCGTGCGTCAAGTGACAGCACAAACGCGCCGCGCAGGCCCTGCGAAGGCCGCGGCAAAGGTGCTGGCGTCAACCGCCGATTGCATTAAGCAGCGATGACACGCCGTTGCCAATGGTGTAGTCCATCGCCAGAATGACGATGCTGAACACCGTGACGAACACGACAACGGCAACACCGTAAGAAACGAATTCCTTGCGGGTGGGCCAGGTAACCTTTTTCAGCTCGCTGATGACATCACGAAAGAACCGGCCAATGGCAGCAAAGGAAGCCTTTGCGCCTTTCCCTTTTTTCTTCTGTACGGGCTTCGCGCCGTCCTTCTTCAGAACGGGCTTAACTGCCTTGTGTTCGGTGGCCATCTCCAGTACCTCACCTTCGGTGTGGAATCGGACCTTATCTGGTCTCCTTATGATCGGTATGCTTCTTGCAGAAGCGGCAATACTTCTTGAGCTCCAGACGATCCGGATCGTTCTTCCGATTCTTCATCGTGTCGTAGTTGCGCTGCTTGCAATCCGCGCAAGCCAGTGTGATACGTACTCTCATGCTGTGACACCTCCTCCGGCTGGGTCGCCCCATGGAGGGGCAGACGCACCGTTCAATTTACCATAGTGTGCGCAATCTGTCAATGCCTGCGACTTTTCCTAGACAAAAGAAAGCGGGAGTTTGTCACTCCAGCTTTCTCCTGTCCAGTTCAGTGTCGTATATTACGCGATGATGGAAGTGACAACGCCGGAGCCAACGGTACGGCCGCCTTCGCGGATAGCGAAGCGGAGACCTTCCTCCATGGCGATGGGGGTGATGAGCTTCATCTCCATCTCCACGTTGTCACCGGGCATAACCATCTCCACCTTATCAGGCAGGGAGAGGCTGCCGGTCACGTCGGTGGTGCGGAAGTAGAACTGCGGACGATAGCCGTTGAAGAACGGGGTATGACGGCCGCCCTCTTCCTGCTTCAGAACGTAGACCTGACCCTTGAAGTGGGTGTGGGGGGTGATGGAACCGGGCTTGGAGAGAACCTGGCCGCGCTCGATGTCATCACGCTGCACGCCGCGCAGCAGAACGCCGATGTTGTCGCCGGCGATGGCTTCGTCCAGCAGCTTGCGGAACATCTCGACGCCGGTGACGACGACGGTACGGGGCTTCTCCATCATGCCAACGATTTCCACGTTGTCCTGCACCTTGACACGACCACGCTCCACTCTGCCGGTGGCGACGGTGCCGCGGCCGGTGATGGAGAACACGTCTTCAACGGGCATGAGGAACGCCTTCTCAGAATCGCGCTCAGGGGTGGGGATGTAGCTGTCAACAGCCGCCATGAGTTCGAAGATGCACTTGCAGTCCTCGCTCGTGGTGACGTCGCCGCTGCCCTGGGCGAACTCGAGGGCCTTGAGGGCCGAACCCTTGATGATCGGGATCTCGTCGCCGGGAAACTTGTAGCTCGACAGCAGCTCACGCACTTCCATCTCAACCAGTTCGAGCAGCTCGGGGTCGTCAACCATGTCAACCTTGTTCATGAACACGACCATGTAGCGAACGCCAACGCGGTCAGCCAGCAGGATGTGCTCACGGGTCTGGGGCATGGGGCCGTCAGCCGCCGACACCACCAGGATGGCACCGTCCATCTGCGCCGCGCCGGTGATCATGTTCTTAACATAGTCGGCGTGACCGGGGCAGTCCACGTGGGCATAGTGGCGATTTTCGGTCTGATATTCGACGTGAGCGGTGTTGATCGTGATACCACGGGCCTTCTCTTCCGGCGCCTTGTCGATCTGATCATAACGGGTCGCCTCGGCGTTACCGAACTTGGCCAGAACCATCGTGATGGCAGCCGTCAGGGTGGTTTTGCCGTGGTCAACGTGACCGATCGTGCCGATGTTCACGTGCGGTTTGTTGCGTTCAAACTTTGCCTTCGCCATTGGTGAATTTCCTCCTTTAACCACTCCGGCCCTTACAACTCTGCCGTGTGTTTTGTAAAATGGATGTTGGAGCGGGTGATGGGAATCGAACCCACGTAGCTAGCTTGGGAAGCTAGAACTCTACCATTGAGTTACACCCGCAAGCCTCTTTTGCAACCATTTGGAAGCAAACCGGATTGAAGCCGGATACTATTCTACAATTAACAGGGCCTCATTGTCAATCCCATTTTGCATTGCACGATGTAGAATTCCACGGGCCGCCCGACGCTTTCCGCCCGCGTAGCAACCATGATATACTAACTTGCAGAACTGCGCAATCCCCACTGATGAAAGCGAGTGCCGCCATGAAGCTCCTGCGCCTGTCCGCCGCCCTGTGCCTGACCCTTGCGCTCAGCGCCTGCACGCTGCGGGCTGACAGCCCCGCCTTCGCAGGCACCGACCTGGCGAAACCTCATATGACACTGCAAGTTTCATATTCGACGGATACGAAGTATGCGCCGTCCTTCGTCATCTGGGTCGTCAACCCCAACACGGGGGAGAACACGACGCTGTACGTGACGAGAAAGGCCGGTGAGTGGGCCTGGGGCGAGACGAACCCCCGCCCCGAGGCCCTGCCGGTGTGGAATGGGCTGGTGGCCCATGAGCGTGACAGTCTTTCGCTGGACGCCATCACCAGCCCAACCCCCAAGAACGGCGCGACGCTGGTACTCCCCCTGCCCGAGAGCATCACAGACGACTACTTTGCCATCTGCATCGAAGCCAACACTTCCTATGACTACAACAGGTATTATGCCCAAACCAACGACGGTGACCACTCCATTGACACCGGCGTCAACGGCCAGCCCTCCATGATCTATCGTGTGCGCATCAACCGTGCCACCGGTGAGGTCTCCGAACCCGAACTTGTGGGCTCCGGCGACCCCACCGGCGCGACGGATGAGCTGACGCCACCGCTGTCAGCGGTGTCCTCGGCCAAGAACATCATCACCGGGGTGACGGTGGCCTGCAGCAACGGCGATGCACAATGAAAAGGCCGTCAAGCCGCCTTCAGCGTGTCTACAAACCCCCAGAACGGGCAATGGGAGATGAACCTCCCGCCGATTCATTCGGCGGGAGGAAAGCCAGGGTCAGCACGCGCAGAAGCATAAGCCCCGCCCGAAGGCGCAACGTATCCTTAGAAACCCGCATAAGTGCTGTAGTTTGTGATCGGTCGGCGACATGTGCGGCGACCGATCTGGCTGTAATAACGAACAAGCTGCCTAAATCGCGGCTGTCGCAACAGCGGCAGCCGCGAAAGGCGTCAGGCCGTCAGGCCGTCTTTCGGCACACCACGGCAATCTGGGGCGCGTCCTCCCGCCAGGGCTCGCCCGTCAGGGTGGCATACACGCTCTCCATGGTGAATCCCGCCTCTTCCAGCTCCGCCCCAATCCTGCTGGGCGTGTAGTAGGTCAGGTGCACGCGGTACACCGTCAATGTCCCGTCATACACGGCATACTGCTGGCAGGTTGAAGGAATGTCTGGGTACAAAAAGAGCTGCTGCAGCACCATATGGCGGTGAGGCCGCCAGAAGCCGGCCTCCTCCAGCGTCCAGGTTTTCTCTGGCCGCTTTGAGACCTCCGCGAATGCAACGTTGCTCGCCACATCCAGGGCAAACGCCCCACCGGGCCGCAACGCACGGCGGACGTTTGCAAGCAGCCGGCGCCTGTCTGCCGGGGGCAGCACTCCATAGTCCTCATAGATCAGCAGCGCCCCATCGTACCGGTTCTCCTCGTGCCAGTCCAGGTAGTTCTCCACACGGAACTGTGCGTCGGGCACCGTCGCCCGCCCATGCTCGATGGCAACTGGCGAGAAATCCAGGCCCGTCATGCGATACCCGGCGGTGGCCAGGCGCGCACAGTAGAGCCCCGGGCCGCAACCCAGGTCCACGACGTCCCCACCGGGCGGTATGCCCATGGCTTCCGGCAGGAACGCACAGATGGAGTCGATGCGGCCGGCACGGTAGCTCGCCGCTTCGGTGCTTTGGTCAAGGTGAGCACGCAGCATCTGCCGCGCAATGTGCGGGTCATTCCAGAACGCGGGCTCCCCCGGCTCATAGGGGGCGGGCGCGTTGAGCTTTGTCCAGTCCTGGTGCAACATATCAAATTCCTCCCATTCTCATTCGGTGCAACAGGCCGAAATGAAAAGCCGCAGAGCGGTTGCTCTGCGGCGTTTGTCGCGTTCACACAGAGCGGAGCACCCATCGTACACAAACACACCCGTGACACGGCACGGCAAAGTGTTCTGTGCAGTTGTGATGTCCGCTCGTTTCCAGCAGGCGCTCACGCGCCGTCCGGATGGAATCCCTCCCTCAAACAGTTCTGGCCTGTTGCAGCCTCAGTGTATCAGTACGGCCAGCCTCTGTCAAGCGGGATGGGGGTCAGCCGGGAGGCCAAGCCAACTTGCGCCCGCCAATGAGGTGCAGGTGCAGATGCGGCACGCTCTGCCCGGCCTTCTCGCCGGTGTTGAGCACCATGCGGAAGCCATCGTCGGCCACACCCTCCTGCCGGGCCACGTTGGCCGCCGCGGCAAAGAGCGCGTCCATGAGCCCGGGCACCTCGGCCCCCTCCATGGCATTGGCCACGTGGTGCTTGGGTACGACAAGGATATGCACCGGCGCTTCGGGCTGGATGTCCCGGAAGGCGAAGCAGTGCGCGTCCTCATACACCTTGCTGCTGGGAATCTCCCCCCGGATGATTCTGCAGAACAGGCAGCTCTCCATAGTCTGACCTCCTATTGTCTTGTGTCAATGCAGCACTCACCAGTGACCGCAACCTCTTGCGAACCGTCATAGCGACTCGTGGTATTTGTATGCCCATGCCGGGGCCGCGTCTATTCCGCCAGGGCGAACCAGCGCCTGGCTTATACCGGTTCGCCTGTGAGGCGCTCCTCCTCCACCGCCGATAAGCGCACCAGCAGCAGCTTCCCGGCCGCTTCGGCCCCCACGGGGGCGACGACCTCGGCATAGCCGGCGGTGTAGCCGCGGAGCCAGCCGGGGCGGTCGGTTTCGTCCTCAAAGAGCACAGCCTCCACCCGCCCGACCATATTCCGGAGCGCCTGGGCCGTGGCCTGTGCCGCACCGGCGGCCATCGCCGCCGCCCGGGCTTCCTTCACGGCCTGTGGCAGATGGCCATCCATGCGGTCGGCCGCTGTCCCCCGCCGGCGGGAGTAGGGGAACACATGGGTCTTGAGGAACCCGCAGCCCCGCACAAAGGCCGCCGACTGGGCAAAATCCTCGTCGCTCTCCCCCGGGAAGCCGACGATGACGTCGGCGGTGACCCCCGCAGCAGGGAACACGCGCCGCAACAGCGCCAGCCGGCCGGCAAAGTCCTCCGGGGTGTAGTGCCGGCCCATGCGCTTCAGGGTGACAGCGCAGCCTGCCTGCAGCGACAGGTGGAAGTGGGGGCAGAAGCTGCCCACGGCCGCCAGCCTGCCCAAGAAGGCCTCGTCGATGACTTCAGGGTCCAGCGACCCCAGCCGCACCCGCGCCGCGCCGGAGGCGGCGGCTCGCTCCACGGCGTCGGCCAGCGTGGGCTGCCCCGGTAAATCCCTCCCATAGAGCGAGAGGTTGATGCCCACGAGCACAATCTCCTGAAACCCACGGGCAACGAGCGCACGAGCCTCGGCCTCGATGGCCCCGGGCTGACGGCTGCGCGGCGCACCCCGCAGCGAGGGAATGATGCAATAGGTGCAGAAGGCGTCGCAGCCGTCTTGTATCTTCAACACGGCGCGGGTGTGCCCCTGCTGCCCCGCGGCCCCCAGGTCTTCGTAGGTGCCCTCCAGCTCGGAGAGGAACACGCCGGTGCCTCCCTCGGCCGCCACGCGGGCGGCTGCGGCACGGTCGCCGGTGCCGCACACGGCGGTGACGCCCTCCAGCCCCGCCAGCGCCGCCGGGTCGCCCTGGGCGTAGCAGCCCGCGGCCACGATGGCCGCACCGGGGTGCAGGCGGTGGAGCTTGCGGATGGTCTGGCGGCTCTTGCGCTCGGCTTCAGCGGTCACCGCGCAGGTGTTCACCAGGTAAACGTCGGCGGTCTCGCCCTCCTCCACCAGCTCAAACCCCGCGGCGGCCATGGCGTCGGCCATGGCGCGGGAGTCGTACCAGTTGACCTTGCAGCCCAGGGTGACGACGGCCGCGCGGCGGCGCTCGCTCATGGCTTGCAGGCCAGCATGGCCACCCATTCGCCCATATGGCGCACATCGGTCACGGTGAAGCCGGCGCTCTCCAGGGCGTCACGAACCAGCTCCTCCCGCGCCAGGATGATGCCCGAGCACAGGAACGCGCCGCCGGGGGTAAGCGAGGCATAGGCGTCCGCCGCCATGCCCGCCACCACCTCGGCAATGATGTTGGCAACGATGACCCGCGGCGTGCCCACCAGGCCTTTGAGCAGGTCGCCCTGCCGCACGTCCAGCCGTTCCCCGGTCTGGTTAAGGTCGCCATTAATGCGCGCAGCCGACACGGCAACCGGGTCGCGGTCCACCGCCACCACCTGCCCCGCGCCCAAGAGCACCGCCGCCACCCCCAGGATGCCGGTGCCGCAGCCGATGTCCCAGACGAGATCGCCGGAGCCCACCACGCCCTGCAGCAGCTCCAGGCAGAGAAACGTCGTCTCGTGGGTGCCGGTGCCAAAGGCCATGCCCGGCTCCATCACCAGCTCCAGCCGGTCACCGCCCTCAGACGGCTCCCACACCGGGCGCACCAGCAGCCGCTCCCCCACCGGGAACGGCTTATAATACTGTTTCCAGTTGTTCTCCCAATCCTCATCCCGCACGTCGTCGGTGGCCAGCGCCAGCGGCCCCAGGGGGATGTCCAGGCCCAGGCCGGGCAGGTCGCCCAACCGGTGGCGCAGGAACGCCAGCGTATCCGGCAGGCGGCCATCCATCGGGTACCAGGCCGTCACCCGGGCAAACTCGTCCATGCTGGTCAAGATGTTCTCATCGATGTAATCCCAGTCGCCGGGGGCACGCTGTTGGGCCTCCACCTCGGCCCGGTCGGCAATGGCCGTACCGGTGGCGCCGGCCTCAATGAGGATCGCCGAGACGATGTCCGCCCCCTCGGTGGTGGTGGTGACGGTGACTTCCTTCCAATCCATGTGACCATGCGGAGGGCGGGCCCTCCTCCTCCTTCGTATTGAGCGCTCCAGTGGCTAGAAGAGTTCCTTCAGCTTATCCGCAAAGCTCTTGCGCTCTTTGTAGTGGTTTTTGCCGTTGAGGGACGACTCAAACTGTTTGAGCAAGTCCTTCTGCTTGGCATCGAGCTTCTGGGGCACCTCCAGCTTCACCTTGACAAACAGGTCACCCTTGCCGCGGCCCTGCAGGCGTTGGATGCCCCGGCCCTCCAGCCGGAAGGTCGTCTCAGGCTGGGTGCCCTCGGGGATGGTGAAGGTGACCGGCCCCTCCAGCGTGGGCACGTCCACCTTGTCGCCCAGCGCGGCCTGGGTGAAGGTGATGGGCATCTCCATCCGCAGGTTGAAACCTTCCCGCTGGAAGAGCTTGTGTGGCCGCACCGAAATGCGTACATATAGGTCGCCATGGGGGCCGCCGCGGGTACCGGCCTCGCCCTCCCCACGGATGGAGATGCGCTGGTCGTTGTCGATGCCCGCCGGTACCTTGACCTTGAGCGTCCGGCGCTTACGAACGTGGCCGTTGCCGTTGCAGTCCAGGCACGGGCTTTCGAGGATCGTGCCCTCACCGCGGCAGTCCGGGCAGGGGCGGCTGGTGCTCATCATGCCCAGGGGGGTGCGCACGTTGCTGCTGACCTGCCCCCGGCCCTTGCAAGTGGTGCAGGTCTTGCGGTTGGTGCCTGGCTTGGCCCCTGTGCCGCCGCAGGTGTCGCAGTTGTCCTCCCGCTGGAAGCTGATCTCCCGCTCCACGCCGAAGGCCGCCTCCTCAAAGCTGAGGCTGAGGTCATATTGCAGGTCGCTGCCGGCCTGGGGGCCGTTGCGGCGGCTGGCCTGCCGGCCGCCAAACATGCCGCCGGTGAACATGTCGAAAATGTCACCGATGTCGCCGAAGCCGCCATACTGGTTGAACCCGCCGTCGAACCCCGCGCCGGGCTGGGTGCCCGCGTGTCCGAATTGATCGTAACGGGAGCGCTTCTCACCGTCGGAGAGCACCTCGTAGGCCTCGTTGACTTCCTTGAACTTGGCCTCCGCGTCCTTGTCCCCGTCGTTTACATCGGGGTGATATTGCTTGGCCAGCTTGCGGAACGCTCGCTTGATGTCGTCGTCGCTGGCGTTGCGTTCCACGCCCAGCACCTCGTAATAGTCGCGCTTCTCAGCCATGAATCCTTCTCCAACCTCTTCCCAACCAAAGCATCCTAAGCTTCTGTATTCTACCGCAAAGCGGGTCGTTCATCAAACACACCGTCCACCGGCGTCATACCAAGGCGGCTCCCCCGACCTTCACCGCCACCACGAAATCACGCCGGATGCCCTGGTCCACCCGGTGGGGGCAGCCGCCGTAAGGCGGGTCGTGCAGCACGTCGAACCCGTGGCGGGCGAACGCCTCTTCCACCGCCGCACGGGGCAGCGTATGGTCGTTGAAGGAGAGCACCGCGCTGCCGCCGGGTTTCATCACCGTCGCCCAGCCTGGCAGGCACTGGATGAGCAGTGCGGCCAGATCCTCCCGCCCGCTGGCACCCTTGCCCTCGTGCTGCACGCCGTAGGGCAGATCGCACACCAAGAGGTCAACGCTGGCGCGCTTGAAGAACAGCGCTGTCTGCCGGCTGTCGCCGTGTACCAGCCGCAGGGCGCGGGTGTCGCCAGCGTCGTAGGCGGCACGGTTGTTGGCCGTCGTCAGCAGGAACACGTCGCCGGCCTTGCGGCCCCGGCTATCGGGCACGGTCTCGTGGGCGGTGCGGTGCTTGTAGCGCCCCCGCTCCAGGAACTTGAGGAGGTAGGTGCGGGTCTCCTGCCACCAGGCACGGTTGATCTCCACACCGGCGACGTTCATGCCGTCGGTCAGCGCCTCGCAGAGCGTGGTGCCCTTGCCGCACATGGGGTCGAGCAGCAGGGGTGCCCCCTGCCAGCCCGTCCGGCAGCAGGACAGAGCCAGGTTGATCATCGCCCGGGTGAATCGCTCGTTGGTCTTGCCCGCGTACTTCAAAAGGCTCCCCAGGTGGGCGGGGAAATAGGGACCCTCAATGGGTTCCACCGGCAGCAGCGCCCGCCTGCCACCCCAATCCCCCGACTCGAAGAGCGCGTAGTGGAAGGACAGGCGACGCAACAGCACGCAGTCCGCCGGGGACAGCGGCCCATCGCAACGGAAGGCGACGTGTGGCACGCCGCCCGTGGTACCGTATTCGATGCCGTCCACCGCCCGTTCCAGCAGCCGCGCCAACGCCGCAAACTCATCGAGGCACAGTCGTTGGGCGGCGTCCTCGTCAGCCCGGCCGAACCCCGGCTGCACCAGGATGGCGTAGTCGTTCATGGGCACCCCCGTTCATCAAGCTGCCATGGGAAAGCCCAGCAAAACCCCCGCCCCACCCGCGAGGGAGGAGCGAGGGGTCCGGCTGGGATGGAATTACTTGTCGTCCTGTACCTCATACTCGGCGTCGACGGTGTTGCCGTCCTGCCCGCCGGGCTGGCCAGCGTCAGCGCCGGGCTGGCCTTGCTGGGCCTGCGCCTGCTTGTAGAGTTCCTCCGAGAGTTTGTAGGTGACCTCGGCCAGCTTCTCGCTGGCGGCGCGGATGGCTTCCACGTCGTCGCCGTCCTTCACCTTCTTCACGTTCTCAATCTCGGCCTCAACAGCGGCACGGTCGGTCGGGCTCACCTTGTCGCCCAGGTCCTTGATGGCCTTCTCGGCGGCAAAAATCATCTGGTCGGCGTGGTTGCGCACCTCGACCGATTCCTTGAGCTTCTTATCCTCAGCGGCGTACTTCTCCGCTTCCTTCACGGCCTTTTCGATGTCGCTGTCGCTCAAGTTGGTGGAGGCGGTGATGACGACCTTCTGCTCGTTGCCGGTGCCCAGGTCCTTGGCGCTCACGTGCACGATGCCGTTGGCGTCGATGTCAAAGGTGACCTCGATCTGCGGCACGCCGCGGGGGGCCGGCGGGATGCCGGTGAGTGTGAAGCGGCCCAGGGTCTTGTTGCCGCTGGCCATCTCGCGCTCGCCCTGCAGCACGTGGATCTCCACGCTGGTCTGGCCGTCGGCGGCGGTGGAGAACACCTGGCTCTTCTTGGTGGGGATGGTGGTGTTGCGGTCAATGAGCTTGGTGGACACGCCGCCCAGCGTCTCAATGCCCAGCGACAGCGGGGTGACATCCAGGAGCAGCACGTCCTTGACCTCGCCGCCCAGCACGCCGGCCTGGATGGCCGCGCCCACGGCGACGCACTCATCGGGGTTGACACCCTTGTAGGGGTCCTTGCCGGTCAGGCGCTTGACGGCGTCCTGCACGGCGGGGATGCGGGTGGAACCGCCCACCAGGATGACCCGGTGGAGGTTATCGGAGTTGACGCCGGCGTCACGCATGGCGTTGCGCACAGGGTCGACGGTCTTCTCCACGAGGTCGGCGGTCAGTTCATTGAACTTCGCGCGGGTCAGCGTGATGTCCAAGTGCTTGGGGCCGCTGGCGTCGGCGGTGATGAACGGCAGGTTGATGTTGGTCTGCATCATGCCGGAGAGTTCGATCTTGGCTTTCTCGGCGGCTTCCTTCAGGCGCTGCAGCGCCATCTTGTCGCTGCGCAGGTCGATGCCGTTGTCGCGCTTGAACTCGTCGGCCAGATAGTCCATGACCCGCTGGTCGAAGTCGTCGCCGCCCAGGCGGTTGTTGCCGTTGGTGGCCAGCACCTCAAAGACGCCGTCGCCGATCTCCAGCACCGACACGTCGAACGTGCCGCCGCCCAGGTCGTACACCAGAATTTTCTGGGTGTGTTCCTTATCGAGGCCATAGGCCAGCGCGGCGGCCGTCGGCTCGTTGATGATGCGCAGAACCTCAAGGCCCGCGATCTTGCCGGCGTCCTTGGTGGCCTGCCGCTGGCTGTCTGAGAAATACGCCGGCACGGTGATGACCGCCTGGGTGACCTTCTCGCCCAGGTACGCTTCGGCGTCTGCCTTCAGTTTCATCAGTGTGAAGGCCGAGATCTCCTGCGGGGAGTAGGCCTTGTCGTCGATGTGCACCTTGCGGTTGGTGCCCATGTCGCGCTTGATGGAGCTGATGGTGCGGTCGGGGTTGGTGATGGCCTGGCGCTTGGCAACCTGGCCCACCATGCGCTCGCCGTTCTTGGCGAAGCCCACGACCGACGGAGTGGTGCGGCCACCCTCCGCGTTTGCTATGACAACCGGCTCGCCGCCTTCCAGCACGGCCACACAAGAGTTTGTGGTACCCAGATCGATGCCGATGATTTTACCCATGGATGAATTCCTCCCAAACGTTCAATTCGATTTCTTTGCTCTGTATGCTTTATGTATTTTGGTTCACGCGGATGCCCGCGTCGCCTTCTTTGTTTACTGGGCTACCTTCACCATGCTGTAGCGCAGCACCTTGGTGCCCTGGGTGTAGCCCTTCTGCAGCACCATGGTGATGGTGCCGCTCTCCACGCCGTCGGCAGGCTCCTGCATCACGGCGTTGTGCACGTTGGGGTCGAAGGTCACGCCTTCGGCTGCAATCTCCTCCACCCCGGCGGCGGCGAGCACGGCGAGCGTCTGCTTTAAGACCATCTGCACCCCTTCGCGAATGGCGTCCTCGGACCCTTGGGCGGCGCAGGCACGCTCGAGGTTGTCGAGCACCGGCAGGAGCTTGGTCAGCGTGTCACGTACGCCTTCGTCGTAGGCGTCCTGGCGCACATTCTGGTTGCGGCGGCGGAAGTTGTCAAAATCCGCTTGCACGCGCTGGGCCAGGGCAATGTACTCATCCCGCTGACGCTGGGCCTCCTCCAGGGCCTTGTCGGCCTCGGGCTGGGGGGGTGTCGCACCCGCCGCAGACTCCACGGTGGCTTCGGCGGGCGGCGCGGTGTCCGCGGGCGTCTGCTGTGCGGTCCGCTCTTCGGCTTCGGGCTGCGTCGTCTTCTTCTTCGTCATGAATGGTCCCCTTTGTCGTTTTGTTGTCCCTCTCCCAGCATATTGCCCACAATCTCGCCGAGGGATTGGCTGATGTGGTTGAGGAGCCGGATGACCCGGTTGTAATCCATACGCGTGGGGCCGATGACCCCCAGTGACCCCACCGGCCGGTCGCCCAGTTTGTAGGTGGCGGTCACGACCGAGTTGTTCTTCAGGGCGTCTATGTCGTTCTCCCGTCCGATGGTGATGGTGAACTCCCATCGGGTGGAGCGCGCCAGCATCTCCTGCAGCTTGTCGGTAGCCCCCATGGCCATCAGGAACGACTGGGCCCGCTCCATGTCGTTGCGGTACTCCGGGTGGTGGAAGATGTTGTAGGCACCATCCAGCACCATGTCGTTTTGATCGGTGTTGGCGCTGCGGCTCAGTGTCTCAGTCAGCGTCTCAAAGAACTGGCGATGCAGCGCCAGATCACGCAGTATTTCGTCCACGGTGTTGATGTTGATCTCAGCGATGGAGCGGCCGGCAAACCGGTTGGTCAACGCCTCGGAGATGCCGTGCAGTTCGTCGCTCGTCATGTCCTGTGGCACACGGATGATCGTGTCCTTTACAATGGCCGCGTCGGTCACCAGCACCACCAGGGCCGTGCCCTGGGTCACCGGCACCAGCTGCAGGCGCTTGACGGTCGTCTTGGCCAGCTGGGGGGCGAGCACCAGAGAGGTGTAGTCGGTCAGGTCGCTCAAGACCCGGGCGGCGTTCTTCACCACCTGCTCCATCTCGTCCATCCGGCGGCCAAAGTAGCGCTGGACGTTGGTGGCCTCGTCGCGGGTGAGCTCCCCCACCTGCAGCAGCCGGTCCACATAGATGCGGTAGGCCAGATCGCTGGGGACCCGCCCGGCAGAGGTGTGGGGCTGCTCCAGCAGGCCCATCTCCTCCAGGTCACTCATCTCGTTGCGGATGGTGGCGGCCGAAAACTCGGACATGTACTTGCGGGAAATGGTGCGTGAACCCACCGGCACCGCCGTGGCGATGTAGTCGTCGATGATGGCCTGCAAGAGGCGCATTTTTCGCGGGCTGAGCTCCATTTCCTTTCCGTCCTCTCCGATTGTTAGCACTCGAAACCGAGGAGTGCTAACAGGGAATACTATAAGTCGCACCCCTGTTTTTGTCAATACGCCGACGGCTTTGTTTTACGTTTCTTAACAAACTTTATGCGGTCTTTAGGGAGTGGACGAGACGGGGAAATTTGGCAGAAAAACAGATGGAAATGGACATTACAGACGAACGATGAACAGGCAAGGGAAGACCCGCAGCGACCCTGCCCACCCCTGCGGGTATTGGCGGCCACATGGCGACCGGTCAGGGTTCCTGTCCGCAGGTGTCAGATTCCCTCGAATCAGACAGGTTCTTGCCCCTGACTTGTCTCAGTCGCAGCAGGTTCGGGGGCGTTTTCCGGCCCCGAGGGCAGCGTTGGCATGCTCCCCTTGCGCAGGGTGAGGACGCCATTGACGATGAGGTACGCCGCCACGATGACCGAACCGACCATGTCCACCCAACGGGCCGCCGGGGTGGCAGGGGCCAGGGCGACGACGGTCAGCGCCACGGTGACGCAGCCATCGACCAGCGACTTGGCGCGGTAGAGCCTGCTCTGCACGGCCAGAATGGCATCGGGCTTGGCGCGGTTCAGCCCGCGATAGCGCAGCCAGAACCAGGTGTTGGTGGTGACGCCCAACACCGCGATGACAAGCCCCGGAAGGACGTTCCCCTGCTGGGAGCGGGGCGACAGGAGCGCCAGGAACAGCATGGCCACGCCCGACAGGCACATGGCCGCCCCCACACAGGCGTTGGCGGTGTGCTCCAGGCGGGCCTTGCGCGCCGTGTCCGCCCCCTCCCCCGCGTGCACCCGGCGGAACACCAGCCACGAAACAACGATGGCCCCGAGCTCCGCCGTGCGGCGTACAAAATCCGCCAGCTGGGTGGAGGAATGGCCCAGCAGAAGGCCCAGCCCCACCACGAGCGGGCCGGGGGCGCTCAGCACCACCGATGCCAGCAGCGTGCGTTCCCCTTGTTTTGGTTTCATACTCACGCCCCCCACAGGTGCACCAGCGGGATGAGCACCGCCGCCGCTGTAAGCGGGCAGGTCAGCGTGTCCATGCCGCCCCGGGTGTAGAGCTCCACCACCGCGCACAGCGCCGCCGTGAGGAGGGAAATGGGCACATAGCCATACCAGCACACCGCGCCGTTGGCCAGCAGCACGACCGCCACCGTGACAAACGACACGGCGAACATCGCCAGCGTGCCCTCCAGGGTCTTGCGGCCCTCCACCAGCCGCCCCTCAATGTAGTGCTGGCCGAAGCGCTTGCCCACCAGCGCCGCCGCGGCGTCGCCCAGCCCCCAGGCCAGCACCGACGCGATGACCAGATACCGCAGGCCCAGCCACCCCCAGCACACACACAGAAGCACTGCAAACATGGCAAACACCACGACCAGGCTGCGCTTGATCTCCCCCTGCTTGCGCTCGGTCAGCAGCGCCGAATAGCCGGGAACGTGCTCCAGCACCGCAAGGATGGGGAACACCAGGACGATGAATGCCACCGCCGCCGCAGCCGCCACCCACCAGGTGACAAACCCATAGGTCAGCACCAGAATGGAACCCAGCAGGATGATGTGCAGCGTCTTGCGGAAGACCTCCGCAGGCAGGGCTACCAGCCGGCGCAGCACCAACGCGCCCGTGGCACACACGGCAAAGTAGCCCAGCAGCATGCCGAACCCAATCAAGAATTCCAGTCGCATTCCTGTCCTCCCAGCGTTTGCAGATTGGCGGCCACACGGGCCAGCACAGCGCCGATGCGGCGCAGTTCCTCCTCATCCACCCCGGCACAGGCAATTTGGTAGAGCGTTTCGTAAACACCCACGATGCCCGCACTCGCTGCACGCGCCTTGTCCGTCAGGGTGACACAGCGCGCCCGTCCATCCTCCGGGGCCTGGGCCCGCCGCACATAGCCCTTTTCCTCCAGCGAGTCCACCGCACGGGAGACGGCGGCCTTGCCGATGTCCAGCCGCTCGGCCAGTTCCTCCTGGTGGGGCTGGTCGCCGCCGGTCAGCAGGTGAAAGAGGAGGTCCCCCTCCAGGCTGGAGAGTCCCAGCGGTTCCAGCCGTGCGTTGATGACCTGGCGCGATGCACGCAGTACGCCCTTCATGCCCAACCAGAAACCGCGTATGGAATTCATGGAGCGTTCCCTCCCGCCTGACGATTCGATTACAGTATGCGGCCAATTCGTTGCTAAGTCAACCAATTGCCAAGGCGTCCACCTCAGGCGCGGCAGCATGGGCGCAGGCAGGGAGGAAGACCCTATGGTTCGCCCCATCCGTCTCCCATTTCTCACAGGCACCAGAACGCCTTAGGTGAAGTCGTCCCACCCGTCGCGGTAACTCTCAATGGGCTCGCTTCCCAGCAGCTGTCCTTCCTGGGTATAGAAGTTCACCCTCTGCCCATCGGCAGAGAACTCCCGCATGCACACCTCGCCCATTTCGTACCGCTTGTCATCCTCCGCCGCATTGCGCCAAGCGCTGTGCGTGCAAACCGCCTTCCTGCGCCGCACGCTGCCGCCGCCGGGCAGGGTCAGCTGGTGCGCGATGAGGTTGCAGACCAAATGGCGAAACTGTGCGTACTCCGGAGCGTGTTCCAATGAACGGAGACTGCACAACAGACCTGTGTAATACCAGATTTGATTGCCGGGGTCGGAGACGTTGAACCGCCCCCACAATGCATCCCCCACCCGCACCAAATCGGAATACAGCGTGCCAATGTTGGAGAGTTTGTCGCCCAGCGCCACAATCTGTTCCTCCCGGGGCGCCGTCTTCAACTGGGCGATGGTGTGGGCTTTCCGCTCCCGCCAACTCTTGGTCTTGTCCTCGCTCTGCGCCAGCACCAGCCTTGCCACGCGCGGGCCGAACCTGCCCTCCAACTCGGCAAGGCGGACCGGCGTATCCTCAATCACATCGTGCAGCACGGCGGCAGCGACAATCTCAGCGTCGTCGGTCATGCGGGCGGCAATCGCCCCCGCCTCCATCGGGTGGAAGAGATAGGGGAGGTCCGTCCCCTTGCGCCGCTGCCCGGCATGGGCCTGAACCGCGAAGTCGATTGCACTGTCGATGAGATGGTTGTCCATCGTCGTCACCTTCCTTTGCCAGTGCATCATAGCACACTCCCCCGCCCAGAAATAGTACGTCCTGCCGGTAGCTTGACGCGGCACCAGCCAGAAGCGGTTGCCCGCCCCATGCCTTCGCAACGCCTCGCCAAACACGCTGACACCGATTGCAAAATGGTGGAAGGAAATCCACCGGTTGCCGCGAATGGTATACAAAACCCAACGGACGAAGGAGGAAACGACCATGCGCGTCATCACATCCAACGGCGAAGGCGTTTTTTTGGAACGGGATGCAATCGATTTCACCTCCGGAGAGGGGCCGCTCGGCCCAGCCATCACCATCGGGGAGCAACCGGGCCAACCCATGCTGGGCTTTGGCGCTGCGCTAACCGACGCGGCCTGCTGGATGCTGAACCAGCTGCGGGAAGACCGTCGCGACGCGCTGCTGCGTGAGGTGTTCGCGCCTGACGGCATGAACTACTCCCTCGCCCGGGTGTGCGTGGGGGCCAGCGACTACGCCCGTGTGCCCTACTGCCACGACGATGTGCCCGGAGACGTGGAACTGAAGCACTTCTCGCTGGACTATGACCGTCAATACATCCTGCCATTGCTGCGGCAGGCCCGTGCCATCAACCCCGATCTGTTCCTCTATTCCTCCCCCTGGAGCCCGCCCGGCTGGATGAAGACCAGCGGTGCCATGCAGGGCGGCTGGATGCTGCAGAAGTACATTGAACCCTATGCCCGTTACTACCTCAAATTCCTGGAAGGCTACCGTGCCGAGGGCGTGACCCTCAACGGCCTGACGACCCAGAACGAGGCGGAGACCGATCAGATCAGCCGCATGCCGGCCTGCCTGTGGCACCCGGACTTTGAAGCTGAGTTTGTGCGCACCCTGCGCCCGCTACTCACCGCCGCCGGGTTTGAGGACATGAAGATCTGGCTCATGGACCACAACTGGGTGATGTGGAACCGCGTGCTCTACCTGCTGGGCGACCCGGCCACCGCCGCGGCCGTGGACGGCGTGGCCTGGCACCCCTACGAGGGTGTGCCCCAGATGGGCGCCTGGGTGAAGGAAGCACACCCCGACAAGGAGATGCACTGGACCGAGGGCGGCGTCGGGCTGGGCACGGCTGACTACCGCACCGACTTCCCCCACTGGGCCAAGACGTTCATCGAAGCCATTCGCGCGGGGTGCCAATCCATCACCGCCTGGAACCTGGCACTCGACCAAAACGGCTACCCCAATGTGGGGCACTTCAACTGCGCCGGCACGGTGACCATCAACCGCGACACGCTGGAGATCACCCGCTCGGGCCAGTTCTACGCCCTGGGGCACTTCAGCCGCTTTGTGCAGCGCGGTGCACGTTATTTGCCCAGCGATGGCCACCTGCTGCCCGATTATTACAGCCACGCGGCCTTCCGCAACCCCGATGGCAGCCACGTGCTCGTCATCGGCAACTCCCTCAACGAGAACCACTGGCTCACCGTGGAGTGCGGCGACCGCCGCGCCCGCGTATGGGTGCTGCGCAACTCCATCACCACCCTGACGTGGTGAGAAAGGAGCGGCCATGAAGCGCAAACTGGACCTGACCACCCTGCCCCACGAGGGCCTGACCGTCACCCCCGACGGCCCCGACCGCGTCGTGCTGACGCTGCCGGCGGTGGAGAGCGCCAGGGAATCGGCCGCCAACGACGCCAGCGGCATGCAGCGCCGCCCGCGGGGCCGGTTCCTGCTGCGGGGCGAGCCCGGCCGCCTGGGCGGGGTGGATTGGCAAGGCATGCGGTACCTCGTCATGGACATCCGCAGCGAGGCCAAGGCCGACCCGGGCATGGCCTTCGAGTATTGGAACGGCGGACGGCAGGAAGGATCCTCAGACCTCACGGCCATCGTGGGGCTGCTGCCGGTCGTCACCGTGCGGCTGGCCTTCCCGCTGGAGGCCTGCGACGGCAGCCAGCTCTTCTGGATGCCGCGCACCCCCGGCCGGCTCAAGATGGTCGTGCACGGCAACCGAATCTACCCCGAGGAGTGCCGGCAGATGAGCTTCGGCTTCTACCGGTTGAACTTCGATCAGCACATTGCTGTCTCCGGGGTGTACCTGACCGACGAGGAGCCGGACTACCCGCTGGAACCGGCCACCCTGCTCGATGAACTGGGCCAGTGGGCCGGGTGGAGCTGGCCGGGCAAAACCGCCGGCGCCGAGGAACTGACCGCCCACCTGCGTGCCCGGGCCGCCCTGCCCGACCGCCAGTTTGGCGAGGGGCTCTCCCCCTACGGTGGGTGGCTGGGCAAACGATTTAAGGCGACCGGTTGGTTCCGCACGGTGCAGGCCGATGGCCGCTGGTGGATGGCCGACCCCGATGGCTGCGCCTATTTCAGCGCGGGGCTCGATTGCGTGGGCACCCGCACGGTGCAGACCGAGCTGGCCAGCACCCGCCAATGGATCCAGTGGCTGCCCGAGCAGGACGGGCCCTTCGCCAGCGCCTTCGACCTGCGGCTCTTTGAGGGCTACGTGCAAAAGGGTAAACCGCTGTCGGCGGATTTCTTCAGCTACGACCGGGCGAACCTCATCCGCGCCTTCGGGGAGGAGTGGTTTGCCAAGGGCGTGAAGGTGCTGCGAGACTACATGCTGGAGTGGGGCTTCAACTCCTTTGGCAACTGGTGCGAGCTTGATGTCATCCGCGCGGCCAAGCTGCCCTACGTTTGGCCCCTGCGGGACTTCCCCGATCGGATGATTGACAAAAAGATCTTCCGCGACTTCCCCGACGTGTTCAGCCCCCAATTTGCCGAAGAGGCCGAGCGTTACGCCCAGCAGCTTGAGGAATTCCGCGATGACAGGCTGATGATCGGTTACTTCATGCGCAACGAGCCCGAGTGGGCCTTTGTGGAGGACATCTGCATCGCCGAGGAACTGCTGGAGAACCCCGATGACTGCCACAGCAAGGCGAAGTTCATCGAATGGGTGGGCGAGCGGTACGGAAACCAGATTGCCGCGTTCAACGAGGCCTGGGGGTTGGCCCTCCCCTCCTTTGGCGACCTGCGGAAGCCCATTCGCCGGGCACGGCGGCTGTCGGCGCAGGCCACGGCTGACCTCAACGCCTTCTCGGCCCTGCTCATTGACCGGTATGTACGCCTGCCGGCCGAGGCCCTGCGCCGGGTGGACCCCCACCACATGAACCTCGGTATGCGCTACGCCTATGTGGACAACCCCATCCTGCTGACGGGCTGCGACGTGTTTGATGTGTTCTCCGTCAACTGCTACCAGATGGACCCCGGCGAGGAGATGGACCGGCTGGGCGAGATGACTGGCCTGCCCACGATGATCGGCGAATACCACTTCGGTGCACTGGACCGGGGATTGCCGGCCACCGGGCTCAAGGCCGTGGCGGGCCAGGCCGAACGGGGCCAAGCCTACCGCTGCTATGTAGAGAGCGCCGCCTCCAGCCACTGGTGCCTGGGTGCCCACTACTTCACGCTGAGCGACCAGAGTGCCCTGGGGCGCTTTGACGGTGAGAACTACCAGATCGGCCTGATGGACGTGTGCTTCCGCCCCTACGAGGAGTGCGTCCGAGCCATCCGGGTGACGCACGACCGGCTCTACCAGGTGATGAGCGGGGAGACGCCTGCCTTTGCCGACCGACCCACTGAACACGAGATCGTGGCGTTCTGACGCCCACGTGCCTCC
Source organism: Bacillota bacterium (assembly GCA_023409755.1). Lineage (GTDB taxonomy): Bacteria > Bacillota > Clostridia > Christensenellales > UMGS416 > JAEYRA01. Next base: position 37,306 of record JAEYRA010000016.1, read on the forward strand.
CTTTCCTCCCCCCTCTTGCCGCCGGTGCCTGCGGCGCCGGGGGCATTCTCCTGCGCTGCCGCCCCAATCCCCCCACAGGTACTTATGAACAAGTCCGAAAATTTCGATATAAGTATTATTAACCAAACGGAAAGCGTGGTGCTCCGTGGCTGCGTCATTGGGAACCCCCTTGCTGTTGTGTGCCGGTTTCGCCCTGGTGGTGACACTGGTGCTTCTGCCTGCCCAACTCAGCCGGGCGGCGGAGCATGGCGAGCCCGAGTACCTGCAAAAGCTGTTGGTCATCGGCACGGCGCTGCTGGCGCTGGTCACCGGCGTGTCCGCCCTGTGGCACGACCCCAATGGATTGCTTCCCCTGCTGGCCGTTGTGGTACAGGCAGCGCTGTGCTGCCTGTGGTACCTGCACGTAACCGCTTACCTGTGGGACGACCAACGCTCCCGCCGCAGCGCCGCCCAGCACGCGGCCCTCTTTGCCGTGGGATGGGTGCTGGCTCTGGGGGCGGGGTTGTGGGCCGGCGGCGGAACCATTGCCGGGGGGCTGCTGACGGTGCTGATGGTGGCGGCCTTGCTGCCGCTGGTGTTGGCCTGGGTGGTACTCGCCGCCAAGTGCGATACCCTCTGCCTGCGGGATGGGCTGCTGCTGGCGGCCGCGCCTCTGCCGTTGGCTGCCGGGTGCGGGCTCTTGGCCCTGGGCCATGGCGGTGTGCCGGTAGCACTGGCATTTGCGCTGTCACTCCTGCTGCTGCAGCTCTACCTTTCCAGCCGCAGCGGGCAGAAGGACGCCCTGACCGGCGCGCACACCCGTACGTGGTTCAAGGCAAACCTGGTGGAGCGCCTGCAGGACGCCGAGGAGAATCCCTTCGTGCTCCTGATGATCGACCTGGACAACTTCAAGCGCATCAACGACACCTGGGGCCACCTGGAGGGCGACAACGCCCTGGTGGCGGCGGTGGCGGTGCTGCGCCGGTCGCTACGGCGCACCGATCTCATCGCCCGCTTTGCCGGCGACGAGTTCCTGGTGCTTGCCAACGTGAGCAACGTCATGGAGGGCGAGATCATCCTAAAGCGCATGGACACGCAGCTTAGCCAATACAACATGAACTCCCGCAAGCCCTATGCCCTGGGCTGGAGCGTCGGCCTCGTCTACTGCGACCGGCCACGGGAGCCCGACGCCGTGCTGGCTGCTGCCGACGCCCAGATGTACCAGCGCAAGAAGAGCCGAGAAGGGCAGCCCACACAGCGGGATGGGCGTGCTGCCACGCGGGACACCCGCCCGGCCCAACGCGCCTGAAGAAGCTCCCTGCCACACCGGTGCCTCTCAAGCATCCGGCAGTTCTCTGCCATGTTGCCAAGGCGGACAAAAGCACTTAACCCATTGTACCCTCTGCATTCCGTTTGCTTCTCCTGTAAAATGAGATAGAGAAACCCGGCGGCTGCTTTCGCGCCGGGTTGGTCATTGAGGCTTAACCGTCGCCGACGTTTTGGGAAGGAAGTGTGTGATGTCAACATTTGCCCAGATCACACAAGCCTATTACTCCGCTTGGCTTGGTGTGGAGGACTTAAGGCGACTGGATGGCATTGTTTACCGCTACCCGCCGGAGCGCAACGTCCGGCAGGAGGGGTATCCCCATCGGTTTGATCTGTACCTCTGGATACAAACGGGCAGGATCGTCGTGTCCTACGGTGATTCCGCCGCTCCCTTCCTCCCCTCTTTGCAGGTAAAGTGGGGCGCGGCTCCATCCGTCGCACAACTGACGGGCACACTCACCGATGTGCTTTCCATCCAGCCAATGCACAGCATCAAGTATTGCTTTACCGGCCTTCCGACCAACCAGAGCGACGCCAAAACGCTGGGCCACGACAATTTTGAGAGCTACCGGGTTTTCTTTGCGGCTCGCCACCCCAACGCAGGAAACCTCGACTGGCTTCCCCAGTATTTCGAATCCTTGGTGCGTTCCCACTGTTGCGTCGGCGTTTTTCAGCAAGGTACATTGGTCAGCTGCACCGATGCGCCCGGTATGCCCTACCTTGCTGACCAAGTGCAGGAAATCGGCATCAATACACTGCCAGAGCACCGGGGCCGGGGGTATGGCACCGCCGCTTGCATCGCCTGCGCTCGGAACATCCTCGCCGCCGGGAAGGTGCCGCTGTGGTCCACAGGCATGGACAACGTCGCTTCCCAAAAGACCGCCGAGCGCGTTGGCTTTGTAAAGCTGGCCGACGTACTGACGGTCACCTTGGGCTGATGAATGTGCCCAGAGTGGCGGGGATCATCCAACCCATCACACATCGGTATCCCGTGGAGAGGCCACGCCCGCCCGCTCGTTCATTGACGCGCCGGGCGGTTTTCCTTATAATACAGTGAAATAAAGCAGTGAAGAGGGACGCCCATGATTCGATTGATTGACCACCCCGTGCTGCTGCGCCACGGCACCGCGCTGGACGAAAACCCGGCGGCGCTGCCGGCCAGTGCGGCCGACGGTACCATGGCCTGGAACATCCTGAAGGAACACAACCACGGCGACGAGCAGGAGCTTGCGCTCCGCTTTGACGCCATCGCTTCCCACGATATCACCTACGTTGGCATTCTGCAGACGGCGCGGGCCAGCGGCCTCACCGAGTTCCCCATGCCCTATGTGCTCACAAACTGCCACAACTCGCTGTGCGCGGTGGGCGGCACCATCAACGAGGACGACCACGTCTTCGGCCTTTCGGCAGCCAAGAAATACGGCGGCATCTTCGTGCCGCCCCATCTGGCGGTCATCCACACCTACCTGCGGGAGAAGCACGCCGCCTGCGGCGCGATGATCCTGGGCTCCGACAGCCACACCCGCTACGGCGCGCTGGGCACGCTGGCCGTGGGTGAAGGCGGGCCCGAGCTCGTCAAGCAGCTGCTGGGCCGCACCTACGACGTGCGCCGGCCCGAGGTGACACTGGTGTGGCTGACGGGCAAGCCCGTGCCCGGTGTGGGACCCCATGACGTGGCGCTGGCCCTTGTGAAGGCCGTGTTTGCCAACGGGTTTGTGAAGAACCGGGTGATGGAGTTTGCCGGCCCCGGCATCGCCAATCTGACGATGGACTTCCGCAACGGCATCGACGTGATGACGACCGAAACGACGTGCCTCAGTTCCATCTGGACGACCGACGAGGCAACCCGCGAGTTCTTTGTACAGCATGGGCGGCCCGAAGCCTACCGCCCGCTGGCCCCGGCGGACGAGACGCTCTACGACCAGGCGGTCGTGGTGGAGCTTGACAAGATCCGCCCGATGATCGCCCTGCCCTTCCACCCCAGCAACGCCTGGAGTATTGAGGAGTTCAACGCCAACGCCGGTGACCTGCTGCGCCAGGTGGAGCGCGAGGCCGCCACGGCCATGGACGCCCCCGGCCTGCACTACGACCTCACCAGCAAGCTGGAGAACGGCCGTCTGCGGGTCGACCAAGGCGTCATTGCCGGGTGCGCCGGCGGCACGTTTGAGAACCTGTGGGTCGCCGCCGCCCTGCTGAAGGGCAAAGCCACCGGCAGCGGCGAGTTTGCCCTGTCAGCCTACCCCGGCAGCCAGCCGGTAATGATGGAGTTGATGCGCACCGGCGCGCTGACCGACCTCATCGCCAGCGGTGCCACGCTGCGTTCGGCCTTCTGCGGGCCGTGCTTCGGCGCGGGCGACGTGCCGGCCAACCAGGGGCTCAGCATCCGCCACACCACCCGCAACTTCCCCAACCGCGAGGGCTCCAAGCCCGGCAACGGCCAGATGGCAGCGGTGGCCCTGATGGACGCCCGCTCCATCGCCGCGACGGCGGCCAACGGCGGGCTGCTGACCGCCGCCACCGACCTCGACATCCCCGAGGCCCCGGCCTACCACTACGACGACAGCCCCTACCGCTCCCGCGTGTACGTGGGCTTTGGCCATGCCGACCCGGCTGTGGAGCTAAAGTTCGGCCCCAACATCGCCGACTGGCCGGCCATGCAGCCCCTGCCGGAGAATCTGGTGCTGGAAGTCGCCGCCAGCCTCAAAGACCCGGTGACAACGACCGACGAGCTCATCCCATCGGGCGAGACGTCGAGCTACCGGTCCAACCCCTACAAGCTGGCGGAGTTCACCCTCTCCCGCAAGGACCCGGCTTATGTGGGCCGCTCCAAGGCCGTCCGCGAGCTGGAAGAGGAGCGCCTGAAGGGCGAGAGCGCCACGCTGACCGCCCTGGCGTCGCTGACCGACCTCGAACTCACCCCTGCCAACACCGGCATCGGCTCGGCGGTGTACGCCGTCAAGCCCGGCGACGGCTCGGCCCGGGAACAGGCGGCCTCCTGCCAGAAGGTGCTGGGCGGCTGGGCCAACCTGGCCGGCGAATACGCCACCAAGCGGTACCGCAGCAACCTGTGCAACTGGGGCCTGCTGCCGCTGCTCACAAGCGAGCCTTTCGCCGTGGGCCAGCGCCTGGTGCTGCCGGGCATCCGCACGGCCGTGGCCAACGGGCAGGAGGACATCGACGCCCTGCTCATTGAAGGCGACACCGTGCGCCCCGTGCGCTTGAAGCTCCCGCTGTCGGCCTCAGAGCGGCCCATCCTGTTGGCGGGCAGCCTCATCAACCGCTACGCTGAGGAACGAGCACAGACCGAATAACAGAAACCCACACCCTCCGGTTCACTCCGGAGGGATTTTTTCTATACGGCTTAACGCTTTATTGTCTAGATAATCTTGCTCTTCGTCTATACATCCGTGGGGCCGCCCGCTCCCTGTCTGTTACGATAAAAAAAACATGCAAAGGAATGAATACAATGCGATACAGCTTCCCGCAGGATTTCAAAATTGGCGCGACGGGCGCGGCCTGGCAGATGGAGGGCGAAACCGACAAGGCCCCCCATCAGCACCACTTCCCCCACCTCATGTACAACGCCTACCCCGAACGGTGGCACAACGGCATCGGGCCCGATGTGGCGTCCGACTTCTACCGCCAGTACCAGGGGGACACCAAGCTTTTCCACGAGGTCGGCATCCGTCAGTACCGCTTCAACATCGACTGGTCACGGTTCCTGACCGACTACGAAAACGTGGTGGTGGACGAGAAGGCGGCGGCCTACTATGACGACGTGGTGAACCGGCTCATTGCCGAGGGTATCGAGCCGGTGCTGTGCCTGGAGCATTGGGAGCTGCCTGCCGTGCTCTACGACAAGTACGACGGCTACGCCAGCCGCCATGTGGTGGATCTCTTCGTGCGCTACGCGCAGGAGGTATTCCGCCGCTTCGCCGGGCGGGTGAAGCTGTTCTTCGTCTTCAACGAGCCCATCGTCATCCCCACGCTCTGCTTCCTGGATGGCTTCTGGTGGCCCTATGTGTGCGACCCCAAGCGGGCCATGCAGTGGCTGCACGGCAAGGTGCTGGCCACGGCGCTCACGGTGCAGGCCTTCCGCGAGATGGCCATCCCCGGCCGGATCGGCACGATCCTGAACCCGGCTCTCGTCAGCCCCCGCACCACCGAAAACCGCCAGGACGTGTGCGCGGCGCAGGTGGCCGACGCCTTTAATTGGGGGTCGTTCATGGACCCGGCCATCAAGGGCCATTACCCGCCGCTGTTTCTGGAGATTCTGCAAAAGGAAGGCTGCCTCTTCGACCATACTGAAGAAGAACTCAAGATCATTACGGAGAACACCATCGACGTGCTGGGCTTCAACTACTACCAGCCCATGCGGGTGAAGGCCCCCGAGCACACCTGGAACCCCGAAACACCTTTCCACCCCAGCAAGTATTACGCCAACTGGGACATGCCCGGCCGGCGCATGAACCCCTACCGCGGGTGGGAGATCAACCCCAAGTCACTCTACGACGCGGCTATGAGAATCAAGGATGAATATGGTAATATAGAGTGGGTGGTGGCCGAGTCCGGCATGGGGGTGGAGAATGAGAGCCGCTTCCGCGGGCCAGACGGTACCATCGACGACACCTACCGAATCGACTACCTGCAGGAGCACCTGGCGTGGCTCTCCAAGGCCATCGCCGACGGCGCAAACTGCAAGGGCTATTGGATCTTTGCGTCCCTCGACAACTGCTCGCCGCTCAACGCCTTCAAGAACCGCTATGGGCTCATTGAGGTGGACATCGACGACGGCTGCCGCCGGCGCATCAAGGCCAGCGGCCGCTGGTACCGGCAGGTGTCGGACACCAACGAATTCGACTACAAAGAGGTCAAATAAACCATGCTAGTGCTGCAACCCCTTTCGGTGGAGACCATCTGGGGCTCCACCCGTTTGGTTGCCTTTGGCGGCGACCGCGCCATGGGGCGCATTGGCCAGCTCTACACCGTGGCCGCCCAGGCTGGCTACTCCAACCGGGTGGTGGGTGGGCCCCACGGCGGGCAGACGCTACGGGAGGTCTACGAGCAGAACCCAACCGCCTTCGGTTGGCAGGGCGAGTTCCCGCTGCTCATCGGCTTTGTCGATGCCTGCCAGAACCTGAGCATCCAGGTGCACCCCACCGACGCCTACGCCCAGACCCACCTGGGCCTGCCCTATGGCAAGAGCGAGTCCTGGTACTTCCTGGAGCCGCCGGCCTCCGGCAGCATCTACATGGGCACCCCCGCCGCCACGGTGGAGGAAGTCGCCGCGGCAGTGGCGGGGAACCGCGTGATGGACGTGGTAGGGTCCCTCCCCGTGAAGCGCGACGACTATGTGTTCGTGCGAGCCGGTGCCATCCACGCGCTGACGGCGGGTTCGCTGGTCTATGAGATTCAGCAGTCCACCGACATCACCTACCGCTTCTACGACTACGACCGGGTGGATGCCCAGGGCAACCGCCGGCCTCTGCACCAGAGCCAGGCGCTGGCCGTCATCGACCCGTCCCTCACGGCCCGAAGCGTGCCCGGTACCCCCGGCCGCGCCTTCGCCGAACCCTATTACACCGTGGTGCGCACGACACTGGCAGGCCCCTGGTGCAACGAGAGCGCCGTGTTTGCCTGCGTCACCGTGCTGGGCGGCAGCCTCACTGTGGACGGCCAGGCCGTCACGCCCGGCATGAGCGTCATCGCCCTGCCCGGGGAGCTCGTGGAGTTTGCCGGCCAGGCCGACTGTGTCATCGCCACCGCAAAGGAGAGTGCCCAATGAAACTGCTTCCCTCGGTCATGTGCGTCCGGCTGGAGGACTTCCGCGATGAAATCGCCGCCCTCGAAGCCGGCGGCGCCGACGGCTTTCACATCGACATTATGGACGGCAGCTTCGTGCCGAACTTCGCCTTGGGCGTCAGTGACATCCAGGCCCTGCGGCGGGTAGCCAAGCTGCCGCTGATGGCCCACCTCATGGTGGCCGACAGCGACGTGCAAGCCGTGCGCTTCGCCGAGTTGGGGGTACAGAGCATCTCGGTGCACTGGGAATCGTCCTGCCACGTGGATCGTATCTTGACCGGCCTCAAGGCAAAGGGCATTGAAGCCGGTGTGGCCCTCAACCCCGGCACGCCCATCTCGGTGCTGGAGGATGTGATTGCCAACTGCGACTTCGTACTGCTGATGACGGTGAACCCGGGCTTTGCCGGGCAGGCCTACATCGACTATTGCACGCGGAAAGTCGCCGCCCTGGCCCAGATGCGGCAGGACCGTGGCCTGTCCTTCGAGATTGAGCTGGATGGCGCGATGAGCGAGCAGAAAGTCGCCGAACTCTCGGCCCTGGGGGCCGACCGCTTCGTGCTGGGCACGGCGGCACTCTTTGGCAAGCAGGAAGGGTACGACACCATCCTGCGGCGGATGAAGGGCCGGTAACACCGGCGGAGGTTGCTTTGAAGCACTATCTTGGCATTGACATTGGCGGCACCAGCATCAAGGTGGGCGTGGTGGACGAGAACGGTGCACTGCAAAGCCGCCGCAAACTGCCCCTGCCCGCCGACTGGGAGGCCATGGGCGACACGATCGAGGCCCTCTTCCACGAGGCATCGGCGGAGACACCCATCGCCGGCGTGGGCTTTGCCACCCCCGGTACTGCTGACTCAGTCACCGGCATCATCTCCGGCATCCCCGCGCCCACGGTGTCCTACATCTTTGGACGGTGCTTCTTCGATTTCTCCGCCCGGCTGGGTGTACCCGTGAGCCTGGAGCAGGACGCCAACTGCGCCGCCCTCGGCGAGTATTGGGTCGGCAATGCCCAGGGTTGCCGCACGGCCATGACGCTGGTGCTGGGCTCGGGGCTGGGTGGCTGCATCCTACTGGATGGCCGGGTGCACCACGGGGCCCACACCCAAGGCGGCGACACCGGCTATGCCTACCGCACCGCCGACCCCGGTGACCACAGCTTTTCCTATCACATCGCGCCGGTCAGTGTGGAGCAGCAGTACCGCGAGCGCACCGGGCGCTTCCTCACGATCCCCCAGATGTATGAGAACCGTGACAGCGACCCTGACGCCCGCGCGGTGTATGACCGGTTCCTGGATACGCTGGCCAACACCATCACCATTCTGCAGTACACCGTCGACCCCGACTTCTTCCTGCTGGGGGGCGGTGTGTCGGAGTGGGAGCTGCTGATCCCCGAAGTGGAGCGGCGACTGGCTGAGCTGCAGGCTGCCCAGGGCGGCCCTCTGCTGCCCCGTGTCACCCGCTGCCGCCACCGCAACAGCGCCAACATCATTGGTGCGGTGTACCACCTGCGCCAGCAGCACGGCATATAGCGGCCGCTCTGCGGCCTTTCGCGGCCGCCGCTGCGGTGACGGCCGCGATCTGGAGAGCTTGTTACGAAGTTTTCTGAATCATCCGGCGCGCAGGTCGCCGGATGATGTCAGGCCGTGGAACTCATGCAGGTTTCCTTGGGAGCACGTCGCCTGCGGGCGGATGGGACGAGGTTCTCTCTTGCGCTTTTGGTTGTTTTCTCCCACCGAGTGAAGCGGTGTTACCCCCGCAACACGGCAGACGATTCGTCAGAATCGTTAAGAGTGGTGCGAGCAACACAACGTGTTGCGATGGGGCGGTTGGTTCCCTCATTTCCGTCCATACCAGAATAAGATCAACGGGGAGGCCCTGCGCACGCGGGGCCTTTTTGCGTGGTGCGCGATCGACTGGCACCCACAAACAACAACGCCCCGCATCTGCGGGGCGTTTATCACGCTGCATGAATATGCTATTTTTTGAATATCTTACCGTCGGGCGTAATAGATGATACCCTCATCGTTGCAATGCAGGTTGGTGGATACCTCGTAGATGCGGCCGTTGGTGAGGTATCCCACGTTCTCGACCTGCAGCACCAGGTCACCCACGTTAAGGTGGAGCGCCTCCGCCGCGAACTGGGAAACGGTGGCCGCTCGCATGGTCTTGATGCCGTGGCTGATCTCCATGTCCATCTCGTATTCGATGTAGGCCAGCAGGCTGGCTTCGCAGTCCTTGGCCGTCAGGTTGGGGAAGAGGTTGACCGGCATGCTGGTGAACTCAATGTGATGAGGCTTGCCCATGGCCCATCGCACGCGCACGATGCTCCAGACCTTCTCATCGGGTTTGATGCGCATCTTCGCGGCGATTTCCGCCGTCGGGGTCTGCTTTTCAAACTGCAGAACCTCGGTTTTGATGTCCCGCGCGGAGAAAAGATCATAAAGCGAGCCCAGCTTCAACGAATACTTGGACGGATCGTGGTTGACGTAGGCATGGCCCGAATGAGTCTTGCGCACATAGCCGCGCTCGATGAGATAATCGATGGCCTTGCGCAAGGTGTGGCGGTTGCACTCATATTGCTCCGAGAGTTTGGCTTCGGAGGGGAGTTTGGAATCCCGCTCAATCTCGCCGGACAGGATGCCTTCGATCATATCCTGTATGATCTCACGACTACGCATTCGACCCCTCCTACCCCATGAACTCCATCAAAACCGTGTTCTGCAGGTCCATGCCCCGCTCTGTCAGGGCGATGATCCCATTCTGTCTATACAATAAACCCTGTATCATAAGCTTGTCAATCACACTTCTCCACTTTGCATAAAAATCCAACGCAAAATCCGACATAATGCGCTTTTCTGACATGCCGGCCCCGGTACGCAATGCAAGCATTACCGTCTCGAAGAGCTGCTCGTCCTGGTTGAGGCGGTGTTCTTCCCCCGGTGGCAGGTGGCCCTCCTCCACCGCAGCAAGGTAATCGTCGAGGGACGGAGCATTCTCTCGCCGCCATCCGGAAAAGTGGGAAGCCGCCCCGCAGCCCAGGCCCAGGTAGTCGCCCCGGGCCCAATAGTTGAGGTTGTGCCGACAGGCCCGGCCCGGCTTAGCAAAGTTGGAGATCTCATAGCGTTCAAACTCATGCCCCAGCAGCACCGCCTTGGCCCGGTGGAAGCTGTCCCTCTCGGCGTCGTCATCGGGCACGGTCTCCCTGCCTGCCTCCACAGCGCGGGCCAGCGGCGTGCCCTCCTCCAGCACCAGGCCATAGCAGGACACATGATCCAGCCCCAGCGCCGCCAATCGCTCAGCGGTGTCGGCGGCATCGTCAGCCGTCTGGCCAGGCAGGCCCGTCATCATGTCGCCGCTCAGGTTGGCAAAGCCTGCCGCGCGGGCCATCTCCACCGCCGCAACAAACTGCGCCCAGGTATGGATGCGCCCAATGCGCTGGAGCAGTTCATCCTGTGCCGCCTGCACGCCAAAGGAAAGCCGGTTGGCCCCGGTCCTGCGAAGACTCGAGAGTTTTGCCGCGTCCACCGTGCCGGGGTTGGCCTCCACGGTGAACTCAGTGACGTCAGTCAAATCAAAGGTGTTCTGCAGGATATCAAATAGACCCTCCAGTGCGCCCGCCGGCAGCAGCGACGGCGTGCCGCCGCCCACGTATACCGTGTCGAAGGCCATGGGACCCCTTGCCTGCCGCCAAAGGGCTGCCTCCTGCACCAGGGCCGCCAGGTAGCGCGCAGCGTCCGTCTGCCGCCCCGCCCAGGAGGGGAAGTCACAATAGGCGCATTTGCGCTCGCAGAAGGGAATGTGGATGTACAGTCCGGACATTATTCGTCCAGCTTCAGCACGCTCATGAAGGCTTCGGAGGGAACCTCCACCGAACCGACCTGCCGCATGCGGCGCTTGCCTTCCTTCTGCTTTTCAAGCAGTTTCTTCTTGCGGGTGATGTCGCCGCCGTAGCACTTGGCCAGCACGTCCTTGCGGAAGGCCTTGACCGTCTCGCGGGCGATGATTTTGCCGCCGATGGCTGCCTGGATGGGGATTTCAAACTGCTGGCGCGGAATGGCCTCCTTGAGCTTCTCGGCAATGGAGCGGCCCCGGGCATAGGCCTTGCTGGTGTGAGTGATGATCGACAAAGCGTCGCAGATCTCCGCGTTGAGCAGGATGTCGAGTTTCACCAGGTCGCTGGTCTCATAGCCCTTGATCTCATAATCGAAGGACGCGTAGCCCCGTGTGCGAGACTTGAGCGCGTCGAAAAAATCGTAGATGATCTCGTTGAGCGGCAGGGTGTACTGAATTTGGACACGGGTGGCCTCCAGGTACTTCATCTCCACAAAGATACCGCGCTTGTCCTGGCACAGCTCCATCACCGCACCCACAAACTCCGTGGGGGTGATGATGTGCGCCTCAGTGATCGGTTCCTCCATGTGGTCGATCTCCGAGGGATTGGGCAGCTTGCTGGGGTTGTCCACCATGATCTCGGTGCCGTCGAGCTTCACCACGCGGTATACCACGTTGGGCGCGGTCGTTACGAGGTCGAGGTCGAACTCCCGCTCCAGCCGTTGCTGGATGATCTCCATGTGCAAAAGGCCCAGGAACCCGCAGCGGAAGCCGAACCCCAGCGCCACCGATGTTTCCGGTTCAAAGAGGAACGACGCGTCGTTCAAGCGCAGCTTTTCCAGCGCTTCGCGCACGTCGTCGTAGTGCGCGCCATCGGCCGGGTAGATGCCGCAATACACCATGGGGATGGCGTCGCGATAGCCGGGCAGCGGAGCGGCAGCCGGTCGGTTGGCGTCGGTGATGGTGTCGCCCACACGGGTGTCGGCCACGTTCTTGATGGACGCGGCGATGAAACCCACCTCACCGGCATAAAGCGCCTGGGTGTTGACGAGCTTGGGCCGCAGCATGCCCACCTCGGTCACATCAAACTCTGCGCCCTTGCTCATCATGCGGATGCGGTCACCGGGGCGCACCACGCCATCCACCACCCGCACAAAGCAAATAGCGCCCTTGTAGTTGTCGTAGAAGGAGTCAAAGATGAGTGCCTGAAGCGGCTCTTCCTCCCGCCCCTTGGGCGGCGGCACCAGCTTCACCACCTGTTCGAGCACGGCGGCGATGTTCAGCCCTTCCTTGGCCGAGATGGCCGGCGCGTCCGCCGCGTCCAGGCCGATGATGTCCTCAATCTCCCGCCGCACGGCCTCCACATCGGCGCTGGGCAGGTCAATCTTATTGATGACGGGGATGATCTCCAGATTGTGTTCCAATGCCATGTAAACGTTGGCCAGTGTCTGAGCCTCGATGCCCTGGGTGGCGTCCACCACCAGGATTGCGCCTTCACAGGCGGCGAGGGACCGCGACACCTCGTAGCTGAAGTCCACGTGTCCGGGGGTGTCGATGAGGTTCAGTTCGTACTCCTCGCCGTCCTGGGCGAGGTAGGTCATGCGGACGGCCTGGGCCTTGATGGTAATGCCACGCTCACGCTCCAGGTCCATGGTGTCCAGCATCTGGTCTTCCAGGTCGCGCTTGGCCACCGCGCCGGTGAACTCCAACAGGCGGTCGGCCAACGTTGACTTGCCGTGGTCGATGTGGGCGATGATGCAGAAGTTGCGAATCCGTTCTTGCCTGGCGGGCATGGTCTCATCCTCTCGTCTGTCGGGTTTGTATCTGTACCATGATAGCGAAAGCCCCGGTAAATTGCAAGGATGGCCTGTGTGACCCTGGATTTCAGGTATGTCGGACCTGCCGCATTGTGACCAAATATATTAACATAGCGTTCATATTTCTTTAACAACAGTGCTATAACCAAAATATCTATGCCGGTATATAATATGTACTATTGCAAATCGCAAAGGACGAGAGGGAAAGAACATGGATCTCAATTCCGTCGCGGAAAAGTTGAACAGCCACGGCTTTCATGCCCAGGTGCTGTCCTCCGCCGCGAAAGCACGCGCAGAAGTGCTGCGCCTGATCCCCGAACACGCCACGGTGGGCGTCGGCGGTTCCATGACCGTATTGACCATGGGCCTGCACGAGAGCTTGGCCGAGGAAGGCCGCACCGTCTATTGGCACTGGCTCATGCCGGTGGAGAAGCGCGAAGTCGCCCAGGAGCTGGCTCACAAGGCGGACTTCTACTTGGTCAGCGCCAATGGCGTGACCGCCAATGGTGAGCTGTTGTATATGGACAGCAAATCCAACCGCACGGGCACCATCCTCTATGGCCCCAAGAAGGTCATCGTCGTTGTGGGGCGCAACAAGATCGTTGCCGACGAGGTCGAAGGACTCAACCGCATCAAAACCGTGGCCTGCCCACAGAACGCGCGGCGCTTGAACCTGGACACCCCCTGCGCCACGCTCAACCACTGCACCGACTGCCGCAGCCCCCAGCGCATGTGCAAGGCCTTCGTGCGCATTATGGAGCCGCCGGGTGGGCGGGATTTCCACGTGCTGCTGGTGGACGATACACTCGGATACTAGGCGCTTCGCTTTCGCGTCGACCGCTTCGCGATCGCCGCGAGTTTGGAGAGCTCGTTACAACTGCATCTTTACCGCGCGCCGCACATGTCGCCGCGCGGCTTTCGTTTGCGTTGGTCGTGCAGAGCTTTCCAGGGGAAACGCGCCTGCGGGCGGAGGAATGAGTGCTCCATTCTGGCTGTTTCGTACCGCCGCCGGATGAACCGGCTGGCGGCTCCGCGCTTCACTTTCGCGTCAACCGCTTCGCGATGGCCGCGAGTTTGGAGAGCTCGTCACAACCGCATCTTTGCCGCGCGCCGCACATGTCGCCGCGCGGCTTTCGTTTGCGTTGGTCGTGCAGAGCTTTCCAGGGGAAACGCGCCTGCGGGCGGAGGAATGAGTGCTCTATTCTGGCTGTTTCGTACCGCCGCCGGATGAACCGGCTGGCGGCTCATGAGTGACAGCACCGAAGTGTAGGCACGACGGCATGTGTTACCCACTCGCCTGCCCTGTAGCGTAACGTCAGGTACATCGGCGAAGCGACCGACCCACCAGCTATAAAAACGCCCGCCACGGTGCACCGTGGCGGGCGTTGGGCTTCTGGTTTACCGGCCCAGCAGCGTTTCGATGTCGGCATCTTTGGGGCTGAGAGGCGCGTCGTCATCGGGGAAGTAAGGTGCGGGCCACAGGCGATGAACGACGTAGACCGACAACAGCGCAAGGAAAGCCACAGCCCACACCATGGGCTGGCGCATCCACCCGATGGCCCATGCCAGGCGCGGGATGCGTGCCACATACACCGCCAGGATGGCCTCCGGCTGCACCTCATAGGTGTTGCCGCCGGTCACCTGTATCGTAAGGCCGTTGGCGTCAGCGCTGGTCACCACTGCGGGGAACTGCCCCAGTGGGCCAGACTTGTACACCAGCACCCCCTGCCCCACGGCCGGTTGGGCGCCGGGCGTGTACTGCACAATCATCAGGTCACCCTCCTGGCTGTGGACGAACTCGCCTTCCACCGTCAAATCCGTCCAGCCATACCCCAACACCGACAGGCATTGGGAGGTCGACTCCCCGATGGTGCCAACCTGGTCAGCGGCCACCAAGCCCCCGCCCACCAGATACAGGAGGAACAACAGCACCGTGAGCGCCTTCCAGAACCTCTTCATCGGCCGCACTCCTTCCGGGCAGCGC
>JAEYRA010000137.1 GCA_023409755.1 Bacillota bacterium
GCGTCAAAAAAGCCGCTGCGGGCAATGGCCCGGCGGCTTGTGAGCATGGGACGGTCGTATTTGGAGGGAGCGGCAGCCTGCGCCAGGGTGAGCGACCCTTTGGAGCTGATGTCGAAGCTATGACCGACGGCACAACGCACGCTGCCGGCATCCCGTGTGCCCAAGGCACCGCCACACACCGGGCAGCACAGAGCGCCCGCGTTGCGCACCATCCATTCATGCACCAGGGAACTGCGGTTCATCGGCGTCAGCCCTTTGCCGCCGGCTGCTTTTTGAGGAACCCGCGCTTAGCCTCCATGGCCTTGGCGGGACACAACTCCTGGCAGCAGAAGCAGCGGATACACAGATGGTAATCGATGACAGGGCGCCGATCTACCATGGTGATGGCGTGGGGCGGGCAAGCGCGGTCGCACTCCCCGCAGCCCACACAGCGGCTGGCGTCCAGCACGGGGTGGGCATGAGCGGCATCCAACAGGGTGCGCGGCAAAAACCGCTCCAGGTATCGCACGATTTGCAGGCTGGACGTCGGCGGTTGGAACGGCCGTTTGTCGCCCTTCATGAGCTCGGCCACCGATGTGCCGACGACCTCGATGTCCTCCAAGTTGGCGGGCAACAGGCCTCGCTCCCGCGCCAGCGTCAGCAGCAGCACGTCGCTCTGCTTCCAACCCATCAGCTGCACGGCAATGGCATCCAGCGCATAGGGCGAGGCGCTGGCCAGCAGGGCGCCGCGTTTGCGGGGCGTGCCTGCGGATGGGCCCGGCCCCTCCATCCCCACAATGGCATCCATGACGCTGAGGACGGGGCGCACGGTCTCTGCAATGTCCAGCAGGAAGTGGTTGAAGGCCTTGGGCGTGCTGTAGATGGCGTGGTATTTCGCCTTATCCAGGCCGTAAATGGTACCGTACAGGTTCTTCACCGCGCCCGTCATCGTGCACAGCGCGTGGGTCTTCATCTTGCACAGGTCGATGAGAACATCGGCCTCCATCATTTCAGAGACAAGGTCGAAGCTCTTGGCCGAAACGCCGTTTGGCACTGACCTCGTCACCTTGTTGTGGTTGACGACGATTTCGGCACCTTCCCGGTCGGCCACAGCCTGAAAGCCGCAGACACGGTAAGCGCGTGCAATTTCCTCGCCAAAGAGCCCGGGGCCGCCGGGACAGTCCCCCACCAGCACACGGGCGGCTCCAGCCTCCCGCGCCAGGCGGATGAAGGCAGCCACAACTTCCGGATGGGTGGTCTTGGCATCGCCAGGCGGCGCTTTGACCAACATATTGGGCTTGAGGTAGACGGTCATACCGGGCTTGACAAACCGGGACATGCCCCCCAACTCCTCCATCATGCGCCGGGCAGCATCCAGCACCGCAGCTGGCTCGTAATGGTTGCAGGTTGTCAATGACACTTGCGGCATCTGCTGCTCGACCTTCATTCCTTACAGAGTTGACACAAAACGCTCAATGCGATGGAGTGCGGTTTTCAGCTTCTCCACCGAATAGGCGTAGCTGATGCGGACATGCCCCTCACCCGAGGGGCCAAAGGCTGTGCCCGGCACCACGGCGACCTTCGCCTCTCGCAGCAGCCGTTCGCAGAACTCCTCACTGGTCATGCCAAAGCGCTTGACCGAGGGAAACACATAGAACGCGCCTTTGGGCTCAAAGCACTCCAGCCCCATGGCATGGAGCGACTGCAGCACAAAGCGCCGGCGGCGGTTGTACTCCCGCTGCATCACACCCACGTCGGCAAAGCCGTCGGTAAAGCCTTGTCGCAGGCCCTCCAGCGCGGCCTCCTGCGCCAGAACCGGGGCGCAGAGCGTCGTGTACTGGTGGATCTTCACCATGCCTGCCAGTGCCTCCACCGGGCCGCAGACGTAGCCCAGGCGCCAGCCGGTCATGGCAAAGGACTTGGAGAAACCGCTGAGCAGAATGGTCCGCTCCTGCATGCCGGGGAGCTCGGCGATGGAAACATGCCGCTGTCCGGTGTAAGTCAGCTCAGCATAGATTTCATCGGAAATGACGGCAAGGTTGGTATCCCGCAGCACTTCGGCCAGGGCTTCCAGATGCTCGCGCTCCATCACACCGCCGGTGGGGTTGTTGGGGTATGGCAGCAGGATGGCCCGTGTGCGGGGGGTAATGGCCGCCAGCACGGCTTCGGGCTCCACCCGGAACTCCACCTCGGCGCTAGTTTTGACGCCGACGGGTACGCCGCCGCACAGCGTCACGCACGGGGCGTAGGAGACATAGGACGGCTCGGGAATGAGCACCTCGTCGCCCGGCTCCAGGAGCGTGCGCAGGGCAATGTCGATGCCCTCGCTGCCGCCAACGGTCACCAGCACCTGGTTGCGGGGGTTGTAGGCCAAGCCGAAACGCTTCTGCATGTACTCGCTGATAGCCTGGCGCAGTTCCAGGTTACCCCAGTTGGAGGTGTAGTGTGTAGCGCCGTGCTCCAGCGCCCAGATACCGGCCTCCCGAATGTTCCAGGGCGTGTCAAAGTCCGGCTCCCCCACGCCCAGAGAGATGGCTCCCTCAATCTCCGACACGATGTCAAAGAACTTACGGATGCCGGACGGCGGCAGCTCGCTGACAACCTGATTGACCCATTGGATGCTCACGGTGACACCACCAATCTGTCATCGTCACGTTCTTCGTCGTCCACAATGACGCCGTTCTCTTTATACTTTTTGAGTACAAAGTGAGTGGCGGTGGAGAGCACACCCTCAATGGTGGAGAGCTTCTCCGCCACAAAGAAGGCGATTTCCCGCATGGAACGGCCGTCAATGAGCACCATGAGGTCGTAGGCACCGGACATGAGGTAAACCGAGTGCACCTCCGGGAACCCATAGATGCGTCGGGCAATGTCGTCAAAGCCCTTGCCGCGCTGGGGCGTGACCTTCACTTCAATAAGGGCCTCAACAGTCTCGTCGCCGACCTTCTGCCAATCGATGATGGTGTTATACTGCACGATGACGTGGTCGCGTTCCATCTCCGCGATGGCCTGCTGAACCTCCGCCAGCGACGCACCCACCATGACAGCAATGTCCTCGGCGCTCGCTCGGGCGTCCCTGCCCAAAATCTCGAGGATCTCTTTCTTCAGTTCCATCGCGAAACACTCCCTTCGTCCAAAAAAGAATTTCCTCATTATAACAAGCCACCTTTTTTTGTCAAGGCGAGACATACGGGATGCGCCCGCCTCGCCCCCCCCACTTCGCACTTCATTTCGATAGGAGGTTGTGTTATACTGTCTTGGATTTTGTTTTGCCGACAACACAAAAGGAGGAACTCCCATGGAATATTCAAGAGAAGTGGAAGAAATGGTGTGCGTCGCCAAAGGCCCGCACCATGGTCCGGCCCCCATTCCCGAGGAAGGCAAGTGGGTCAAGTCCTTTGAGATCAAGGACATTTCCGGCTTCACCCACGGTGTGGGCTGGTGCGCCCCGCAGCAGGGTGCCTGCAAACTCTCCCTCAACGTCAAGGACGGCGTCATCCAGGAAGCCTTGGTGGAAACGATCGGCTGCAGCGGCATGACCCACTCGGCCGCCATGGCCGCTGAGATTCTGCCCGGCAAGACCGTGCTGGAGGCCCTGAACACCGACCTCGTCTGTGACGCCATCAACACCGCCATGCGCGAGCTCTTCCTGCAGATCGCTTACGGCCGCACCCAGTCGGCCTTCTCCGAGGGTGGGCTCCCCATCGGCGCGGGCCTGGAAGACCTGGGCAAAGGCCTGCGCAGCCAGATCGGCACAATGTACGGCACCAAGGCCAAGGGCGTCCGCTTTATGGAAATGGCCGAGGGTTATGTGCTGGAAATGGGCCTTGATGAGAACAATGAGGTCATCGGCTACAAGTTTGTCAGCCTTGGCAAGATGCTGGAAGCCATCCGCAAGGGTGTGGACCCCAAAGAAGCCTTTGAAAAGAACGTGGGCACCTATGGCCGCTTCGCTGAAGCCGTCAAGAAGATTGACCCGCGGCACAACTGAGGAGGGAACGCAATATGGCGCAGTTTGAGAGCTACGAGAGAAGAATCAAGCAGATTGAGAAGTGCATGGCCGAATACGGCATTCCCTCCCTGGACGAAGCGAAGGAATACTGCCTGAAGAAGGGCGTGGATGTGGAAAAGATCGTCCGCGGCATCCAGATGATCGCCTTCGAAAACGCGGTGTGGGCTTACACGCTGGGCGCGCGCATCGCGTTTGCCAAGGGCTGCACCACCGCTGCCGAGGCCGCCGAAGCCATCGGCGTGGGCCTGCAGGCCTTCTGCATCCCCGGTTCGGTGGCAGACAGCCGTCAAGTCGGCTTGGGTCACGGCAACCTGGCCGCCATGCTCCTGCGGGAGGAGACCAAGTGCTTCTGCTTCCTGGCCGGGCATGAGTCCTTCGCCGCCGCGGAAGGCGCCATCGGCATTGCCCGCACCGCCAACAAGGTACGCAAGGCTCCCCTGCAGGTCGTGCTCAATGGCCTGGGCAAGGACGCCGCCTACATCATCAGCCGCATCAATGGCTTCACCTATGTGAAGACCGAGTACAACTACTACACCGGGGAACTCAAGATCGCCGAGGTCAAACCCTTCAGCGATGGTGAGAAGGCAAAGGTGCGCGTCTACGGTGCTGACGACGTGAACGAAGGTGTGGCCATCATGATCCACGAGAAGGTGGATGTGTCCATCACCGGCAACTCCACCAACCCCACCCGCTTCCAGCACCCGGTCGCCGGCACCTACAAGAAGTGGTCGGTGGACAACGGCAAGAAGTACTTCTCCGTGGCGTCCGGCGGCGGCACGGGCCGTACCC
>JAEYRA010000046.1 GCA_023409755.1 Bacillota bacterium
GGGCTGATCACAGCCGCAACACCGCGCTGGCGGCGCGGCTGATCGCAGAACGCTGCGACGACATGGACGCCCAGGCTGCCCACACTTTGGGCCTGCTGCACGACATCGGCCGCTACTACGGCTTTGCCGCCATGCGCCATGTCGTCGATGGCTACCGCCACATGATGGAGCGCGGGTACGACTGGCCGGCGCGCATCTGCCTGACTCACAGCTTCAACCTCAACGACGTGGAGTGCTACATCGGTGCGTGGGATTGCTCCGCCGAAGACTTTGACTTCCTGCGCCGCACCCTGCCGGAGATCGTCTACGACGATTACGACCGGCTCATCCAGCTGTGCGACGCGCTGGCCGACGCCGAAGGGTTCTGCCTCATCGAAAAGCGCTATGTGGACGTCGCCATCCGCCACGGCATCCATCCGCTGGTGCCGCCCAAATGGAAGGTCGCGCGGGAGACCCTCCAATACTTCAACGCCAAGACCGGCGGCTCGGTCTACCGCCTGCTGCCCGGTGTCGTGGAGGGGACCTTCGGCTTCGTTCCCCAACCCGTGACAAGGGAGGATTGACCATGCTACGCATCGGCTTTGTGGACCGGTGGCTCGACAACTGGCACACCAACCATTACCCGGACTATCTGCGGCTCGCCAGCCGCATGTATGGCATGCCGGCGGAGATTGTAGCCGCCTGGGCGGAGAGCGACGCCCCCGAGGGACTGACGACCGACGCCTGGTGCGCCGCCCACCGGGTGGAGCGGGCCGCAAATTATGAAGAACTCGTCACCGGGGTGGACGCCATCCTGGTGCTGTGTGCCGATGACTGCCTGCCCCACGAGGCGCTGGCCCACCAGGCCCTGGCCGGCGGCAAGCCCGTCTATTGCGACAAGACCTTCGCGCCCGACCTTGACGCCGGCGCGCGCATGTTCGCCCACGCCCAGGCCCACGGCACGCCGGTGTTCTCCTGCTCGGCCCAACGCTGGTGTATGGAGCTGCTGGCCTGGCAGATGAACCACCCCGGCCCGGCGCGGCACTGCGCCACCACCGGCCCCGGCGACATGGTCAACTACTCCATCCACCAGTTTGAGATGCTGGAAGCCCTGCTGGGCACGGGGGCACAGCACTGCCGCGCCCTGCCCGGCGGCGATGCCCGGCGGCTCCTGTACCAGTGGGAAGACGGCCGTTCCGCATCCTTTGCCCAGGGGCAGGGCCTGCCCTTCACGCTGGAGGTCTCCGCCACCGGGGCCGAGGGCGACACCGAATCCCTTGCGGTGCTGGAGTATTACATGAACTTCATGCACACGCTGCTCACGTTCTTTGCCGATGGCAACCCGCCGGTGGCCGAAGCCGACACGCTGGCAATCCTCGCCATGCAGCAGTCCGGGCGGGAAGCCCTGACCCGCCCCGGTGACTGGGTGACACTACAGGAGGTGCGGGCATGACGGGGCTGCGCCTCATGCGCCCCACGGCAGAGTGGGCCGATGGCATTCTTGCCTACCGGCAGGAGTTCTTTGACCATGGGGAGCAGCGCATCAACGGCAGCTACGGCCTGCACCGCTACCCCAGCCTGGCCCCCTGGCTGGAGGTTGTCCGCGCCATTGAGGCCGAGCGTCTCTCCCCCGATGGTATCCACGCCACCACGTTCCTGTCGGTGGACGATGACAACCAGATCGTGGGCACCATCCAGCTGCGCCACAGCCTGACGCCGGATCTGGAGCTGCACGGCGGGCACATCGGCTACGCCGTGCGCCCTACCCGCCGGGGGCAGGGCTGGGGCCGTGCCCAGCTGCTTCTGGTGCTGGAGGAAGCGCGGAAGCTGGGCATTCCGCGGGTGCTCATCACCTGCGACCGGGGCAACGAACCCTCCGCCCGTACAGCCCTGGCCTGCGGCGGCATGCTGGCCGACGAAATCCCCTGGCGAGGTGAGATGATCCAGCGGTATTGGATTGAGCTGGGGAGCGCAGCGGGGCGGTAACACCCGCTCCCCGCTCCCCGCGCGCCGGTATGGTACGCACCCCATCTGCGAAAGCCCCTCAACACATTGCTCCGCAATGCTCCCCCTGCTTCACGATTCTGCAAAACAACAGAAAGCCCCCTGACGCACAGCGTCAAGGGGCACCTCATTGTGTATCAATCGTTCCATCTTCGCCTTTGTCGCAACGCGGCCGGCGCGGCTACTGCACCACCGCCTGCAGGTGGATCTCGGCGTTCTCGGTGTCGGCCACGTCCTCGCGGTTGAAGCTGACGATGAGCCCGCCGATCTCCGGCTTGGTCTCGTCCAGCTTCCCGGTCTGCCACATGGAAAGGATCAGCTGTTGGCCCACCACGTGGGCGCTGGTCACGTCAAAGCCAATGCCGCCGCCCGCGTCGGTCAGCACCACAATGATCACATTCTTCTTGAAGAACGTGTCGTCGTATCGGCTGAGGAGGTTGAAATCCTCGCCCTTCAGGTCATATTCGTCGACCATTTCAGCCAGTTCGTCACGGCTGCTGAGCTGCATGGCGTACAGCAGCGACGACAGCTTGTCCTGCCGCCCCACGGTCAGGCCGTCCACGCCATAGGGCACCTCGGGAATGCTGGTGGCGGTGGCCTCGGGGCTGGCCGGTGGCTGTCCCTCTTCCTTCGCGGTGCAGGCCGCCAGCGTCAGCGGTGCCAACAGCAGCAGCAACGCCGCCGCAGCCCCTGCCCATCGTTTGCTTT
>JAEYRA010000202.1 GCA_023409755.1 Bacillota bacterium
CGCCCAGAAGGAAGGCATTGACCCGGAGAAGATCGTCGTCGTGTCCGTCATGCCCTGCACGGCCAAGAAGTTCGAGGTCGGCCGTCCTGAGCTTTCGGGCACCGGGTATCCGGATGTCGACATCTCCGTCACCACCCGTGAGCTCGGGCGCATGATTCGCCAGCAGAACATCGACTTCCTCCGCCTGCCGGATGAGAAGTTCGACGACGTGCTGGGTGATTCCACTGGCGCGGCTGTCATCTTCGGTGCCACCGGCGGCGTGATGGAAGCAGCCCTGCGCACCGTCTATGAGATTGTCACCGGCAAGACGCTGGAGAAGGTCGAGTTTAATGAGGTGCGCGGCATCGAGTCCGTCAAGGAAGCCGTCATCCCCGTGGGCGATATGAACGTGCGTGTGGCTGTGGCCCACGGCACCGGCAACGCCCGTAAGCTTCTCGACGCCATCAAGAGCGGTGAGAAGAGCTACGACTTCATTGAGATCATGGCCTGCCCCGGCGGCTGTGTCACTGGCGGCGGTCAGCCGTTAGTGAGCGACGAGGTCAAGTACTACACCGACGTGCGGGTGGAGCGCGCCAAGGCCATCTATGCCGAGGATGAATCACTGCCGCTGCGCAAGTCCCACGAGAACCCGTCGATTCAGAAGCTGTACAAGGAATTCCTGGGTGAGCCCGGCAGCCACAAGTCCCACGAACTGCTGCACACCCACTACAAGGCCCGCACCCGCTACATCGATTGATAAAACCACTTGGATCAAAAAGACTCCCGCCAATGGGCGGGAGCCTTTTTTGTGTTTTACTGGCTTGCAAGGGCAGTTTTACGGGGAGTAGAGTGGCACGCCCTGCATGATGCTACAGCATTTGTAAAAACTATTGACGAAGCGTACAAGATATAGTATCCTTAACCAGATAAAGCAATGTACGCCCTGCGGGGTGGGGGACGCGGCAGCTGCGGTCGTCAGTGTGACGGACTACGCGGCGCGGCGGTCCATAGACATGGACGATTGCCGTAAGGCAGACGATAGAAGCGCCGAAAGGCGCACAGGGAGCAACGCAATGGGCGAACCAAGGCCACTGTGACAGGGTGGCGAGGGGATGGCCCGCGCGTCCTGTGGTAACGAACGGAGACCGGCAGCCCGGCAAACTTGGGGCTTTGGTTTGTTGGGGTTTCTGGTTGTATGACGACTGTAGAATACGGGTGCCTTTCACCGAACCCGGGTGTAGCGGTCGGCTTTCTTTCCCTTTGATGCCAAGTTCCTGTGTGTCACGGCGGCGAACCATTGGAGTAAGCGTAAACCGGATGGTTTCATCCTTCGGTTTGACTGCCTTGCCGATGGCCGCACTGCATTGCGTACTCGATCAACTAGCATCATTGGAGGAACCAACATGGCAAGAAAGAAAACCAACAGCGGCAACAAGCTGCGGATCATACCGATCGGCGGCGTGGAAGAAATTGGCAAGAACATGACCGTACTGGAGTACGGCAACGACATTATCGTGGTGGACTCGGGTCTCTCGTTCCCGACGGAGGAAATGCCCGGCATCGACTTGGTTATCCCCGACACGACCTACCTGGAGAAGAACCGGCAGAAGGTGCGCGGCATTGTGCTCACCCACGGCCATGAGGATCACATCGGCGCCCTGCCTTATGTGCTCAAGGCCATAAACGTGCCTGTGTATGGCACCAAGCTCACCATCATGCTCTCGGAGTATAAGCTGGCGGAGAACGGCGTGACCAACGCCCAGATGAAGCAGGTCGCCCCACGGGAGAAGATCAACCTTGGCTGCTTCGTGGTGGAGTTCATCAAGACCAGCCACTCCATCATGGACTCGGTGGCCCTGGCCATCACCACCCCCGTGGGCAAGGTCGTCATCACCGGCGACTTCAAGGTGGACTATACGCCCATCGACGGCGAGGTCATGGACCTGGCGCGCTTCGCCCAACTGGGGGAGGAGGGTGTGATGCTGCTGATGTGCGAGAGCACCAACGTGGAGCGCCCCGGCTACACCCTGTCAGAGAAGGTCATTGGCCGCAACCTTGACACCATATTCCGTGATGTCAAAGGCCGCATCATCATCTCCACCTTCTCCTCGAATATCCACCGCATCCAGCAGATTGTGGACGCGGCTCAGCATTACAGCCGCAAGGTGTGCTTTGCAGGCCGCAGCATGGTCAAGATTGCCGGCATGGCCCAGGAGCTGGGGTATCTCAAGATCCGGGGCGACAGCATTGTACCGCTGGAGAAGCTCAAGAGCCAGAACGACAAGCGCCTTGTCATCATCACCACCGGCAGCCAGGGCGAGCCCATGTCTGGCCTGGTGCGCATGGCCGATGGCGAGCACAGCCAGGTGGAGATCTGCCCCGGGGACACCATCATCTTCTCGGCCAAGCCCATCCCGGGCAATGAGAAGTACGTCAGCCGCATCATCGATCAGCTGTTCCGCATCGGGGCCAACGTCATTTATGACACCATGGCGGAGATTCATGCTTCCGGCCACGCCTGCCGGGAGGAGCTGAAGCTCATCCACACCCTCATCAAGCCCAAGTACTTCATCCCCATGCACGGGGAGTACCGGCACCTCAAGCAGCATGCCATGCTGGCGGAGTCGCTGGGCATGCCCACCAAGAACATCTTCATCCCGGAGAATGGCCAGGTCATCGAGATTGATGCCCGCGGCGCCAGCCGGGGTGAGCCGGTGCAGGCCGGCGGTGTGATGGTGGACGGCCTGGGCATTGGCGACGTGGGCAACGTGGTGCTGCGCGACCGCAAGCACCTGGCGCAGGACGGTCTGGTTGTCATTGTCATGACGCTCTCCCGTGAGCGGGGCATGCTCATCTCCACGCCGGAGATCATCTCCCGCGGGTTCGTTTATGTCAAAGAAAACGACGAGATGATGGAGGACATCAAGCGCATCATCCTCCGGTATATGGATAAGGTCAACCAGAAGAAGCTGCCGGAAATGGCAACCATTAAGGCAGACATTCGCAACGACCTCCGGAAGTTCATCTACGAAAAGACCAAGCGCAGCCCAATGATCCTTCCGATCATCATGGACATTTAATGAGTTATCTAGCCTTGTTTGCCTGCCTGGCGGCGGGCTTTGCCGCCGGGAAGCTGTTGAAGCTCCCCGGCGGTTGGCGTAAAGCCGTCGGTGTGGGCCTGCCCGTGTGCCTGTTTGTCATGGTATTTCTGCTAGGGGTCAAGCTGGGGGCCAATGCCGACGTGTTGGGGCGGGCCAGTTCCATCGGCCTGCGGGCGCTGGTGTTGGCAGTGTGCGCCACCGCCGGCAGCGTGCTGCTGGCGATGGGCTACCGGCTGTTGCGCCGGGGGAAAGGAGGCGGCCAGTGAGCACGGTTTTCATTGGGGGTTGCCTGCTCCTTGGCGTAGCCGTTGGGTCATTTTTGCCCTTTCCGGCCCTGACTGGGAACGCCGACGCTGCCATCAGCGTCTTACTGTATGTCATGCTCTTCCTGGTGGGGCTGGACTTGGGGCTGCAGGGCAACCTGCGGGCGCAGATACGCCGCATCGGGGTGGACGCACTGGGGCTGCCGGCTGCGGTGGCACTGGGCAGCGTGCTGGGCGGGCTGGCCGGTGGCCTGCTGCTGCGAATGGACTTGTGGCAAGGCGCGGCGGTAGGCGCGGGTCTTGGTTGGTATTCTCTGAGCAGCATTGTGCTGGGGAAGATCGACGCGGTGCTTGGCGCGGAGGCATTCCTATCAAACGTCCTGCGGGAGATTCTCTCCCTGTTGACAATCCCGCTGCTGGCACGATTCCTGCACCCGTGGGCGGGCATCGCCGCAGGCGGGGCCACGGCCATGGACACCACACTGCCAGTTGTTGTAAAAGCGTCGGGGAGTGAATACGCTATACATTCGTTCCTCAGCGGTGTTATACTGAGCATGATGGTACCGTTCGCCCTTTCGGCAATACTCATGATCGCTGGAGTGAATTGATGCAGCACAACGCCAGTCATATGGAACCACAAATGGACTACCAGAACACCGATACCCGCTGGGGACCGCTGACCCGCACGGCGCTGTTGGGCGTCTGGAGCGTGGCACGCGCGGTGCTCATTTTCTTGTGTGCGACGCTGGTCGTCTTGGCCGTGGGTCTCTTTGCGTATGGCTATGTGGACGAACACTACTTCGCCCCGCCAGGGGAAGAGGGCGAGATGGCTCAACAGATCATCGTAACCCGCGGCATGTCGCTGTCAAAGCTCTCCCAACTGCTGGAGGAGAAGTCATTGGTTCGCAATGCCAAGGTGTTCAAGTATTACGTTGATTTCTCGGGCTATGGCAACAAGATTAAGGCCGGGACCTACACCCTCAATGGCACCATGCCCATGCGGGACATCATGAAGAAGCTGGCAAAGGGCAACCAGAACGGCAAACTCATGACCTTCTACATCACCGAGGGCAGCTCAGTGGAGCAGATCGCCGCCCAGCTCAAAAAACAGAACGTGTTCAACGACACGACGCGCTTCCTAGAGCTGTGTAAAACCGGTGGGGACTTTGCCAAGGACTATCCGCTGGTGAAGCAAGCCAAGGAGATCAAGGACAGTGGCAAGCGCTATTACCTGCTGGAGGGTTATCTCTTCCCGGCGACCTATGAAATCTACGCAGGTTCCAGTGAGGAAGTCGTCATTGGCAAGATGCTTGACAAGATGTCGAGCGTCATGAACAAGGATCTCATTGCCAAGGCCAAGCGGGCCGGCATGACGCCCGACGAGGCGTTGACGCTGGCGTCCATCATTGAACGGGAGGCCAAGCCCAAGGACTTCACCAAGGTATCGGCCGTGTTCCACAACCGTTTGGACAAGAACATGAACCTCGGCTCCGACGTGACGACGCTCTATGCCCTTAAAAAGACCGGCACACTCGACCTTACCACCGAAGAGCTGGCAGTTGACTCGCCCTACAACACCCGCAAATACAAGGGACTGCCGTTGGGGCCGATCTCCAACCCCGGGCAGGATGCCATCAAGGCTGCCATTACCCCGGACTCCAAGTACGTCAAAGCCAAGTATCTGTATTTCGTGCTCATCAACTCCGAGACCGGTGAACTGGCCTATGCCAAGACCTTGAAAGAGCACAACAAGAATGTTGAGAAGTGGCGGCAGTATCAGAAGGAACATGGGTTGAACTAAGTGAGTGCATGAAAGGCCTGCGGAGTACATCCGCAGGCCTTTTGGTAGTTTTCGTCTTGCTGCCTATTGATACTGCCAAGCGGGAAACTCTTCCCGAATCATCGGTAGGTGCTTCTCCCAAGCCTGTCTGTCAATTGCTTCCAGGGGCAATATGCGGACCTCGCGCTTTTCTTCCGTTTGCCATTCCTCATAACCCCATCGAAAGCCCGCAAGGTACGATATGGTATCGTTGTTGATGGGGCTGGGCAAAGTCACCAGGAAGGTATCGGCAACCCACTTCAAACGAGCATACTCACCGAGATTGTTGCAGGGAGCGTCATAAATTTCCGCCGGGCTTCCAAAGGCAAAGAAGGGAACGCCCAACTCTCGCAGGGTATTTTGTCCATCCACTTCAGTGATGACTTTTGTAGCTTCGGTGTGATGCAATGTGGAATAGTAGTCATCCGTAATAAATTGTATCCATGCACACAGTTTGGCGTAGCCCATTCCGGCATATTCCTTGATGGCTGCGTGCATTGTGGGGTACCCAATGCATTGGTTCACATCAAATCCCAGCCCCTGCAGGAGGTCAAAACCCGATTGTGCAGGGCTCCTGTTTTCCGTGTAGTTGACTTCAACGGTGCCGTGTTTGTCATTGAGTACAAAAGGGAGCCGTAGAATCGTGTCATTCATGGGTTGCTCTCCAGTCAAACACATAGTTTGGTATTATTATACCATGGGCAAAAGAGAACGCCGCACAACATTTGCTGTTGTGCGGCGTTTGTGAAGGCCAAGCTTAGAATTGAAGCTTTTCAGCCAGGTAGTTCTCGATCTGATCGATGGGCAGGCGCACCTGCTGCATGCTGTCGCGGTCACGCACGGTGACGGCGTTGTCCTCCAGGCTGTCAAAATCAAAGGTGATGCAGTAGGGGGTGCCGATCTCGTCCTGCCGCCGGTAACGCTTGCCGATGCTGCCCGTCAGGTCGTAGTCGATCGCGAAGCGCTTCAGCAGCCGCTGGTGAAGTGCGCTGGCCGGTTCGTCCAGCTTCTTCTGCAGGGGCAGCACGGCCGCCTTGAAGGGTGCCAGCGCCGGGTGCAGGTGCAGCACCGTGCGGGCGTCGTCGCCTTCCAGCTGCTGCTCCTCGTACGCGTTGCACAGGAAGGCCAACGCCACGCGGTCAGCGCCAAGGCTCGGCTCGATGCAGTAGGGGATGTAGCGCTCATTGGTCACCGGGTCGATGTATTCCATCGACTCGCCGCTGTGCTCGGAATGCTGCTTCAGGTCGAAGTCGGTGCGGTCAGCCACGCCCCACAGCTCGCCCCAGCCAAAGGGGAAGAGGAACTCGAAGTCTGTGGTGGCCTTGGAATAGTGGGAGAGCTCTTCCTTGGCGTGGTCACGCAGGCGGATGTTCTCCTCCTTCATCCCCAGGTTCAGCAGCCACTGGTGGCAGAAGGACCGCCAGTAGGCGAACCATTCCAGGTCCTCGCCGGGCTTGCAGAAGAACTCCAGCTCCATCTGCTCAAACTCCCGGGTGCGGAAGGTGAAGTTGCCGGGGGTGATCTCGTTGCGGAAGGACTTGCCGACCTGGCCGATGCCGAAGGGGATCTTCTTGCGGCTGGCACGCTGTACCTGCTTGAAGTTGACAAAGATACCCTGCGCCGTCTCCGGCCGCAGGTACACTTCGGTCTGGCTGTCCTCGGTGACGCCCTGGTGGGTCTTAAACATCATGTTGAACTTGCGGATGGGCGTGAAGTCGGACTTGCCGCAGCCGGGGCAGGTAACCTTGTGCTCCAGAATGTAGGCGGTCAGCGCGTCGTTGCTCATGCCGTCCACCTGCATGGCGATGCCGTGCTCGGCGTTGTAATCCTCCACCAGCTTATCGGCACGGTGGCGCATCTTGCATGCCTTGCAGTCGATGAGCGGGTCGTTGAAGTTGACGACATGCTGGGACGCGACCCAAACCTCGCGGTTCATCAGGATGGCGCTGTCCATGCCCACGTTGTAGGGGCTCTCCTGCACGAACTTCTGCCACCAGGCCTTCTTCACGTTGTTTTTGAACTCCACACCCAGCGGGCCGTAATCCCAGGTGTTGGCAAGGCCGCCGTAGATGGCCGAACCCGGGAAGACAAAACCCCGGTTCTTGCACAGGGCTACCAGTTTCTCCATGTCATTGAGTGCCATTGCAAACCCTCCTTCTCGTTAAACAGAAAAAGCCCCTCGTCCCCCAAAGGGACGAAAGGCTTGCTTTCGCGGTTCCACCCTTTTTGGCCTTGCGGCCCACTCTTTGCCTGCCGCTCCGGAGTGCCTACGATCCGTCGCGCCGCCGGGCTTCCACCGCCCCCGGCTCGCTCCGCGCGCTCTGCCGAACCCTTTGCTCCCTCAACGCTGCTATGAATGGGATTATTTTACCACCGCATTCCGGTTTGTCAAGGGGGAACCACAAAGAACGCGCTGATCGGGTATTTTGCTTGAAATGCGGCCCTTGGCTGGTATAATAAATCTATTGTTCCAAAGCAGGAAGGGGAGAACGATGAACAACGGCATTCCGATCTGGCTGGTGTTCGTGGTGGGCATGGGGGTCGTGTGCGCGGCGGTACCGCTGGGAGCCGGCACGCTGACAGCATGGCCCTGGGGGCTGTATTTTGTGCTCATCAACGTGGTGGCCGTGGTAACCCAGCTGGTGGTGCTGACCTTTACGCGGCCCCAGCTGCTGCGCCGCCGGGTAAACAGCGGCCATTGGTGGCAGCGTGTGCTCATTCCAGTCATCGTGTTGGGTGCGGCGTCGTCGGCCTTCGTGTCAGCCTGTGACACCATGCGCTGGAAGGTTTCCTCCCTACCGGGGTGGACATTCCTGCTGGCGGTGGCGTTTCTCATCGCCGCTTACCTCATCAATGCCCAGGCGCTGCAGGCCAAGCCGCCCCACGGGGCTGACAGTTATGGCGAGCAGTCCGGCACCCTGCATGAACGGGGGCCCTACGAGGCCATCCGCCACCCGGTGATGCTCTCCATATTGCTGGGCAGTCTGGCCATTCCGCTGTTTTTGGGCTCCGGCGTGGGGTTTGCGCCATTAGCCGTCACGCTCCTCGCGTTGGTGCTCTACGTCAATGCCGAGGACAACTGGCGCTTTGAGGAATACGAGTGGTTCTTTGATTACACCATTGAAGTGCCTTATCGTCTGTTTCCATTCCTGTGGTAGATTAACGTACGGAGGATGCTTGTATGAACGAGTTGCAACGGCAGTATGCCCCGATGATTGAGGAACTGGTGGCGGCCAGCCACCGCTGTGCGGCGCTGGGCTATGTGCAGAGCCAGGGCGGCAACCTCTCCCAGCGGGTGGGCAACGGCCATGTACTCATTACCCCCACCAAGAAGAACAAGGCTGACCTGTGCTTCGATGACATCTGCGTCGTTACCGAGGCTGGGGAGACCCTCTACGCCCCGGCCGGCGGCAAGCCCACCGGCGAGCTGCCTTTCCATCTGCGGATTCTGAGCAAGCGCCCCGACCTCAAGGCCGTGGTGCACGCCCATCCGCCGGTGCTGACGGGTTTTGCCATCAACGGCGGAGACTGGCTGCGCAAGCCCTACCTGCCCGAGCCGGTGCTGGAGGTCGGTCCCATGGTGATGGTGCCCTACGCCGAGCCGCTGTCCGACGAGCTGGCATGCGCCTTCGACGCCGTCATCGACCGCTCCAACGGCTTCCTGATGCAGAACCACGGGGCGCTGATGTGCTCCACCGAGAGCGCCAAGCGGGCGCTGGAGCTCCTGGAGATGGTGGAGGCCCAGGCCAAGTCATTGGTGGTGGCCATCACCCTTGGCGGGGCACGCGTGTTGCCCCGGGAGGACGTGAAGAACCTGGAACGAACGCTCAGCACCCGCGGGCAGTCGCTGCCCTGCGCACCCGGCGTGGCCACGGGGCTCATTGAGCTTATGTTTGATTGATATGACGTACGATTTTGATGCCATAGTGGACCGACGCGGTACCGCCTGCGAAAAGTGGGACGGTCATTACCCCGGTCACCCCGATGCCCTGCCGCTGTGGGTGGCAGACATGGACTTTCAGGCCCCGCCGGAGGTGTCGGCGGCGCTGGCCGAGCGCGTCGCCCACGGCGTGTATGGCTACACCTTCGCACAGGAGGAGGACTACGCCACCGTCGTCAATTGGCGGCAAGCCCGCTGCGGGCAAGTCCTCCAGCCGGAGTGGATCACTTTCAGCTCCGGCGTCGTCTGCTCGCTCAAGGCGGCAGTGCTGGCCTTCACCCAACCGGGGGAGAGGGTCGTGGTGCAGCCGCCGGTGTACCCGCCCTTTATGCGCCTGACCCACGATCTGGGCCGACAGGTGGTTCGCAACCCCCTGACGCAGGGGCCGGACGGCCGCTGGCGGATGGATCTTGACCACCTGGAGGATTGCTTCCGCGATGGCGCGCGGATGTTGCTGCTCTGCAGCTCCCACAACCCGGTGGGCCGCATCTGGTCTCCGCAGGAGTTGGAGCAGCTGGCTGTGTTGTGTCAGAGGTACCATGTGCTTGTCGTGGCCGATGAGATCCACTGTGACATCCTGCGCCCCGGCCGGCTTCACACGGCGCTGGGTGCGTTGCCGGGCATGGAGGAACGGGTCATCACCCTGGTCTCCGCCACCAAGACCTTCAACCTGGCGGGCTTGCAGAACTCAGTGGCTGTCACCGCCGACGCCCAGCTCAAACGCCGGTTGGAGAAGGAACTCTTCCGCACCAACCACGGCACGCCCAACCTCTTTGGCATGCTGGCCCAGCGGGCCGCCTGGCAGCATGGGGAAGGGTGGCTCCACCAGATGAATGCCTACGTCGCCGCCAACTGCGACCGTGCGCGGGCAATGCTTTCCGGGCAGGATCGCATCGTGCCCAACGAGCCCGAGGGAACCTACCTCCTGTGGCTGGATTGCCAGAGCCTTGGCATGAGCGATGCCGCGCTGCAGCGGTTCTTCGTGGAGCGGTGCGGCGTGTACCCCACCATGGGCAAGCCATATGATGCCGAGGGCTTCGTGCGGCTCAATCTGGCCACCCGCAGGGCAGTTGTGGAGCAGGCCGTTGGCCGCATCGTGGAGGAAGTGGGCCGCCTGTAAAAGACGGGCAGAATTACCAACGGGGAAAGCCGATGCTTTCCCCGTTTTGCTTTTGAGTGGAATGATGGTTTGGTAACCGGCTCTTCCTAGAGCTTTTGTTGCTCAAAGGCATCGAGTTGCGCCGACAGCGCCCGCAGGAACCGCTCTCCTTCGGGCTCCTGCCACAGCGCTTGCAGTGCGCGTTCCACCGCCGCCACAAAGGATTCGCACAGGCCAGCCTTGCCCTCGGCACTCAGCGGGCACATACCGAACCCGCGCCGGTCCATGC
>JAEYRA010000205.1 GCA_023409755.1 Bacillota bacterium
CTATTATGGCGTGCGGCCCTCCAATTACATCAAAGGCCCTGACAGCAAGTGGCTTGCCGGCAATGAGGAAATTCTTCAGGCCGAACTCGATTACCTCATCGCTACCCGGCCGGCGGATGCGGTTTGGGGTATCCCCTGGAGCTGGTTTGACCTCAACGAGTGGTATGCCAAGGCCTTCGCCATCAGCGAGAATTGGTGGCGGGGGATCAAGGCGCTGGATGCGCTGGAACTTCTGAGTAAATTCGACCGTATGGAGGGATGACGATGACTTGTTTTGTGGACTTGGAAACACCTCGCTTGTTGCTGCGCAGCATTGCGCCGGAAGACCGGGATTTTATGTTCCGTCAGTTTTCCGATGAGAGCGTCAACCGGTATCTGTTTGACGCCGAACCGATGAAGAGTATCGAAGAAGCCGACGAGCTCATCGAGTTTTTTCGGCAGCCGGAGCCACGGGCGCAGCATCGCTGGATTCTGGTGAGGAAAGCCGATGGCGTTCCCATGGGCACCTGTGGCTTCCACTGCTGGAACCGGGAGCAGGCCAGGAGCGATGTGGGCTATGACATGCAGGAGGCCTACCGTGGGCAGGGGTACATGACCGAAGCGATGAGCGCCATTCTCGCCTTTGCACGTGAGACCATGGGTCTGCGGTATGTGATGGCGTGCATCTATCCCCAGAATGAAACTTCCGTCAATTTAGCCCGCCGTTTGGGCTTTCTGCCCACAGGCGAGATTCGTATGGAGCATTTCCGCGGGCAGGAGATTCCTCACGATTTGTATGAACTGAAGCTGTAAAGTGCATCTGCCCTAGACACAAAAAGAGCGCGGATTGAAATCCGCGCTCTTTGGTTTGCGAGAGCCACTCAGGAACCGTAATCCCCCTGGAAGCTGACAAGTGTTGCGTCGAACACGCCGTTGATGCGAAGGAAGTCGTTGACGAGTGTGGTGTTCTCACCCGGCAGGCGCAGCTCCATCGTTATCTCCACGCCGTTCTGGGTCACA
The DNA here is from genome assembly GCA_023409755.1 of Bacillota bacterium. Lineage (GTDB taxonomy): Bacteria > Bacillota > Clostridia > Christensenellales > UMGS416 > JAEYRA01. The sequence goes on from JAEYRA010000205.1 coordinate 1,000, forward strand.
GTCTTGCTCTTCAGGCGCGCGCTGCGGGGCAGTTTGTGAAGGGCGTAGTTGACTTCGCTGGCGCAGTTGAAGTCATGCCGGACGATGAGCAGGTAGGGGAAGAGCCCCTTGCCGCGCACCAGGTTCATCACGATGAGTACAAGACCAATGATGAGAGTTCCCACCAATGCTACGATGTAGAAGTTTTGCCCCGCGCCCAGCGTGATACCCACACCCACGGCCCAGAACATGAAAACCGTGTCCATCGCTTCCTTCACCGCCGTGCGGAACCGCACGATGGAAAGTGCACCCACCATGCCCAGCGACAGCGTCAGGTTGCTCGTCACGGTCGTAATGATGAGCGTCGTCACCAGCGTCAGCAGCACCAGCGATACGTTGAAGTTGCGGCTGTATAGTACCCCGTTGAAGGTGCGCTTGTAGATGAAGAAAATGAAAAGACCGGCCAGCAATGCCAGCGTCATGGCAATGCCAAGATCCAGCACGCTCAGTTTCCCCGTGGAAGTGGAGGAAGCCCCCAGCTGCTTGAGGATGTCCGCAATTGTCGTCATAAAACCCTGCCTCCTGAATTAGTATGCGTCTCAGTGAAACCGTCTGCAAAGCACGTATTTGGAAACCGCCATGCGCTGGCAGAGCAGGCCCTGCAGCAGCTGGCGGATGTGCGGTGGGAAGAATTCGTCGTACTTGACCTCCAGCACCAGGGTGCCCGGCTCCAGCACCGCCACGGTGGACGGACGGCCGGAGAACAGGTTGGTGTCCAGGTGGCCCGAACGCAGGTCCCGGTCAAAGGTGATGCGAACGTTGCCCGTGGGCAGCGTGTAAGCCTCGCGAAAGTAGTCTACGATGACCTTGGGCCGAAAGCCGTAGACGCGCAGCTTGGCATAAAACGCCATCAGCAGCGGGTTCTCCTCTTGGCGGACGACCTCAAAGTCACCCCGCAACAGACGGTCGCATTGCTCCCGGGTCATGGTGACGGAGTCCTTGGCCGTCAGGTTGATGACCTTTGACTTGCGCTCCAGCAGGATCCGCCGGTCGCTGAGGTTGTAGATGCGCAGACGATACTTCTCCCGCAGGGGGTTGCCGTCGGCCTTTTCAAACAGCGCCGAATCCAAAGGGTCGTCGTAATAAAGACTCCGGATGGCGTACCCTCGGGTCATCGGGTCAGCGTTGGAATCCATTGGCATGAATGTCGCTAAGCGATCCCGCAGCCAGGCATACTCCTGGTCGCTGATGATGTATTTTAGTTCGTGGCGCAATACCCTTGCTTCCTGTGCCACCGTCGTCCTCCTTACTTGCCCAAAAGCTTGTCCATCTCCGCATCGGACAGGTCGAAATATTTCTGCATGGAGTTCAGGTTCATCTCCGGCCGTACTTTGGCGAAGGTCTTGAGCAGTTCAATCTGCACGCTCTTCCACCGTTCCACGGTGCCGTTGTCCCACTTTTCCTTGTCCCGCGCCATGTATGGCTCAATGTTGTTGGTCAGTTCATCGATCTTCGCCAGCACCCGGTCGGTCTCATAGGTGACCGTGCAGTGGTAGACGAAGCGTTTGATGAACTTCTCCTTGAATTTCTCGTTTTTCAGCAGTCCCCGGATGAGCGAGTTGTCAAACATGTTGCCCACGCCATTGCCCTTGGGGTTCAGGAACTTGCTGAACGTATCTTGGTAGGAGGTGTACTTCTCCTGGGTGGAGAAGAAGAAGCCCCAATCCAGATCATAGAGAATCCAACGCCATTTGCCCCCCTCGGTCTTCGGCTTCCAAAACCGTACGTTACCCAGGTCTGAGTTTACAGAATAAATCTCCAGACAGACCCAGTCAATGTAGTTGTCGATGTCGACCCGGTCCGCTACGTAGTCGTAGTACTCCTTCTTGGAGAGGTCGTGGGTCTTGACGTACTCGATCAGCTCCTTGTATTCCGTATTGGAACCGAACTTGACCCTTCCGTTGCCCTCCAACAGGTCAACCTGATCGGGGTCGACGTTGTGGTGCTGAGCAAGGAAGTGCTCGTTGATCTTTTCCATGAGGTCATAGCAGCCCCAGAACTCCCCATTGATGAACACGATACTCTGGCGGGTGGACTGCATGTCCACCTCGGACGTCTCACGCGCCAGATCGAGCTGCAGTGCCGTGCGGATGCGCGACATATTGGCGTCCTGGGCGGAGTTGCGCACGATGAAGCTCTCATATTCGGTGTAAGGCAGGTCCGGGAACAGCTGGTAGTCAAACGAACCATTGCCATACTTGCCACGGGCGATAAGCGCGAAGGACTTTTGGTCGTTCCCGCGGGAGTATTGTCCGTAAATCTTGATGCCCGCGTCCTGGGAGATGCCGACCGTGCCATCGGGCTCAATGACCTCCACATGGGCCGGGCGCTCCCAATCCTGCCAGAAGTTGGCACCGAAGTGGGGGAAGGCCTCAGTCCAGCCAGAGCCCTTGGCATAGATGCCGGTCTTCGAGTCAAAGAGGTTATCCGGGTCGGTGACGATACTCACAATGGGTAGGTTGATGTCCTCACCAATGAGGTAGGTGGCGCTGACGGTGTTGCTGGGAAGGTATCCCTCACGGTAGGCCGTGGCCCGCACCACCGTGTTGCCGGAGAGGGTCAGCCCTTCGGAATAAGTCTTGTCTTGGCTGTTGGGCACGGTAGCGTCCAGCGTGTAATGGATGGTGCTCTGCCCGTCAGCGCTCGACAGCTCCAGCGTCTGGTTGCTGGTGTAGATGCCGGGTTTGAGTGAGAAAATCGGGCTCGGCGTGATGCCGGGATAGCCGCTTTTATTGGCTGCGCCGGGTGTGGGCTTGGTCACATACTCAAAGGCGGCGCTGTTCGCCTGTCGTGCGTAGGTGAGGTCAGCCCGAAGGGCCGGCAGCAGGCAATGGTCAACAATCTGCCCGTCGGGGTTGGTTAGCACCAAAACGCCACCCGTCGCCTTCAGAGTGAAGTCCGTGTGTAATTTTTTTTTTGTCACCGCATCTTCGTCGGTCAGGTTCCGTCCTGAGGCGTATATGGTCA
>JAEYRA010000067.1 GCA_023409755.1 Bacillota bacterium
GCCAGAAAGATCATCAAAACGGAGATGAGGAGGCTGCCAAACAAACCCTTCAGGGACATGGCCTTGCCAAAAAACTCATATCCTTTCAACGCGCACACGATCGTGATCAAGCCCGCAAAAGCCGCGATGTACCCAAACTGATAGATGCCAAACCAAATGGCAACCCCCACCAGGAAGAACAGAAAAGCGCCGACAAGGCCAGCGATCACATTTTCTTCCTTTGGCGCGGGCACAACGGGTGAGGGCGAGAGCTGTTGTGTCTGGTCTTCCATAGGAATCCATCCTTTCTGTACTCGATCGCACAAGGCTATCACAATATAGGTATGTGAGTAACTATAATATGGTAAAAATTGATCGTTGTCAACGATTTCCGCCTTTCGTCATACTGCGGCAACGGAGAGTCCACTCCTTGAGAATATGGGCGGGGATCAATGCCCTGGGTCGCCCAGTAACACGCTTCTGTCTGGCGGGGCACTTGCTGAAGTTTTGGGCCATCAGGCAGACCGGTCTGCTTCAATGGCCCCAATGGCAGCCGCGATCCCTCTGGCGATGTCTTCGGTTGACATGCTCGGGGTGGGAGAGGATTTCTCCGCTGCCTGCCTCGTCGTGAAGGGGACATGCAGGAACCCAGCAGAGGTGCTTAAGCCGTTTTTGCGGATATAGTGCAGTACGCCGTACATCAGATGGTTGCAGACAAACGTGCCCGCTGTATTGGAGACGCTGGATGGCAGCCCAATGGAGCGGATTGCCTGGACGATCCCCTTGACTGGAAGACTGGAGAAGTAGGCGCTTTCCCCATTCGCTTCAATTGGGGTGTCAATCGGCTGGTTTCCTTCGTTGTCTGGGATGGAGGCATCGTCCACGTTGATGGCGATCCGTTCAGGCGTCAAACAGCACCGTCCGCCGGCCTGGCCGATGCAAAGCACGGCGTCGGGCCGCCAGCGTTCCATGGCGTCGGTCACAACCCCAACGGATTTGCCAAAGACGGTGGGTACGACCTGTTTGATGACGATGGTGTCACCGATTTGATCGGGCACCATCGTCACCGCTTCCTGCGCGGGGTTGATGGATTCCCCGCCAAAGGGGTCAAAGGCGGTCAGAAGCAGTTTCATCATGTCATCCTCCTAATGTCTGTCAATTCGGTCAAGGCCGGTCGGTCCCGTCCAGCACAGCCAGCTCCCGCTGGATATCCTTTGGATATTTCCCGCCACCACGGCGTAGGCATGGTCAATCATCCTGAAGATCTCCTCATCCGGCACCGTTCCGTCCCAGTTACCTCCAAACCCGTCATTCCTACCGCTGCCCGGTCATTGCTCCCCATTGTTTTGCCGACAGTTTGTGGAGCAAGTTGCTGATGCGCGGGCGGTTGTACCGTTGTGTAATGATACAAGGCAGATTTACCAACAAAGCATACATCAGCATATACCATATAACCTGGGGCGGGGCAATCAACCCAAAAACCCAGAAAGGGAGGATTGCCAACCAATGGGACAGCTCCCCCCGCGACGACTCCACCAGAAATTTCTTCAGATTCTGTTCGGAAAAACTAAACAGCCTTTTCTTTTGGTATCCGCGCTTTTTCCAGAACACACCACCATCTGGCAGCAGATGCTTCCAGCGGTTGACACGAAAAATGCGGTCATAAATACGCCCCTCCCGCTCAAACCGGTGGGAGCGGAAAAGGAAGGAGTCTGGTGAGAAATATCGGTCTGGCAGGTATACACAGATCAAAGCTACGCCGACCTGAAACAATGGCCAGACAAGAATGCACAGCAGAATGGTCAACACATCTGGAAGGAAGAGTATTCTCATGTTTTACTCCTGGTAGTGATCTCCCGCCCCTTCCAAGTTACATGAAGGCCGAAGAGTTTTTTAAATGCTGAAACACCAATGACCCCCAGGAAGACGAGCATGGGCAATGGATAGAAACACAATACCCAGGTTCGAAAGCGTCCAATGCGCGTGGTTAATACTGCCAGGATGCAGACCCATAATAAATACAGAATTGCGTAAGTGATTAACCAAGACCAATTCATCCGGAAGGCGAATTTCATTATTTGAAGCGGTACGGAAAGGAGGGATGTTATCCACAGAAACACCATGACGAATAGGGGAGCTGGCGTTTTTGTTGCGCCAGTCGCCATGTTTTTCACCCACCCCTGCAGCAGGCTGCGCAGCCCGCTGGCGTACATGCGGAAAGAAACCTCCCGGTTGCCGACAAATAGGCAGAACGGCAGGCCCGCGTTTTTCAGCTGCAATCCCAGTGCCATGTCATCCACAATACTGGTTCTGACCCTCTCATGGCCGCCCGTCCTTCTATAATCCTGTTGTGAAATGAGTATGACAGGACCGTAAAGTCCTACGCTGCGGTGTTTGGGCAAAGCCGTTGCGTTGGCTGCGATTTGAACCAGATTAAACATGACCGACAACTGTTCGTACATTTTCTCTGTTTTATGGTAGGGCTGAACAGAAACCGTGCAGCCTTCCTGCAGATAAGCCGAAAGGATCGAACGCAATCCCTCGGGTCCCAGTCTGACGTCCGCATCAAGAAACAGCAGCAAGGTACCTTTCGCCGCATCCGCGCCGTTCTGGCAAGCCCACGCCTTGCCCGTCCATCCTTTTGGCTTTGCCCCCAGGCTTATCACCTTGGCACCGTATGCCAGCGCAATTTGCGCGGTGGCATCCTCCGAATCGTCGTCGACGCAGATGATTTCGAAAGCGGGCAGCGTCTGAGCGGCTAAATCCTTCAACAGCAGTGGAAGATTTCGTTCTTCATTTCGGGCCGGAATGATGACGGACACCGTTGGATAGTCAGATACATCCTTGTTCATCGTTGGCAATATGGGTAGCCGGTAAAAAAGAACCGCGGTTAACGTAAGCCCAGCCAACGCTATGACAAACTCAACTATTGTCATGTGGCAGTTCCTTTCAGTGCCTTATTGATCTCATCCGCTGCCAGTTTACCGGTTAATATGGACACCGGAAGCCCGGATGGGCTGAAAGTCCATTGTCCGCACTGGTACACATCGGCCATCGGCGTGTCAATGGAGCCTAGTATTTTCTGGAAGCGGTTTTCAGAGGGCAGCGGGTTGTTGGTAAACGCCCAGCCCGTGATAGCCCCGTGCGCATTTCCCGTCTCCCTTTCAATTGTCATTGGTGTAGCACACAGAGTAAATTCAATCTTCTCCGTTATACCGGGAAAGACGGATGTCTCCAACACTTTGGTAACGGTTTGGATACAAAACGCTTTGAATTGATCATACTTTCCCGTGTCCCATATCTTTTTCACCAGGCGGTAATCCATTAGTGTGCTGACGATGACACCGGTTTTGCCTTCTGGCGCAAGTGCAGCGTCTCTCAGCGCCGGGCAGGAGATTTCATAGGTCGTACGCTCCAGATACTGTCTGATCCATTCATACAAACCGCCTTCCGTTGAGGCAGCCTCATTCCAGTCTGGCAGCAACGAAAGGCCTGACACGCAGGGCGTATAGAACGCGTGTGCCCCGCACCGAATTTCGAAGTAATCTTTGGTTAAATGCACACCCATAAACAGGGTGAGTATGGAATCGCCGCCCTGCCCCTTTTCAACCAGGTCACGCTGTTTGCCCGCCTGCTGCGTACGCGTGGCATTCGCAGCTTGATAAAGCGTTTTCTGGTCCGCCGCCCACACCAACTTTTTGTAGCGGTAGACATCCCCGCCATTTGTTTTCAGCTGCCTTGTGTTGGTATCCACTCGGGTTACGGTGGTATCTGTCAAAATCTCGCCGCCCGCACGATAAATGCTGTCGGTAACCGTTTGAGCGAGAGTACCAGTGCCCCCTTTGGGGTAAAAGTAATCCAAGTACAACCCAAAGTAGCTCAACGCAAAGAACGTAGGGGTGTCCTTGAAGAAATGCTGGGCGATCATATCGGATAGTGCCTTATTGTTGGTGAATCGCTTCAGATATGAGTTCACCGGCTGGTTTAGGCGGTTTGCTTTGCGGATGTTGACCTGATATTTCAGCAGCCACGGCAGCAAAGTTGTCAGCAGATATTGTTTATCCTTCCTATCCTCCAGAAAGAGTGGATTATCAATGCCGTAGAGCACATCCATATAGTCCATCACTTTTTTGATTTCCAGCACAATCCTATCAATGTTCGCCGCATTCTCCGGAAAGAAACCAGCAAGCATGTTTGCATAACCCTGCATGCTTTCCCTCGACTGGAGCCTTGTCCATTTCTCTGCGATTCCAATGGATACGGGGTTTTGTAAGAATTCGATTTCCAACCCCAGGGTTTTTAACATGGGGAACACAATGCCGGAGTTCTCCAGGGCTCGGATGCCCGCGTCAAAGGCATAGCCCTTGTGCCAGAATGTATTCACCAGACCACCTGTTTTGTGCGCTTTTTCACAGAGAAGGGTGCGATATCCGTACCGGCACAGATACGCTGCGCTGGTCAGCCCCGCAAGACCCCCGCCTACCACGATCGCATCGAAATCCATGTTCACAGATTTACCTCGTTACGTATTCAATGACATCCCGTATCTCCACAGCGGCGCTGTTATCTGCCGCACAGATACAGCTCGCCTCGTACTTTCTGAGCACATCCAGGTCCACTGGGTTTTGCAGCCAACACTTTTTGGCACCGGCGAAATTCCCGACTGCCACCCGTCGCATAATGCCCCGGAAATCATGGTCCGCTGTACAAGTGGGGTGCTCACAAAGCCTGCACCGCATGGCTTTTCGCATCACCGTGCGGGCCGCTTCGTCATACCCGTCATAAAGTCGGTCTGCCGTAAAGGGCTTATCCACGATGTGCACGTAATTTCCTCCGTCTTTGCGGTAGACGTATGTTTCTTTTCCCAGCTTTTTGAGCAAGGCATTGGCAGCCGATAGCCCGGAGGTCGTTACGGTGGGTGTCCCCGTCCCCATGACGGTGGATTCGCCGCAGCAAAAGAGGTTATCCCATTGCGTTCGCGTGTGCAGGCGGCGGAACAAATGCTGCCCCAGCATCTGCTTTGGGCCGGCCACCGCGCCGCCGTTTTTCAGGGTATAACGTTCTATGGTTCTGGGCGTAGCTACTTCAGCATACCGAACAGCGTTCTCAAAGCCTGGGAACCGTTTTTCCAGAACGCCAATGAGGCGCTTCTGTTCGGCAGCTTTTTTGCTCTTATACTGCGCTTCGTCCGAAGTCTCCCAGCTTTGAAAGGTTGGGCCTACGGCTACTACGGTGTGCTCATCCGCCTTGCACAGCGTCTTGTCGTCGATGCTGAGTATATAGGCGGTCACTTCGCTTTCGTCCAGTTTTTCAGGGCTGCCCACCAACATCTCGATTGGGGCCGTATCCTCGGGAATCACATTCATGTCTACCACGGCATACAGCACGACGCTTGGATAGGTGGGTTCCTGTTTTTTTGCCCAGTCCCTTCTCTGTTTTGTAGTGTATTTGGCGTCGATCAGTTTGCCATATAGGTTCCATACCGTGCCTGAGTACACAAGATCCGATGCATATAGGACATTCCCATCATCCAAAGCCACCCCCGTCGGTTTTCCATCCTCGAACACAATGGACACAGCCTCCCTTTGCAGATACATGTCTCCACCCTTTTCTTCGATCACCTTTTCTAGCTTCCCCGGTACAAACAAGGTGGAGCCGGCAGGATAATAGCTGCCACCCACATGGTTGTCCACAAACATTACTGCAGCCATCACCGCGGGGGCCTCTTTTACCGTCGCATAACAATATGTGGAAGTCAGCTTGTCGAAAAATTGGAATATTTCCGGATCGGTGAAATATTTCTTTAACAAATCATTGGCGCTCTTGTTGAGGAAACTAAGAAAACGCGCGTAGGAAATCGGATGCTTCCTGATGCTGCCCAGTGCGGTTTTGCCATCCGTTTCGTCAGCGGTCGTGTAGCTGGGCGTTTCCACCATCACATGACAATAGATCCTCTCCATATCATGATAGAAGCGATGGATGTTCTCTTTCTCTCCCGGGAACACATCCGAGAGTTCATCAGCAAACCGATCGACATCTGCCCAAAAGCGTATTCTCCTGCCTTTGAAATTTACGCAATATAAAAGCTCATGACGGATCACATCGATCGGTTCTTCAAGGCAGTTGAACACAAAGCGATGGGTGTTAAAGCCGCTTTCGCCAAAGCCGTACATCATGGCGGCCCCTTGATCAAATGTCACATCTCCGCGCCGGAATATGCCGCAGGAGCCCCCCGGATTATAGGATTTTTCAATCACTGCAACAGAAAGACCTCGCTTTGCAAGAAGACTGGCTGCAGTAAGCCCGGAAAGGCCTCCGCCGATAATGATGACATCGTATTTCAATGTTCCAGACTCCTGAAGATTTATTTAGGGTTATGGTCAAACACTCAGTTATTTACTTGCCGATGAATGCGGTCAGCCGATTCCGCGGCGTCATCCCCGCGGCTTTGCTAGATGTACATACCTGCATAAATAATACAATAAACCTATTCTTTGTCAATTATAATCAAATGCAATTTTGCTTGTTTCGTTTGGGTTTTTGTGGCGAACGATGTTCCATCCATCAAAGCATATACAGGTGACACAGTGAGGTGCTTTTGTTCTGTCATCAACCGCAGCTGCCATGTATGAATGCAGGAAAGCCCGGAACCAGGAGGTTCCGGGCTTTGCAGAGAAAAAGCAACCTGCCGATGTATCATCGACAGTTATCTGCGAGAAAGGTCGTAACAGTACAGTCCGCCCCTGTGGGAGGGTGAAAAATGCTTAGCCACTAATATTGGGGGCAGAAACCTATAGGTTTATATATTTCCCACAGAACTCTCTTAATACAGCCTTAATGGAACTGTCAATTCGCATGTCACAAAACCGCTTGATATGTTCTGGAATCTCCTTATAATACGCTTCCGCTATTCCGCCTGCGATACATGCCTGCGTGTCTGCATCACCGCCGAGCGAAATAGCTGTTCTTATCGCACTTTCAAAATCGGATGATTCAAGAAATGAGATAATGGCGGGCGGAACGCTGTAAGACGTCCGGCTATCATATATATGGCGTTCCTTAATACTTGCAATTGGAGTGGAAAGATTATATTTGAAAGTTTTTTCTAAATACGCCTTTATATCAGCTTTGCTTTCACCGTTTCGAGCAAGAAAAACCGCAGAAGCAACGGCTTGAGCACCGATGATTGCCTCACGGTGATTGTGTGTTGGTAAGCAACTGGATTTTGCCTGCAAAAGAGCTTGTTCCAAGGTGTCGTAAGCATATCCAATAGGGATGACACGCATAGATGCGCCGTTTCCATAGCTGTGGCCGTTTTTCGCATAGGGGTTCTTTGCCCAATCTGCAAACATGTTGCCAAATCCAGCATAAGGATGATAGGAATAGTACTGGCGATATTGTACGGCATATTCTTTGGCGCGAGCACGGGTGCCCCGCTTTGTTATGTCCAATGAATTGTTTAGTATTGCTTTGCAAACAGCTGCAATCAGTACGCTGGCATCTGTAAAATACTGTCATTGTTAAATTCAAAATCATAGTTTTTGGTGTGGTGAACCTCGTAGTATGAGCCAATAACATCACCATAAATTGCTCCGAACATAATACCACCACTTCTGACGTTAGTATTATATCATCAAGAAGAGCATTTTTCAATGATATACCGCGTAAGGAACGGATAATATTGAAGAAACCTCTTTTGTCAGGTAGACAAAAGAGGTTTCTTTGTTGGTGCGATCGACCGGACTTGAACCGGTACGGGAATCCCACACGCCCCTCAAACGTGCGCGTCTGCCAGTTCCGCCACGATCGCAGGACTGCATCACGTTCCCAAAACCCGGTGAGGAGCCGAGTCCGTCACGGAAACCGTGAGAACGGAACGCGAAAGCTATTATACGGGCCCCATTCCTGTTTGTCAATGTGTTTTTAGTGGGAGTGGTCCAAGTGCATGGTCAACGGAGTGTGTATCTGGTGAAAGGCCGTGTTCACTTGTGTTCCTGCTGGAGATAACGTAAAATGATGGAAACGACAATACATCACAAGGGAGAGACCATGGCCACAAAAGGTACCGGCAAACCCAAAAGCAAACGTGGACGCGTCCGGCGCAACAATCGGATTGCCATCGTGTTGCTGGCTTTGCTGGTGCCGCTCCTGCTGGTGGCGGCGCTGGGCGGCGGTGACGACGCGGGCAGCGTGGCCGGCAGCTACACCGTGGCGGAGGAAACACTCCCTGTATTGGAGACGGCGGACAGTCAGTCCAGCGTGTTGGCCACGCTCAGCCAGGGCGACGAGGTGCAGGTGCTCTCTATGAGCGGCGCTTACTATAAGTTGGCACTGGAGAGTGGACAGGTCGGCTTCGCGCTGGCCCAATCCCTGACGAGCAAGACCACGACCATCGGCAATTGGACCAGCGAATACATCGATACCTCGAAGCTGTACACCTACAGTCAGTGCCGCAAGGACATGAAGGAGCTGGATGCGGCCTATACCGATGCGCGCATTGAGACGGTGGGGGAGAGCGTTCTGGGCAACCCCATTGAGGCGCTGGTGCTGGGCAATTCCAACGCCAAACGGCGCATCCTGGTGCACGCCTCCATGCACGCGCGGGAGGGCATTACCACGCCCGTTGTTATGCGCCAGGCAGAGAACCTGCTGCAGGCCGCGAAGAAAAATGCTACCTACCAGGGTGTGAAGGCATCCACCCTCTTGAAGAATGTGGAGATCTGGGTTGTGCCGGTTGTCAACCCCGACGGGCTCAACCTGGTGCAGAAGGGCATCAGTTCAGTACCCGAGGACATGCGGGCCAGGGTGCTGGCCCTCAACAAAGGCAATCAGGACTTCTCCCGCTGGAAGGCCAACATCCGAGGCGTTGACCTCAACCGTAATTTCCCGGGCTATTGGGAGGAGGACCCGGCTTACACCAAGCCGGGGCCCCTTAACTTTGCCGGTACCGGCCCGTTGACTGAGCCCGAAAGCCAGGCGCTTTACGACCTGACGGTGGAGAAGGACTTTTACCTGACCGCCAGCTATCACTGCGTGGGGGAGATTCTCTATTGGTATGGCCCCAAGCAAGGCATCCTGAATGAACTTAACTACGTATCGGCCAAGCAGATTTCCAAACTCACCGGGTACCGGGTGCTGTCCCGCTCCAGTCAGGATCCCAATGGCGGCTATCGCGATTGGTTCATGTGGCAGTACGCCCGCCAGGGCTTCACCATTGAGGTGGCGACGGGCAGCGCACCTGTGCCGACCGCCTCCTTCCCGTCCATCTGGTCCAAAAACCGTCTGGTCATGGCTCACCTGGCCTGGATCGCTTCCCCCAAGTCGCTCCTGTCACTGTTTGGTTGAGATGGCCCCGTAAAACTCGCTGGTAATCGCCTTAATTATGCGAAAACATCAATGTTTTGGTTGCACTGGTAACTTTCATCGTTTATAATACGTAGTTGCGTGTAATACTTTTTTTGTGTGCGCTGGAAGGTCCTGGTAGGGGCCAGCGCACAGCTTTGTTTACCTAACACATAACATAGAGGAGGAAACTGAATGTCTCACAAGTACGTTTACCTGTTCAAGGAGGGCGACCCGGATAATAAGAACCTTCTTGGCGGTAAGGGCGCAAACCTGGCCGGTATGACAGCCATTGGCCTGCCGGTGCCGCGCGGCTTCACCGTGACGACCGAGGCTTGCACCCGTTATTACCAGGATGGTCAGAAGATCAGCGACGAGATCATTGAGCAGATATATGCGGCCCTTGCGCAGACGGAAGAAACCGTTGGCAAGAAGTTCGGCGATGTGAATAACCCCTTCCTGGTGTCGGTCCGTTCGGGCGCACGTGCCTCCATGCCCGGCATGATGGACACCATCCTGAACCTCGGTCTCAACGATGTGGCGGTGGAGGGTCTGGCCAAGCTGACCAACAACCCCCGTTTCGCATATGACAGCTACCGCCGGTTCATCCAGATGTTCTCCGACGTTGTGATGGAAGTGCCGAAGCCCAAGTTCGAGCACATCCTCGACGAGGTCAAGGAAGAGAACGGCGTCAAGTTTGACACAGAGCTCACCGCCGAAAACCTGCAGGAAGTCATCCGCCGCTACAAGGTTCTCTACAAGAACGAGAAGGGCAGCGATTTCCCCCAGGATCCCAAGGTGCAGCTCATCGAGGCCGTCAAGGCCGTGTTCCGCTCCTGGGACAACCCGCGCGCCAACGTCTACCGGCGCCTCAATGAGATCCCCGGAGACTGGGGTACCGCCGTCAACGTCCAGGAGATGGTGTTCGGCAACATGGGCAACGACTCCGGCACGGGCGTGGCCTTCACCCGCAACCCCTCCACCGGCGAGCGCAAGCTCTATGGTGAGTTCCTGATGAACGCCCAGGGCGAGGACGTGGTGGCGGGTATCCGCACCCCCCAGCCCATCGACCAGCTGAAGGAAACCCAGCCGGCCGTTTATGACCAGTTTGTCAACATCGCCAATACGCTGGAGAAGCACTACCGCGACATGCAGGACATGGAGTTCACCATCGAGCGCGGCAAGCTTTTCATGCTGCAGACCCGCAACGGCAAGCGCACCGCCGCTTCGGCTCTGAAGATTGCGGTGGACCTGGTGAAGGAAGGCATGCTGACCCGCGAGGAGGCCCTTCTGAAGATCGACCCGAAGCAGCTCGATGCGTTGCTTCACCCGACATTTGATCCCAAGGCCCTGAAGGCCGCCAAGGTCATCGCCAAGGGTCTGCCGGCTTCGCCTGGCGCCGCCTGCGGCCGCGTCTACTTCACCGCCGAGGACGCCGTGAAGGCCTCCGAGCGCGGCGAGAAGGTCGTTCTCGTCCGGCTGGAGACCTCGCCTGAGGACATCGAGGGCATGCACGTCTCCGAAGGCATCCTGACCGCCCGTGGCGGCATGACCTCCCACGCGGCCGTCGTAGCCCGCGGCATGGGCACCTGCTGCGTGGCCGGTTGCGAGGCTCTCAAGGTCAACGAGGCCCAGAAGGTCTTCACCGCCGGTGGCATCACCGTGAAGGAAGGCGACTGGCTTTCGCTCGATGGCAACACCGGTAACGTCTATGCCGAAGCCATCGCCACCGAGGAAGCCACCATCACCGACGACTTCGCCACCATCATGCAGTGGGCCGACGATGTGCGTACCCTGAAGGTTCGCACCAACGCCGACACCCCCTATGATGCCGCCGTCGCCGTTAAGTTCGGTGCTGAGGGCATTGGCCTGACCCGCACCGAGCACATGTTCTTCGACGCCGACCGCATCCCCGCCATGCGCGAAATGATCGTGGCCGACACCGTGGACCAGCGAAAGAAGGCTCTGGCCAAGCTCCTGCCCATGCAGAAGAGCGACTTCAAGGGTATCTACGAGGCGATGGCTGGCCGTCCTGTGACGATCCGCTTCCTCGACCCGCCGCTGCACGAGTTCCTGCCCAAGGAAGACGGCGACATCCGCGCCCTGGCTGCCGAAATGGGCATGACCTTCGAGGCTCTCAAGTCCAAGGTCGTGTCGCTGCACGAACTGAACCCCATGCTCGGCCACCGCGGATGCCGCCTGATGGTCTCCTACCCCGAGATCGTGGAGATGCAGACCCGTGCCGTCATCGAGGCCGCGCTGGAAGTGCGTGCTGAGAAGGGCATTGACATCATCCCCGAGATCATGATCCCGCTGGTGGGCGACGTCAAGGAGTTCCGCTTCTGCAAGGAGCGTGTCGTGGCCACGGCTGAAGCCGTCATGGCCGAGAAGAGCTCCAAGCTTGAGTACCACGTCGGTACGATGATCGAGATTCCGCGCGCCTGCGTCACCGCGGACGAGATCGGCGCGGAGGCTGACTTCTTCAGCTTCGGCACCAACGACCTGACCCAGATGACCTACGGCCTCTCGCGCGATGATGCCGGCCGCATCCTGGAGGATTACTTCGCCGCCAAGGTCTACGAGCAGGATCCGACCGCTCGTCTCGACCAGATCGGCGTTGGCAAGCTCATGAAGATTGCCGTGGATCTGGGCCGTGGGGCCAAGCCCGCGCTCAAGATGGGCATCTGCGGCGAGCACGGCGGCGATCCGGGCTCGGTTATCTTCTGCCACAACATTGGTTTGAACTACGTTTCCTGCTCACCGTTCCGCGTGCCGATCGCCCGTCTGGCGGCCGCACACGCTGCAATCAACAGCAAGAAATAACCCAAGTCCAATGGCGGTCAGGCGACGCTGTGAGCGTCGCCTGACTTTCTGTTTTCCAACCGTCGGCTCCACCCCGGCCACACACCCGTGCGCGGACACCTCTCGCGGACAGGCTTTGCCGATTTTACCCGGCCCTTTGCAGGAAAACAGAGCATTTCGTCGAATACTAACCCTCCATACGGCAGGTGGTGGGGGAGGACCCAGCCGACGCCGTGTGACACGGGAAAGGAGCTGCGATGCCCGGTTTTTTCGCCGAGGAGTTTTTGTCGGAGGTACTGGCCCGCAACGACATCGTCGACGTCGTTGGCGAATATGTGCAGCTCAAGCGCAAGGGCGACCGGTACTGGGGTCTGTGCCCCTTCCATGGCGAGAAGACGCCGTCCTTCAGTGTGAAGCAGGACAAGCAGTTCTATTATTGCTTCGGTTGTCACGCCGCGGGCAATGCCTTCCAGTTCGTGCAGAACATTGAGAAGTGTGACTTCCCCGAAGCAGTGGAGCACTTGGCCCAGCGGGCTGGTATGGAACTGCCGGCGCGACAGTCGAGTGGCGACAGCCGCCAGCGCGAGGAGCTGCGCACCACACTCTATGAGATTGGCCGGGCGGCAGGCCGTTTCTATCACGAGAAGCTCTACACCCGGGAGGGATTTGCCGGGTTGGAGTACCTGCAGCGGCGGGGTCTGACCGAGCGGATCATCAAACGCTTCGGGCTGGGCTTCGCACCCAACAACCACGATGAGGCAATCCGCTTCCTGGAGGCTCAGGGCTTCAGCCGGGAACATCTGAAACTCTTTGCCGTGGCGGGGGAGAAGGAAGGCCGCTGGTACGACTATTTCCGCAACCGTATCATGTTCCCCATCATTGACCGGCGAGGCCGCGTCATCGGCTTTGGTGGGCGGGTGATGGACGACTCCCAGCCCAAGTACCTGAACTCCCCGGAAACGCCGGTGTTCAACAAGCGCCAGAATCTCTTTGGACTGAACCTGGTGGGCCAATTGCGCAGTCTTGAGCGGCTGGTGATTGTGGAGGGATACATGGACGTCATCTCCATGCACCAGGCCGGCCTGCCGTACACGGTGGCATCGCTGGGCACCGCACTCACCGAAGAGCAGGCGCGGCTGATGAAACGCTACTGCACCGAGGTGTTCATCGCTTACGATGGCGATTCCGCCGGGCAGAAGGCCACCATGCGGTCACTGGACATCCTGCGGGACGCGGGGCTTTCGGTGCGGGTGCTGCAGTTCCCCGATGGGTTGGATCCCGACGACTACGCCAAGCGCTTTGGTCTTGCGGGGTTGGAGGAACTGATGGACAAGGCGCCTCAGGCCGTGGATTACAAGCTGCGCTCCATCGCCGCCGGGCACGACCTGCGCAACGAGGAGGGACGCCGCCGCTACGTGGCCGAGGCCTGCCGGGAGGTGCTCTCCAAACTCACCAGCCCCGTGGAAATGGATATCTACGTCAAGCGTGTGAGCCGTGAGGCCGGCGTGTCCGAAATGGCCATCTACGAGGAGGCCGGGCTGGAACGCTCTGCCAGAAAAGCCGCGGAGTATAGCGCCAGAACCAGCAGGAATACTAATGCAGTAACGGACGGCCCCTCCCAAATACTGGAGAATGAACCCCGCAGCCAGCCACGGGACAATGCCCGGCGGGACGCCGAATGTTACCTGTTGCGTCTGGCGATGGAGGAGGACGTTTGGGCCCGAAAGCTCGCGGAGGATTGGGTCCCCGAGACATTCCGGCAGGAGCGGCGGGAACTGGCAGGACTGGTGCTGAGCGGACAGGCGGTGGCCATTCCAACGACGGAGTTGATGGGCCGCCTGCCGGATGGTGAACAGGCCGAATTTGCTCGCATCCTGTTGCTGAACTTGCCTGATCCGGATGACCGCCCCCAGCTGTATGCGGACTGCGCCGCCGTCCTGCGGGATCGGGAACGGGCAGGGGAGCTCGAGCGCCTGCGGGAGGAACTGCAGCAACCGGGACTTACGGAAGAAGAAAAGACCACGCTGAAGCAGCGCTTGCAGGAATTATTGCTGCGGCAGCGGAACAGATACTGAGGAGGGACGGCATTGGCCGATCGGAACACAAATGGCACGGGCACACCGGAAGGAGCAGATGTAATGGATGACAGGGAAAAGGCCGCGGAGATCACCCGCGACGGTGCCAACGGCAAACGGAAGGCAAAGCCTGCCCATGCCCGCAACACCGGGGAGGATGAGCTGGATCTCGTCGATGCATTCGGGGCATCCGCCGGTGAGAGTGTCGAAGGGGAGGACACGCTGGAGGAAGCGGTCGAGGAGGGCAGCGGTCTGCTGTCCGACCTCACCGACGACGTGACGGAGATCTCCCTGCAGCAGCTAATGGAAATTCCCATCTTCAAGCAGAAGCGCATTAAGAAGCTCATTGAGTTGGGACAGTCCAAGGGGATGTTGACCGAACGGGAGATCAGCACGATGCTCGATGGCATCGAGCTGGAACCCGAAGAGGTGGAACAGATCTACGAGGCGCTGGAGAAGCTGGGAATTGAGTATAGCCTGACCAAGGAACTGGGTGACCCGGAGCAGCAGGACGACCGCGTGCTGCTGGAGGGCGTGAGCCTGGACGATCCCGTTCGCATGTATTTAAAGGAAATCGGCAAGGTGCCGCTGCTCTCGGCCGATGAGGAAATCATCTACGCCCGGCGTATGGAGGAAGGGGACGAGAACGCCCGGCGGAAGCTGGCCGAAGCCAACCTTCGTCTGGTTGTCAGCATCGCCAAGCGCTATGTGGGCCGTGGCATGCTGTTTCTTGATCTAATTCAGGAAGGCAACCTGGGCCTCATCAAGGCCGTGGAGAAGTTTGACTACCGCAAGGGATACAAGTTCTCCACCTATGCTACCTGGTGGATTCGCCAGGCCATTACCCGCGCCATCGCGGACCAGGCGCGCACCATCCGCATCCCTGTCCACATGGTGGAGACGATCAACAAGCTCATTCGTGTCTCCCGCCAGTTGCTGCAGGAGAATGGCCGTGACCCCCAGCCCGATGAGATTGCCAAGGAAATGGGCGTGTCGGAGGACAAGGTGCGGGAGATCATGAAGATTGCCCAGGAGCCTGTTTCGTTGGAGACACCCATCGGCGAGGAGGAAGACAGCCACTTGGGTGACTTCATCCCCGATGACGATGTGCCTGCCCCGGCGGAGGTCGCCGCCTATACAATGCTCAAGGAGCAGCTGACCGACGTGCTGGACACCCTGACCCCCCGGGAGGAGAAGGTGCTTCGCCTTCGCTTCGGCCTGGACGATGGCCGCGCCCGCACTCTGGAGGAGGTTGGCCGGGAGTTCCAGGTCACCCGTGAGCGCATCCGGCAGATTGAGGCCAAGGCACTTCGTAAGCTCCGCCACCCCAGCCGCAGCAAGAAGCTGAAGGATTTCCTGGATTGAACTGAGCAGAGCTATATGACCGCCGGCAAAAGCTGCCGGCGGTCTTTTTGTCCTCGCCCTGCAAGGACGGAGGTGGCGTGCTCAAGTTACAAAAGTATTCAATCCTCACTCGCGAATGTTGTCATTTTTTAACTGAATCGGTGAAAAATGCTATGAGTTTCGAGGGAACATATTGTATGTTGTTATATTTGAAAGTATAATAATCCACATATGTGATACATTCCCAGGCAGTGAGTGAGGAGAGTGCAGCGTGGAACGAGTGGATGAGGCGGCCTTCCTGTACGAGGATCTGATTTGCAAAATTCAGGGTGTCTTTTCTGCCAAGGTAAAGGTGGACGAGGTCGACGGCGAAATCATTGAGTGCCATGTGCTGGCCGACCGCACCCGAAACATCAAACAACTCGTGCGGGACGTGCAATCGGCGCTCATGGCCAAGTTCCACGTGGATTTGGATTATAAGCTCATCAGTGTCGCTCAGGTAGACAACTTGGATGATATAATACAAAGCAAGCCTGAGGAAACGGAAGCTGGCAGGGCAGAGGCCCCCCGCGTGCTGCTCAAAAGCTTCATGATGGGATATGAAGGCAGCAACATCAAGGCTTCGGTCACTTTGGGCATCGCTGGGAATGCTTACAACGGTGAGGCGGTCGGGTCGGGCAGCGTAGCAAGCCGCTATAAGACACTGGCGCAGGCCGTGGTCAATGCCGTCAACTACAATGCAGACGCCTCGCTTACGCTCAGTGTGCTGGACGTACAGCGCTTTCACATCAACGGCCAGAACGCGTATGCCGTTGCAATCTATTACCGTTGCATGGGGAGGGAGGACGTACTGCTTGGTTCTGCCATCATCCGGGAGGATGAGAACATGGCGGTGGTGAAAGCCGCGCTTGACGCCCTGAACCGCAGGGTATTCACCACCAATTTTCAAACTGGGAATCATTAGGCCCGGTCGGCTGGTCACGAACAAAGCGTAGCGGTATTATAGCCTGCCTGTTAGCGGATGGCAGAGAAATCGATGGGAGGCTATATCATGAAGACGAGAATCCTCGTTGCCATTACGTCCTTGGCTTCTTTGTTGCTGGCTGGCGGCGCTACCTGGATCTGGAGATAATCACTCCTTAACAGCAGCCTTTTCCGGCCGGGCCTAATTTCCATAATAGAGGAGACGCTATGCAGGCATTGCGCCAACGCCACGAGAACAAGTGGCTCCTTCCAGTGTATATCCTGCTGCTGACCGGAGCCGGGGTTTTGTTGTCGGCAAAACCGGTGCACCTGTTCTGGAGCGATCTGTTAGCTGGTCCCAATATCACTGATCAACTGATTGAACTTGCCATTCTGACCATTATCCTGTCACTCACGCGTTCCCTGTCGCTGCCACTGCCAGGTTTGCGAATGAGCGGCGACGCGGTGGACATTTCGTCGGTCGCCATCTACGCTGCTTATCTTGTGAAGGGTGCGGGCGGGGCCGTCACGGTCATTGTGCTGAGCGCGTTCTTCACCTTTGCCAGGTTGGAAGACGGAAAGATTCTCCACATCTTCAACACCAAGTTCATTAAGACCGTCTTTAACAACATCAATCTTGTTATTTCTGTCGCGGTTGGCGCTCTGGCCTTTGAGGCAGTGGGCGGCCAACCCGGTACGTTGGCAGGGCTGCAGTTGCCCGGGGTCATCGGCCCCTCACTTCTATACCTGGTCGTTTCGCTATTTTCTGATTGCATCGGTATTGTGCTCCTTTTCAACATTCTGCGTGGTGCACCGTTTTTGCCCACAATGGTGGACGGCCTGCGAACCCTGGGGCCTAAGCTCATGGCTCTGGCACCCATCGGCTTCTTCTTGGCGTATCTGTTTATGATTCAGGGTGGTTCCTACATGGCGCTGCTGTTCTTTGTGCCGCTCATGTTTGCCCGCTTTGCGTTCAAACTCTATCTGGACAGCAAGGAGCAATTCCTGCACACCATCAGCACGCTGACGAACGCCATCGAAGCCAAGGACGAATACACCGAAGGCCACTCCAAGCGGGTGGCACAGTATTCGCTGGACATTGCCATGGCCATGGGCCTGAAGCCCGCCCAGTTGGAGAACATTCAGATCGGTGCGGTGCTCCATGACATTGGCAAGATTGGCATTGAAGATTATATTTTGCAGAAACCCGCCAAACTGGACGACGAGGAGTGGAACCGAATTCAGCAGCATCCGGAGATTGGTCTCAAGATTCTGGAAGACGTCAAGCTTGACAAGGTTATCAAGGATATGATTGAGCTGCACCATATCCATTACGATCGCAGTGGTTACCCCGAAGGGCACCGCGGCGACGATCTGTCGACGGAGGTGCACATCATCATATTGGCGGATGCCTACGACGCGATGACCAGTGACCGACCGTATCGAACTGCTATGAGTGAAGAGATGGCGCTTTCCATCATTCGCAAGGAACGCGGCAAGCAGTTCCATCCTGATATTGTAGACGTCTTTCTCGCCATGAAGGAACGGGAGGCGGCGAAGCAACCATGACGATGCTGGTTTTTGTTCTCCTGGGTCTGCTCATTGGCTTTTTTCGCGCCGGCGGCATCAGCGGCCTGGCGCGTACTCCGTTGCGTCAGCCGTGGCTGCTGGTGGTGGCGCTGGCAATGCAGGCGGCCCTGATGATTGCCGGGCCACTGGTGCCTGGCTTTTTTGTTGGTAAAATGGTACTGGTGCAGGTGCTGCGCTTCCTGCCGCTGCTGCTGTTTGTGGCGTTCAACGCCCGCGACTGGCGCATTGACGTGGCCGGGCTGGGGGTGGCACTGAACGCCACGGTTATCCTGGCCAACGGCGGTCAAATGCCGGTGCACTGGATGGTGCGTGACATGCCCGTCCTGGCACAAAGCGTGCAGCAGATTCTGGGGGGCTCCGTCCCTGACTATATGATTATGACAGGGGCGGGCAGTGCCCGCCTGTGGGTGCTGGGCGATCTGCTGGCGTACCCGGTGTTCCAAACGGTGGGGTTTGCCAGCGTGGGTGACTTGGTTCTGGGCTTGGGGGTGCTGCTATGGCTGCAGCATGCCATGGTTCGCTATGCAGCGGGCCGCCATGTACGCGGCTCCCTGGCGCGGGAGCCACGGGTGTTCGAGCGCAAGCCAGAGCCCGTGATGGAAGCTCCCATTGCTCCTGCTGCTGCCGGCAGGGTGGAGGCTCCTGCGGAGGAGGTCATCCCCCTCGGCAGGCACGCCATTGAAAAGCAGCCGCTCCCGGTGGGGCAGGCTGAGCCAGTGCCGCAGCCCAACCACGAACCCGGCCCCCAGCCATTGGACGCGCACCCTGTCGCGG
>JAEYRA010000103.1 GCA_023409755.1 Bacillota bacterium
TACCAGAACAGTACTTCATGTGGTAATGAGTAAAGCGTATCATATGACAGACCGGCTGGGCCCTCTCTGCATATAAAGCGAGCACCTTTGACCTACTATTGACCCCTATCCTTCGTCGCACACCAAGAGAACAGAGGTTAGGCTCTCATCCATGTGCATCAGGTCAATCAAGCATACCTGCACCTGCACCCCGTCCGACGATTGGTAAGATATCTGTCCAGTAACATCGGCCATCATCTCGTTTTGTGGATAGAGCAGCAGCACCTTCTTTGCCTCATGCCTTTTCTGGTAGGCGTACATTTGGTACATATCAGCCTGCGAAATGCCCCAGTTCCAGCTGGTTGCAGAAAGCAGCTTCCACTTGGTATCCAGAATAATGAGGCCACCGGTGCTTCTGTCGGTCATCGTGATGTCGGGCTTCAATAGGAATTTTTGATTAGGCAGATCAAAAAGATAGTGGCTGCCTTCCTGTGCTTTGACCGTGTAGCGTTCAAAGGCAGCCTGCTGCAGCTTAGCCGCCACATAGCTCTCAAAAAGCAGTTCCATCGGGAACAGCAGTGCGTAGGCCACTTCCCCTCCGGCAAAGGTAGTGAAGCTCTGGCGCAACAGGAACACGCGGCACCACCGCAGGATGGTGTCGTACTCCACAACGTTGCGGTCGGAGACACATCGTCCCACATCGGCCAGGATATCGTTCGATACCTCCACATCGTCAAAAGCCATCAGCAGCTGCTGGAGGTCTCTCTTGTTTCGGTTGCTGGCCGTTTTCCCCCGCAGGAACAGCAGCGTCGTCTTAATGAGCCGGTTCTCCGGCCGATTGACACTCAGGCAGTCATACTCGCAGAAGGTTCGCTCCCTGTGCACGACGTTCCGGCGAATGTGCTCTGAGAATAGGATATGACCCTTCACAAAATGCTCATTGTCGCTGACGTCAACGTAGGCAGCTTTGAGCCCGCGCTTCACGATGCCGAACACCTCATCCAGAAACATGCGGATGAAGATGTCCAATACGCTGAGCTGTTCTACATGAAGGCTGGAACGATTGAGAGTCTTGAAGGGCATATCCCGTAGGGTTCGCAGCATATTCAGGAACACCCGCTTGGTGGCCTGCTCGGATAGCTCGCCCGCAGAGTAGATCTTTGGCAGAATCTCAATCTGGGTACCGTCTTTGAGAACAATGGTCCCTACATAGTTCCGGGCAGTGATGACCTTACCCATACCCCGCTGGGCAGACAGCGAAAGCAACTCCAGAGGTTCTGTGTCGAAACCAGCAGCGGTTTGATTCAACAGCAACCATTGCTCCAACCCTTTGAAGGCTGTATCTGAGAGGGCATGATAACCCGGACGAAGAGGGCGGCCCTCTCCGACAAGGCTTTCATATTCGCGGATGGTGATTGGTTTTGCCATGCGTTCTTCGGCCTATATGCCCACGTAGGCTTTGATGTTGTGTAATGCTTCTTTATTCCACTGATAGGTGTACTCACCATCGCCGTCAACCTGGTCGGAGCCGTCTCGGCCAAATAGCGCATCATAATCTACCGGGGTTTCAAGCACAAATTGCAGATCCCTCTCCTGCTTCTGATTGTCACCCAGCACCAGTCGGATCTTGCTATAATCCTCAAAGAAATACTCGGCGAGCAAGGGCAGGATGCAGTTTTGAAAAATGTCTGCCAGTGTGCCCACCGTCGGACTCTGCTTCAATCGCATGAAATACGCATGGCCAATCGTGTGCTCTCGGTCATAGAGAACCTCGATGCGTTGGTTCATCCTCGCGAGCATGGCGCTGATGTCGCACCCTTCTACGATGATGCCGTCCAAAACGCTAGGGTCGGGTTGCATCTCCACGAACTGAAAGCGGCGTCTCAGCGCCGTGTCGATGAGTGCGATGGAGCGGTCGGCTGTGTTCATCGTACCCAGTAGGTAGACGTTGTCGGGAACGCCGAATGGCTTCTCCTGATAGGGCAGGCGCACCGTCATAGCCTCCGGCCGCCCCAACCGTTTGCTGGGTTCTATGAGTGTAATCAGCTCACCGAATATCTTGGAGATGTTGCCACGGTTGATTTCATCGATGATGAAGACGTAGTTGCCGGCTCGCACATCCATTTGCGGCCCGTCCTTGCGTGCTGCCGACAGAATCTCCATCACATCGGCCAGTGTGACGTTCATACGATAGACGGTGGAAAGCGTCATTTTACGCCCGTTGTTCATCTCGATGATGTTATACCGAATATCCTTCGCCAACCAGCGGACTTTGCGCAGCCTCTTGTATTCAGAATATTCGTCGTGCCACTCCGGTTCACCAGTGACGACACCAACCGCGTCGATCTCGCTAGCGTTGTAACAGGACAGTATAATGTCTCCTATTTGCATGTCGTGCCAGAATGCGGTCAGAACGTTCTTGCCTCCATACAATGAAAAATCCGTTTGCTCAGTAATGTCCGGCCCATATTCATCCCATCCGATGCGTATGTGCTCGTTATCCAGACATTCCCTACGAGTCGGATTGTCGTAGGTGCCTTCCAGAGAGACTTTCCAGATGGTCGGGTCGTCGTTAATGCCGTAATCTTCTTCACCGGAAACGGGCGCTGGCAAGACGGCGCGGTCACAGAACTTTTTGAACGAACCCGGCACGACTTGGTAAGCCAGTTCGGTTGCCTCGTCATCCCCTTCAACCATAACCGGCTTGATGCCCTCGATGAACTCCTCATAGCCGTAGGATTGATGGAACGTCGTGAATGCGATGAGCCCGCTCTCCTTGTAGGCACGGTAACGGGCGACTACGGCTTCGTAGTTGTCCTTCGCTTCCTCGGCAATATCCTCGATATTCTTGTTCTCGATAATCGCCACAGCGTATAGCGTTGTGTGCCAGGTCTTTCCGGTACCCGGAGGCCCATATAGAATGGTGTTCAACTCGATGTTCATGCTGCCTTCCTCCGTCTTTGTTAGCTCAGGCAAATCCATCTGCATAAGCGCAGCCCGAAGCTCGGTGCGTAATTTCCACGAATAATGGTCCGTACTGCCTCTGACATGCCTTCCTTGGAAAGCAACCGGGAAAAAGCGCTCTTTCCCTTCGTCCTCAACCAGTGGACAGTTCGTCTTTCGTTGAACGGCTTGGGCAAAGCTCACGCCGGTCCCATTGTAGTAGTACGGTGTTTTGCCATATTCAGCAGCCAGGTGCGCGCAGGTGGCCTCACCACCCTGTGCGATATACATGGCAAGCACCAGAAGGGTGTTATCAGGGCAGACTGTTTTGTCGTGCAGCAACTCCAACCATTGCTCTGTTGTGATGCCAGGGTCATATTCGTCAAGGGAGGGCCAGTAGTCATCTTCCGCACTCAGTTCAGCTTTGGAATCTGCATTGATGTATCGGGTGTAAAAGACAATATCCTGCGTCAACATGCGGTATCCGTTGTCGGAATAGCAGTCAACTGTCAGGTGCTCTTTGCTCATTCTCAGCAGCGCTTCATCTTGCTGAATCTGGATAAGCAACTCGTTGCACATCCTGGTGTATGAAATGAACTTGTCTATGGGCCTGCGCCCCGCGGTGTCGGTGTAGCCAAGCATTTTGGCGGCAGCCTCGTAAACCCTGGCTTTGTAGATGTAGTATTTCTCGGGATACCGAAATGTTAAATAGACGCTGATGGACTGCATATTCTGGTAATGGTTGAGTGTCTTTTCCGGTGTACGAAGTTTCTCTTTGTCCAGCAGTTTATCCGCTTTGTATATGAAGCTCTGTATGCGCTGCTGCAGGGGGACGGCTTCATCGAACAACTCACGAAACATTGTCCGTACTGTTTCTGGTTCCATTCCCGCAAACAATTCTATCATCTTCCGCGCAAAGAACATTCCAGCAGACAAGAGATTCGCGGATTTATCAAGAGATGTGGAGAGCATTGTGTGAAAATCCGCCGCGTCGATGTCCCAGTGATCTTGAAACCACTTGACGGCACGCCATTTGTACAACTCATTTTGGCTGTCCTTCGCGATATTGGCCTTATATTGCTCAATGATCTCCTGAAGCATTGGGATACCTCCGACGGTTTTGTGGGCAAGACCTAATATGTTGCAACAATTGCAATTATCGACATAATTTTAGATAACCGGTACAGTAATGTCAAATGTGAATGTACTCAGCTGAAGTTCGTTGTACCACTTGTAGTTAGTCGAAGAAAGCGGACCATAGGTTAAGGGCACATTGCTTTGCCGATTCGCTCGGTCGGCTGAAGCTTATTCGTATACCTATATGCTCACTCTTTTCTATGTAAGAGATCACTGGAAGCATCTTAACCGGTACTGATAGGCATAGCGTTGTTTTCATATGGACTGCGATATGGCAATGCCGGGGTTTACCGTCCAAACAAACCGAACCCCGTAAGGCTCAAAAACGGATTACCCCCAGTCTGCCCCTCGTCCTGCGCCGCCTGGCAAAGCCGTAATCGATGATGACCGGCCGGTTGTTGATGAGCCCCCAATTGCGAGCCCCCAGAAACTCCTTCATCACCAACCGATGCTCTCTCACCAGTGCATTGAGCTCCGGGACGGCGGTGAGACGCCGCAGGTTTTTTATGTTGAAATACCGCAAGACAGGCCCCATGTCGTGCAGCGGGGTTGCGGTCTGCATCACGAGCATCTCGTAGCCTTCGGAGACCGCCGCAACCCTGGCCAGCAAGTCACCGTGATACCGTAGACTGAGCTCAGATTCATTTCTGTTCTGCCTCAATCCAAATCGATTTTTGGCAACTTTCACGACATATCCTGTATTCATATCATAAACGCTGCGCCCGGCGCCATATCCCAGTTTTGTATATCTTCCGCCACGAACTTCGGAGCGAATGGTATCGAAGTCAGGAATCATTTCTTCACTCCCCCGTTAAGAAACATCCTCCGAACAATGATATTCGAGCCGCAGCCGGAAAGTTTCTTGCATGGGAGCCTACGCACACAGAATGGAGAGGGTAGGAGCAGCCCCAGGCCGCAAATCGGCACTCGTTGGGACGGCTTCGTGGTATACTGGTGGTAACAGGCGGGAGGAGGTGGCGGCGCATGGTGCAGGGTACGGTGTTTGAGATTCGGCAACTTGCCGTGCACGACGGGCCCGGCATCCGTACCACCGTGTTCCTGAAGGGCTGCCCGCT
This sequence comes from Bacillota bacterium, assembly GCA_023409755.1. Lineage (GTDB taxonomy): Bacteria > Bacillota > Clostridia > Christensenellales > UMGS416 > JAEYRA01. The sequence continues at coordinate 5,136 of JAEYRA010000103.1, forward strand.
GCGCTGCTCCTGGTGCCACAACCCCGAAGGGCTGTCCTTCGCGCCGCAGCTCATGGTGAGCGCCAACGGCTGCACGGGCTGCGGCCGGTGCCGGGCCGTCTGCCCCCACCCAGAGGGCTGTGTGGCCTGCGGGGCGTGTGTGACGGCCTGCCCTCTGGGCTTGCGGCGCATGGCTGGCTCCTCCTGGACGGCCCAGGCCCTGGCCGACCGGTTGCTTCGCGATGCCGACTACCTCCGGGCGGTGGGGGGCGGGTTCACCTTCTCGGGCGGGGAGCCGACGGCCCAGCCCGCCTTCCTGCTGGAGACGCTGGATCGCCTGCTTGGCAGCCACCGCGCCATTGAGACCAGTGGTCATTGCCCGCCGTCGGTCTTTGCGGAGGTGCTGCAGCGGGTGGAGTACGTGATGCTGGACTTGAAAGGAATGAATCCCGCTGCCCACCGCGCCCACACCGGGCAGGAGAATGGGCTCATCCTGACGAATCTTGACGCGCTGGCGGCGAGCGGCCTTCCTTTTGTGGTGCGGGTGCCTCTCATCCCCGGCGTCACCGACACCAACGAAAACCTGGAGCACACCGCCCAGCGGCTGCATGGCATGGAGCGGCTGGAGCGTGTGGAGCTGCTGCCCTACCATGTCACCGCCGGGGCCAAGTACGAACCGGCTGGCCTGGACTACAAACCCACCTTCGACCCTGACCGGCCGCCCCGGGCCGACCGGGAGCCCTTCCTGCGCCGGGGCATCGCCTGTGTGGTGCTGTAACCAACCCAAAGGAGGCCGCCCATGACCGAACGCATTGAACGGCAGCTGCAACTCTTCGTGCGCGATAAGGCGCACCATGCCTGGCGCGTGCCCGGCCCGGCACAGCATTCCTTCGCCGCCGAGTACGCCACCGCAGGGCTCCCGCCGCAGCTGCGCGCCGCCGACCGCCTACGCCGGATGCTGGCGCTGGAAACGCCGGTGGTCTTGCCCGATGAGCGCATCACCCTCACGCGCACCGTACGCACCGTGCAGGAGATTTTCACGCCCGGCGAGTGGGAGGCCATCCGCGCGGGGCACCGCATCCACGAGCAGGGCAAGGTGTGCAACGTCAACCCCGACTACGCCAAACTGCTGGCCGTGGGCACCGATGCCTGCCGGGCCGACCTGTCGTCGCGTCTTGACAGCCGCGACCCTGAGGGGGAGGAGGGAACCTTCCTGCGGTCCGCCCTTACGGTGCTGGATGGGTTGGAGGACATAGCCGACCGGTACGCCCGCGCCGCGCGGGAGGCGGGCAACGCCGCCGTGGCAGAGAATTTCACCGTGGTGCCGCGCCGCCCGCCGCAGAGCTTCCAGCAGGCGCTGCAATTCCTGCGTCTGCTGCACTTCGGCCTGTGGGTGAGCGGCAACTACCACAACACGCTGGGGCGGGTGGATCAGTACCTCTACCCCTATTACAAGCAGGACGTGGACGCGGGGCGGCTGGATGACGAGGGGGCGCTGGAGCTCATTGAGGAGTTCTTCCTCTCCTGCAACCGGGACAGTGACCTTTACCCAGGCATGCAGCAGGGCGACAACGGCCAGAGCTTGGTGCTGGGCGGCCGCAACGCCGACGGCACCGACAGCTACAACGAGCTGTCCGCCCTCTGCCTGCGGGCCAGTCTGGAGCTTAAGCTCATCGACCCCAAGATCAACCTGCGGGTCAGCGGCGACACACCCCTGGAGCGATACCGCGAGGCCACGGCCCTCACGCGTCAGGGCCTGGGCTTCCCCCAGTATTCCAACGATGACGTGGTCATCCCGGCGTTGCTGGCCTGGGGCTACGCGCCGCAGGATGCCTACAATTACGTCGTGGCCGCCTGCTGGGAGTTCATCGTGCCAGGCGCCGGCATGGACATCCCCAACATTGACGCACTGTCCTTCGTCGCGGCTTTGAACGCCGCCATGCCACGACTTGCGGCCTGCGGGGATTTTGCGGCCTTCCTGTCGGCGGTCAAGGAGGAGATTACGGCCCAGGCCGGGCGGCTGATGGCCGGCACGGCGGGCCTCACCATGGAGCCCGCACCGCTCCTCAGCCTTTTGATGGACGGCTGCGTGGAACGGGGACGTGACATTTCGCTGGGCGGCACCTACAACAACTATGGCCTGCACGGCACGGGGCTGGCCACCGCCGTGGATTCGCTCTCGGCCATCCGCCGCTATGTTTATGAGGAGGGCAGCGTAACCGCCGAGGGCCTGCTGGCGGCTCTGGCCGATGACTTCGAAGGTGCGCCGGAGCTTCTGCACCGCTGCCGGTTCGACGCCCCCAAGATGGGCTGCGACGACCCGGCCACCGACGCGCTGGCTGTGGAGCTGCTGGATTGCTTTGCCGACGCGCTGGAGGGCCGCCGCAACGACCGGGGCGGCGTGTTCCGGGCAGGTACGGGCTCGGCAATGTACTACCTGTGGCACGCCGGGGAGCAGCCCGCCACCGCCGACGGCCGCCGCCGCGGGGAGCCGCTGGCCTGCAACTACTCGCCCAGCCTCTTTGCCCGGGTGGATGGCCCGGTGTCGGTGCTCAAGTCCTTCACCCGCCCCCATCTCCAGCGGGTGGCCAACGGCGGGCCGCTGACGATTGAGCTGCACGACAGCCTGTTCCGCGGGCCCGACAGCACCGACAAGGTCGCTGCCTTTGTCAAAAGTTTCTTCGCCCTGGGCGGCCACCAGATGCAGCTCAATGCCGTCAACCGCGACCTGCTGCTGCGCGCCCGCGAACGGCCCCAGGAGCACCGCAACCTCATCGTGCGCGTGTGGGGGTGGAGCGGTTACTTTGTGGAGCTTGACCCAGTGTACCAGGATCACATCCTGCGGCGGACGGAATTTCTTCTCTAGGGTGTCGGCCACCGCCCACGGGCCGCGGACGTTGCGATGGGATGAAACGAGCGCGGCGGTGAAGGTGACGATCTCACCTGTACAGGGGGCGGGGGTTGAACGGCGGTCCGGGGCTGTGCGATTCGCCTTCTCACCATGGATCGGTTCCATAAAACCCCGGCAGCCGCGGGATGGCCGGGGTTTTCTCGTTGTCATACCATGGAAGAATCGGCGGCAATCGGACTACCGGGGGCTGATTGGGGAATGTTGAAGAGGACGCACCATGGCAGGCAGGGTGATGTGGAATGCGGTTGCGTTGTGATGCATAGTTCTGTAGGAATCACTCCCGGGGACGCCTGAGTGCCCTTTCTATCTTCGTTGAATCGAAGTGATGCTGATGTGGCTTTTCTTTGCCTTTGGCTCCGCGCTGTTCTCGGCCATCACGGCCATCTTTGCCAAGGTCGGCGTGAAGAACATGGACTCGCACCTGGCGACGGCGCTGCGTACCATTGTGGTGGCCCTGTTTACCTGGCTTATGGTGTTGGTGGTGGGCTCCCAGGGCACGGTGGGCACCATTCCGGCCCGCAGCCTTGTGTTTCTGTTCCTCTCAGGGATTTCCACAGGCGCGTCCTGGCTGTGCTACTTCAAAGCGCTGCAGATGGGCGACGTAAACAAGGTAACCCCCGTTGACAAGAGCAGCACGATGCTGACGATCCTGCTGGCGTTTCTCTTCCTGGGGGAGCGCCCCACGGTCGCGATGTGTATTGGCATTGTGCTGCTGGGTGTGGGCACCTGGCTGATGATTCGCCGGGGGGAGAACGCGCAGCCGCAGGGCAAGGGTGTCCGCAGCGCATGGCTGCTGCCCGCTGTGCTCTCGGCCGTGTTCGCCGCGCTGACTTCCATCCTGGGCAAGATCGGCATTCAGGAGGTGGAGTCAAACCTGGGGACAGCGCTGCGCACCATTGTGGTGCTGGTGATGGCCTGGGGCATTGTGTTTGCCCAGGGCAAGCACCGGGAGATCCGCTCCATCGACCGGAAAAGCTGGGGGTTTCTCATCCTCTCCGGGGTGGCCACCGGGCTCGCGTGGCTCTGCTTCTACCGCGCGCTGCAGGAGGGGAACGCCAGCGTGGTGGTACCCATCGATAAGCTCAGCGTTGTGGGCACTATCCTCTTTTCGCGCCTGTTCCTGGGGGAGAGGCTCACGCGCCAGGCGGCGGTCGGGTTGGTTCTGGTCGTGGGCGGCTCGCTGCTTCTGCTCTTTTAGCGCGGCCTGCCGTTGGTGCGCCATCGATCCAGCCGCAGGGTTCACGCCTGCGGCATTCTTTGTCCAGTGGATTTGTTCCCCAATCACATTGACACTCATCAATGTCCAGCATATAATGCCATTGAAAGTCATCGATATCATCGATGGATATCAATGTGGAGGTCGTCTCAATGCATTCCTACAGCGAATACGTTCCTGTCTTCAAGGCGCTTGCCGATGGCTCGCGCCTCCAAATCATAGACATGCTGGCAGGTGGGGAGATGTGCGCCTGTAAAATTCTAGAGAAGCTCCACATCACCCAGCCCACGCTCTCCTACCACATGAAGCTGCTGATGGAGATCGGGCTGGTCAATGGTGTGCGCAGCGGCGCCTGGATGCGGTACTCACTCAACGAGGAGCGGATTGCCGACCTCAAGCGCTTTGTGGAAGGGCTCGCCACGGGAGAAACGCGGTGCGCGTGCGAAGGAGAGTAACCCATGGGAACTGTCTCTTCGGTATTCACCTGGCTCAATGACCAGCTGCTGAAAATGCAGTGGCTCTCCGCGCTTCTCAAGCGCTTGGTGGAGGATGTCTTTGGCCTCAGCACGGCGGAGCGGCTGGGCGGAAGCATTCATTTCTTCCTCTACGACGTGGTCAAAATCTTTGTACTGCTCTCGGTACTGATCTTCACCATATCGTTGGTACAAAGTTACTTCCCGCCGGAGCGCACCAAAAGAATCCTGGGACGGTTCCGCGGCATTGGCGGCAATGTGCTCGGCGCGTTGCTGGGCACAGTCACGCCGTTCTGCTCCTGTTCGTCCATCCCGTTGTTCATTGGCTTCACCAGCGCTGGGCTGCCCATCGGTGTCACGTTCTCGTTCCTCATCTCCTCCCCGCTCGTCGATCTGGCGTCTGTCTTGCTGCTGGCCAGCATCTTCAATTGGAAGATTGCCATCGCCTACGTCATCGTCGGGTTGATCCTCGCGGTGACCGGGGGAACGATCATCAGCAAGCTGAAGCTGGAGAAGGAGGTGGAGCCATTCGTCTATGCCAACAAGCTGGCGGAGATCGACGCGCCGGAAATGACCCGCCGGGATCGGGTGCTCTTTGCCAGGGATCAGGTGCGCGACATTGTCAAAAAGGTGTGGCTATACATTCTGGCCGGCGTGGGGATCGGCGCGGCCATCCACAACTGGATTCCTGAGAACATCATCACCGCCATTCTGGGGCAGCAGAATGTCTTTTCCGTGCTGATCGCCACGGTGGTGGGGGTGCCGATGTACGCGGACATCTTCGGCACCCTGCCCATTGCGGAGGCGCTGGTGGGTAAGGGCGTTGGCATCGGCACGGTGCTGTCGTTCATGATGGCGGTGACAGCGCTTTCCCTCCCGTCGCTCATCCTGTTGAAGAAGGTTGTGAAGACCAGGCTTCTCGTCATCTTCACAGGGGTGGTCACGGTTGGCATCGTCATCATTGGGTATGTGTTCAATGCTCTTGGATTTCTGCTGATTTGAAGGAGGTAACCCATGAAGCCTTACGTCATTAAAGAGCGGTGCGCGGCCCAGCCGGCGATATGCCCGCCAATCCAGCAATGCCCGCAGCAGGCGGTTCGCTACACCGAGGATGAGAACGAGCCCATCGGCGGCAGAATTGAGTTTGACTATGACAAATGCAGCGGTTGCGGGGTCTGCGCTTCGGTTTGCTGCGGCAGCTGCA
>JAEYRA010000141.1 GCA_023409755.1 Bacillota bacterium
AGCGCCTCATTAAGCAGGAATGGCGCACCGCTGCCAACATGAGCAGCGATGCCGCCGGCAATGCCGCGTTCCGTGGGTTCTACGGCAGGTACCAAGCGAAGGTCTCCTGCGGCGGGCAGGTTGCCACAGTGGAGCTCGACTGCGCCAAAGGCAGCGACGAGGTGAAGGAAATCCGGCTGGGCTGACCAGCAGCGCGGCGGCTGCCCGCGTTAGGCGCAATAGCATCGGTTTGATATCAACAGACCCCGGATTTCTCCGGGGTCTCAGACTGTCAATAAACCCATTAGGACGAGTAGCGGGGAACGAACCTCCCGTCGATTCATTCGGCGGGAGGATAGGAAACGCTGGTACGAGTAGAATAGGAAATCCGCCCGCAGGCGTAACGTACCCCTAGAAACCCGCATGAGTACTGCACTTTGCGGTCGGTCGGCGACATGCGCGGCGACCGACCTGGCCGAAGCGGGTACAAGCACTTTGAATCGCGGCTGTCGCAACAGCGGCAGACGCGAAAGGCTGTCGACTTTATCGACAGCCTCAGACCCCGGAGAAATCCGGGGTCTCACGCTGTGGGGAGGGAGCGGGCTGTCCGCTCCGGCAGCCCTACTGCATTCAAATCGCAGGCAGTTTGTACTTCTTCACACAAAGGACGGTGAGGAGGGTGCCGCACGCGGCAATGACGCACCAGGCGATGATGGTTATTCCCCAGCCATAGAAGTCGCTCAGCGCCGCGATGCCAAAGGAGGAAATGGCACTCCCCGCGTAGGTGCAGGCATTGATGATGCCGGAGATGGTGGAGACACGCCCGGTGTTCTTGTAGCGCGCCGGGTAGACGCTCACCAGCATCAGGTTGATGCCGTGCATGCAGGCGGTGATGACCACCATCAGCAGAACGGAGACCACCACCTGGGTGGAGAAGACGAAGATCAGCCCAAAGGAACACAGGAGCGCGGCTATCCAGATGAGTGCGGAGGCCTTGAGCTCGCCCTTCATCCGCTTGTGGATGTAGGAAGCGGCGTAGACGCTTGCGATGGAGAACACCGGCAGAATCGCTGTGCTCAGGATCGAGATGGACGTGCCGAAGTGATACACGTCGTTGAGGTAGGAGGGCATCCACGTCGTGATGCCGTCACGCAGGATCCCCTGCAGCATCACCACCACCATGATGGCAACCAACCCGAAACTGAGGAACCTTGTGCCGCCCTTCGCAGCGGGGACAAGGGACTCCGTGCCGCGTCCCCCGGCGAGGGGGTGGCTTGCCGACGTCAGCTTTGGAATGGAAAGCACCCACAAAACGCTCACGGCGAACCCGCAGGCTGCCGAGAACATAAAGATCGCTCTCCACCCGGAGAGTTGGATGAACAGCGGGATGACCAGATAGAGAAAGATGGTAGCGGCAGAGGCGGAAGCGGATACCGCGACACACGTTTTCTCAAACGCATCGGGCTCCAGATTCTCCGACATGATGCGCGTGAGCGGGGGCCACAGCATCGATTGTGCCAGCCCGTTGATGCACCAGACTACGGTCATCGCATACACATTGCTCAGGGCGCCCATGACGATGTTGCAAACGGACGTCACAAACAGGCCCAGAAAGATCATGGTTTTGGGCTTGATGTGGTCGCCCACGATGCCGCTGCCGATTTGGCCCACGCCATAGGCAATGAAGCTTCCGGTCACGGCCATGCTCGCTAAGGATTTTGAAATCTTCAGCGACACAATGATCTCAGCGATGGAAGCGCCATAATTGATGCGCGTTACATAGCTTGTGAAATAGACAAGACAGCACATGCTGCAAAACAGCAGGGTCTTGCGGCTCTTAGCCGTTTTCCATGTTAAAATAGGGGTTTGCCCTCCCATTCCACGGCAGCTTCCGCACCGAGGAGCTTTGTCACGGTTGGTGCAATGTCCAGGATCGTGGCGTCCTCAATCCGCGCGCCGGGGGCAAATGCCTTGCCCTTCAGGAAAAGAGGGATCGTCATGTCTTCCGGGATATCAAAGCCATGGGAGCGGTCGTGCCCGCCGTGGTCGGCCGTCACGATGATGGTAACTTCCTCGGGGATGGACGTGACCAGCTTCTCAATGCAGTCCCACGATTCGCTGATGGAGGCGATGTAGGGCTCGCTCATCCAGCCGTGGCTGTGCCCCACCTCGTCGGTGTTGCCCAGATAGACGAAGGTAAAATCCGGGTGGAAGTCGTTGATGTAGCGAATGGCCTCGCCGGTAACCTTTTGGTTGGCCTCCTGGAAGCCGTATACATGGCCGGAGATAAAGCTGCCGTAAGCGATCGAGTCCGGCCTTGCCAAATCCCTGAGTTCCTCCCAATTGTAGAACATGCCGCAGGCCTTTTTGCTGAGCCGCAGCTGCTCAAACAGGCCGTTGATGGGGCGAACCTGCGGGGTATAGATGTTGGTCAGGATGCCATGCCTGCTTGGCTCCACACTGTGAAACAGCGACATGTGGCAGGGGAGCGTCACGCTTGGCATGACGGTCTGCGCCTTTTCGGCGTAACTTCCCTCGTCCTTCATTTTGGCGACGAATGGATGGCCGCACTTCTCCAAGCCGTCGGGACGCATTCCGTCCACCAGTATCAGTACCACTTTCTCGCTCATTGTTTGCTCCTATCTTATGATATTGATGTGATTTTTCAGGTACAGGTTGTAGATTTCGTCGGATAGCTTGTCATCGGTCACCAATCGGTGGGGAAACAGGCTGCAAAGCCGAATGGAGGCGGTCGTTTCAAACTTGGAACTGTCCGCCAGGATAAACACCTCGTCCGCGTTTTGCATGAGAGCCTTTTCCACATTGACAAGTTCGTGCACAAACACGCCCACCCCCTGCTGCAGGGAGATGGCGGAGGGGAAGATAAAGGACTTCTGAAAGTGGAGACGGGCGATCGATTCCTCCGCGAGATGGCCGTAAAACGCCTGCTCGCTTTTGAGATACTGGCCGCCGATTTGAATGACAGTAAACCCGTCGTTCTCGGCGAGCACATGCAGAATTTCGGGGGAGTTTGTCACAACGGTGAGGTTGCGAAAGGCCTGCGTTATGATGCAAGCCAGCTCCATCGCGGTGCTGCCGCTGTCAAGAGCGATGACATCATGCTCCTGAATGAACGTGCATGCCGTTTGACAGAGGCGTTGTTTCTCTGCCCTGTGCTCGGATGTCCGGTTGCCAAGGGTGGAAAACGGCTGCGTCCTCTTGTTGGAGACCGCTCCTCCGTGCACTCGTGACAATACGTTTTGCTGCTCCAGATACTCCAAATCGCGGCGAATGGTTTCGATGGAAACCCCGAAGAGCTTCATCAATTCGGACACCGTCACAGAGGACTTCTGTGCGATGAGATCCATGATGATCTTGTAACGCTCATTTGCAAACAAACGCAATCACCTACACACAAATGCAACCGCATTATATGTGCGCTGGCGGGGAATGTCAATAGGTTAGGACGCCTTTTGCAATTGCCGTTACCTGTCTTGCCGCCGCTGCATGAAAATACGACGAAAGGGCTTTTGCGAAAGCCCTTCGTCGTGCAAAGCCGAGTTCCTTCCGCGTTCGTGTCAGCCGTTTCGTTCAAACAGTCTCAACAGCCGCAAATAGTGATTGGCTTCGCGCAGCACATGGTCCCCCAGCAGCGGTATGATGATGGATTTGATTTGGCACGAAAGGATGCCCTGTGTGCCCTGTGCCTTGAAGTTCCGCAGCTCCTGGGTTGCCTTCAGGCTCTCGTCGGTCACTTCTTCCAGGGGGGCGGTTCTGTCCATCGCTGCCTTAGCTTCCGCGGTCAGCTCGTCAAATTCGTTGCCGAAATCGTTGGCCATGCGGATCAGGTTGTTTTCCGTTGGGTCAAGCAATCCGCGAATGAATTTCGCGTGCTCCGCCATTTGCCTGTTCCAGAAAAACTCCTGTTCGTAAGCTTCTCTCTGCAGGTTCACTTCCACCCTGTTTTGGAGCTTGCCAAGTGTTTGCAGATACAATTGGGCCTCCCGGATGATGTGGACGACCAGAAGGGGATAGTTGAACGTAAACATGCTGCAGCTTGACACATTGGTGAGAACATTGGTCTTGAACTCAATGATCCCCGAAACCAGGTCCATCGCCCTTTGATTGAGCTGGAATACCCTCTGTTCCAGCACGGGGTTTGCTGCTGCCAACCCTCCGCCCGCCAATCCTGCCTCCGCTTGGGTGATTTGCGTCGGGATCTGAACACCGGTCAAGTAGGTTGTCGCCGCTTCTGTGTTCAGGGTGAAGGGGGTGATGACTTCGCCGGATTGCAGCACCGCAGGGCTGACAACACCGTTGGAAAGGGAAACCGCCTCCGCCAGAAGTCCGTCAAATTCCCTTCGGAAAGCATCGGCTTGCTGCGTATAGGCAGCGTCCCTGGGTGTGAATCCCGCCTCCAGGAAGAAGGCATGCTCTTTCATGATCCTTGCGAAAAACAAATGCAACCCCAGGGATTGCTGTACAAACTCAATGCCAGAAAGCATGGGACACCTCTCTGAATCGCTCTTACTACTTGGTATGGCAGGGGATCTCAAAATGCTACGAGCTGATGCAGTTTAATTGGAAGTTGTGTTGCAATGGAGAATACATGTTGAATCGCATAATTCATATCGTATAATGGTCTTATTCTTCAAGTTTAGTGAGTGTGTAGCATGCCGGCAATTTCGTTTCATGTAAATTACCATGCTGTCTTGAACTATGCGATGCACCAGAACCGTATCCCTGTGGTTCGCACCTTGGCCATACAGAATGACGGGCCGGAGCTTCGTGATGTGGAACTGCACATTGCTTCCGAGCCCGCCTTCCTGTTCCCGTACACAAAGCCGCTGTCTCTGCTGCCTGAGGGTCAGTACGTCGATGTCGGAGCCGTGGAGCTGCAGATATCGCCGGACTTTCTGGCTGGCTTGACCGAGCGCATGGCAGGGGTGCTGAAGGTGGAGCTTGCGCAAGGGGAAATGGTGCTGCATAGCCAGACACTGCCGGTGGATCTGCTGGCTTTTGACGAATGGGGCGGTCTTGGCGTGCTGCCGGAGATGATCGCGGCGTTTGTGACACCCAACCACGAAGGGCTGACCCCTCTGGTGAAGCAAGCGAGCGAATTGCTGGGGCAGTGGACGGGTGATCCATCACTCAACGGATACCAGAGCAAGGATGCCAACCGGGCGCGTTACCAGGCAGCAGCGGTCTACCAAGTGCTGCAGAGCCTGAACATCACCTACAGCGAGCCGCCGGCCAGCTTTGAGGCCTCCGGTCAGCGAGTGCGCATGAACGGGACAGTGCTGGAAACCCGCATGGGCACCTGTCTGGATCTGACAATACTCGCCGCTTCCCTGCTGGAGGCGCTGGGGTTGTTCCCCCTCATTGTGTTCACACCGGGGCATGCCTTCGCCGGCGTGTGGCTGGAGGAGGAGTGTTTTGCCGAAGCGGTGCAGGACGATGCTTCGGCGCTGACCAAACGGGTTGCTTCGGGCGTCAGCAGCGTCTGTGTGTTCGAGACGACCGCAGCGACTGCCGGCCGGCAGGTCGGGTTTGAACAGGCCGAAAGTCTGGCTCGTGACACATTGGCCCGCGAACCCGACTTCTTCTTCGCTGTGGATGTCAAACGTGCGCGGGCCGCGTCCGTTCGTCCGCTGCCCGAGCGTGTCCGGGGGGAACAAGGTTGGCGCATCGTGGCGGAGAACCGTGTTGTGGACAATACACAGCCCGGCCTGCTCGGCGCGACGGCACAAATCAACTATGGCAAGACGGCCCTGACCAAGCAACAGCAGTGGGAGCGTCGGCTGCTGGATCTGAGCCTGCGCAATTCGCTGATCAACCTGCGTTTCACCAAAACCGTGCTGCCGCTGTTGACAGTGAACCTGCATGAGCTGGAGGATGCGCTGTCTTCCGGCGATGAGTTCCAGGTGATGGACAAACCGATGGAATGGCAGGGCGGCGACCAGGCAGAACGATTGTTCCGCGAAAGCGCCCCCGCCGGGTTCAACCAGGAACTGCTGCGGTTTGAGTTTGAAAGAAAGAGGTTGCGTTCCCCGCTGACCGCGGCGGATCTGGCTGCCGCCATGACCGGGCTGTATCGCACCGCCCGCACGGCGCTGGAGGAAAACGGCGCCAACACACTGTATTTGGCGCTTGGCCTTCTCAAGTGGTATGAAACGCCCTCCAGCCAGAAGCCGCGGTTTGCCCCGCTGGTGCTGATCCCGATTGAGATCCTGCGCAAATCGGCGCTCCGGGGGTATGTGATCCGCCTGCGGGAGGATGAACCGCAAATGAACATCACCCTGCTGGAGATGCTCAAGCAGGATTTCGGCCTAACGATCGGCGGCCTGGATCCCTTGCCGCAGGACGAGAACGGGGTGGACGTGCAGCGTGTGCTGAGCGTCATGCGGCAGGCGGTGATGAGCCACAGCAGGTGGGATGTGCTGGAGGAAGCGCTGATCGGCATTTTCTCCTTCTCGCAGTTTGTGATGTGGAACGACATTCGAAACCGCTCGGCGGACCTGGCGAGAAACAAGGTGGTGTCGTCGCTGCTCTCCGGCCGTCTCAGCTGGGTGCCTGAGGAGGTTGGGGTGGACACGGCGCAACTGGACACCATCGCCGCACCGGAGCGGGTATTTGTGCCGGTCACTGCGGATGCTTCGCAGCTGGAGGCCATCGTCGCCGCCGGCAGCGGCAAGAGCTTTGTGCTGCACGGCCCGCCTGGCACAGGCAAAAGCCAAACCATCACCAACATCATCTCCAACGCGCTGGCTACCGGCAAAACGGTATTGTTCGTGGCGGAGAAGATGGCCGCGCTGTCCGTAGTACAGCGACGGTTGGAGGCCGTGGGCATCGGCCCCTTTTGCCTGGAGCTGCACAGCAACAAGAGCAAGAAAAAGGAGGTGTTGGAACAGCTGAACAACGCCGCCACCGCCGTACGGACCGTATCGCCGCAGGACTTTGCCGCCCAGGCCGCCCGCCTGGCCCAGCAGCGTGACGGCTTGAACGCTTACGTGCAGGCACTGCACCGGCAGTGGCCGTTTGGTTTTTCGCTCTACGATGCCATTTCCGGCTATGGGGTCGTGGAGCAGCCGGAAATCGAGTGCCTGCAGGACGAGTTTGCTGCGCTGACCGCCGAAGAGCTGATGGGCCGGGCAGAACTGTGCGAATCGCTGGTGGCGGCAGCACGCAACGTCGGACACCCGAGCGGCAATCCCCTTGCGGGCATCGGCCTGCTGCAGTACTCCCAAGGGACCCGTGCGGCAGCCGGCAAAGCCCTGGGCGATTTCGCTGCCTCCCTGTGCTCATTGGGCGAGAAGCGCGCGGCTCTTTGTGGGGAGCTGGGCGAGCCGGCGCCGTGCAAGCGAGACACTTTGCAGGCGCTGTCCTCCGCCGGCCTCCTTTCCCAGAAGCTGGCAGGCGCTCCCTCCGCCTTGGTTGGCGTGGCCGACCTGCCCGCCGCCCTCTCCCGTCTGGGCGATTTGGCTGCCCATGGGCAACCCATGTCTGAGGCACGGCAGGCTTTTCTCGTGGCATATCGGGAGGAAGCGCTGGGCCTGAACGGTGCCTTGCTGCTGGCTGAATGGCAGAAGGCCGAACTGCAGTGGTTCCTGCCCAAGACGCTCGCCCAGGGGCGCATCGTCAAGGCATTGCAGCCATATGGCTTGGGCAAGGTGAATAAGGCGCAGGTTGAGACTCACCTGAAGCTGCTGACTGCCTATCAGGCGGAAAAGGTGGCGGTGGATTCCATGCTCGGTGGTACCCGGGAGCTTCTGGGTAGCTGGTGGCAGGGGCACGACACAAACTGGGAGACGATCAGAACGGTATGCGGCCTGCTGGCTGAGCTGGACAGCGCGCTGGCCAGGGCGGGTTTGTCTTCCCCCGCCGCACGAAAAGCACTTGCCGAGAAGCCCGGTGTGGCTGCCGCAATGGGCCGCTATGCACAGGCATGGTGCCGGCTGGAGGAGTGCGGAGACGCCTTGAGTCAGCTGTTGGCAGTTCAACTTTCGGAGTATGGGGAGAAGCCGGATTACCTGGCGGCTCTGCAGCAGAAGGCCGACGCATGGCAAGCCAATCTGGATGACCTGAGGGAATGGGCCGCGTGGAACAAAGCACGGGCCGAAGCCCTCTCCCATGGGTTGGGTCCGGTTGTTGCGGCGTATGACCAGGGGATGCCTCACGGCGAGGTTGTTCCTTGCTACCTCAAGGGCCGGTTCCACGCCGCGGCGGAGTGGATCATCTCCCGGTCTGCGGTGTTGCAGGAATTCTCCGGCGCGGTGTTTGAGGACCGTGTGCGGCAGTTCAAGAATGCAGCCCTGCAGTTTGAGCAACTGACCCGGCAGGAACTCTATGCGCGGCTGGCCTCCCGCATTCCGAATTTTACGATCGAAGCAGCGCAGAACTCCGAGCTTGGCATTCTGCAGCGGGCCATTCGTTCCGGTGGACGGGGTCTGTCCATCCGGCAGCTGTTCCAGAACATTCCCAACCTACTGCCGCGCTTGGCACCCTGCATGCTGATGAGTCCCATTTCCGTGGCGCAGTACCTCGACCCTGGCCACGCGCCTTTCGACCTTGTCGTGTTCGACGAAGCATCGCAGCTGCCCACATGCAAGGCTGTGGGTGCCATCGCCAGGGGGACGGAGGTTGTCGTGGTGGGCGACCCGAAGCAGCTCCCCCCCACCAGTTTCTTTGCCACCAACACTTCCGACGAGGAGGACTTCGAAATCGAGGACCTGGAGAGCATTCTGGAGGACTGTCTGGCGCTGTCGATGCCGCAAGCCTCTCTGCTGTGGCACTACCGCAGCCGCCACGAAAGCCTGATTGCCTTCTCCAACAGCAACTATTACGACAACAAGCTGCTGACGTTCCCGTCTCCGCGAGATCGGGTCTCCAGTGTGCGGCATGTGCATGTGCCCGGCGTGTATGATCGTGGCGGCACCAAGCAAAACCGCGCCGAGGCCGAAGCCATCGTCGCGGAGATCGTCCGCAGGTTGGAGGATGGGGCTTTGCGACAAAAGAGCATGGGCGTCGTGACCTTCAGCTCGGTGCAGCAGAACCTGATTGACGACCTTCTTTCGGGCGAGTTTGTGCGTCGGCCTGATCTGGAGGAAGTCGCTCTGCACGGCATCGAGCCACTATTTGTCAAGAACCTGGAAAACGTGCAGGGTGACGAACGGGACGTGATACTGTTCTCCGTCGGGTACGGGCCGGACAAGGATGGTAAGGTCACAATGAACTTTGGCCCCCTAAACCGTGAGGGCGGCTGGAGAAGGCTTAATGTGGCAGTCTCCCGTGCGCGGGAGGAGATGGTCGTCTACTCCACCCTCCTGCCCGATCAGTTGGATGTGTCACGCACGGCGGCCAAGGGCGTGGCTGGCCTGAAGGCCTTCCTCGAGTATGCCATCCATGGCAAGCGCACGTTGACCGCGGAGCAAGCCGCCCGGATGAGCGGCAGAACGGGCGTGGAAACACAAATTGCGAATGCGCTGCGAAGGGAAGGCTATCAGGTCGATACCAACGTGGGCTGCTCCGGTTACCGCATCAGCGCCGCCGTGCTGCATCCGGAAAAGCCGGGCGAGTATGCACTGGGGATCCTCTGCGATGGGGAGAACTACCGGCTTGCCCGCACCGCACGGGACCGGGAACTGGCACAGGAAGCCGTGCTGAGCCAGCTGGGGTGGAACATCCATCGCGTTTGGGCATTGGACTGGTGGGACAACCCTGCCAAAGAAACCAGAAAGCTTTGCGCCTTACTTGGTGCACTCATCCAAAAGGGTGGCTCGGTTCAAGCCGCACCGCCGTCACCCCCTGTGAAGATCGCTGCCCAAGCGTCGGCTGCCCCACCGGTGCCGCCCAAAGCGCCGCCGGCCGAAACGCTGCGCAAACCCTATCAACCGGCAAGCTTGCAGCGGGAAACTCTGTCGCCGGAGGAGTTCCTTCTGCCGCAGAACGCCAGCCGCATCGCGCGTAAGATTGCCCAGGCTGTCAATGAGGAGGGGCCGCTGAGCCGTGGCCTGCTGTGCACCAGGGTACTGCAGTCCTTTGGCATCAGCCGCATGGGGTCACGAATCGAACGAACGATGACGGAGATTCTCTCTCGGTTTTCCTTCTTGAAGACGGAGCAAAACGACGTAGTATTCTACTGGCCGGCTGATACGCAGCCCGGCAGATGGGAATGCTACCGCACAACCGATGACCCGGGGCTTCGCCGCGACGCCGCCGATTTACCGGCGGAGGAAACAGCGAGTGCGGTGCGCGACGTGCTGCGCCAGCAGATTGCTCTGCCTGCCGGCGATCTGGTCAGGGAATCCGCCAAGCTCATGGGCTATTCGCGCCTTGGCCCAGTGGTGGAGCAAGCGTTTCAAGCCGGCATCGTCAAAGCCTGTGAACGGGGATGGGCGCAGGTGGATGGGAAGGGAAACGTTCGCCTGAGTGAATAGAGGATGAACCAATCGCAGCACAGCGGGCCGCTTATGCGGCCCCGCTGTGTTCATTCTTCCTTCGCGATCCATTCGCCGGCCCTGGGGTTCTCCCGTACCGCTGTGCAGTTCCGCCGCATTCGCTGTGGGGAGCCATCCTGTGCCTGCCGGCACCCGTCACCCCACAATCTCCACCCGGCTGCCGCCGGTACGCTCCTTCGTCACAACGATTTGCATGTCGATTTTCTCCTTCAGTTCCGCCACGTGGGAGATGATGCCGACCAAACGATTTCCCTCGGTCAGGCCGGCCAAGGCACGCATGGCCTGCTGGAGCGTTTCGCTGTCCAGCGAGCCAAACCCCTCGTCCACAAACATGCAATCCAGCCGGATGCCGCCTGCCGAGGACTGAATCTCATCGGAGAGCCCCAATGCCAGCGATAGCGATGCCATGAACGACTCCCCGCCCGACAGCGTCTTAATGCTCCGCTCGGTGCCGTTGTAGTGGTCAACGACGTCCAGCTCCAACCCGCTTTGGCTGCGGTTGTTCTCTGCCTCCACCCGACGCTTCAGTTCATATTGCCCGCCGGACATGACCATGAAGCGCGTGTTGGCCCGGGCCAGTACGCGGTCGAAGCAGGTCATCTGCACGTAGGTTTCCAGCATGACCTTCTCCTTGCCGGCGAGTGTGCCGCAGGCGGTGTTGGTCAGTGCGCGAACCCAAACCAGCTTTCCTTCCAGCGCAGCCAGGTCGCCGCTCTGCCGGGTGATGTTGTCGGCGGCGTACCGGTTTTTGCTGGTGCGCGTGGCAAGGGCGGTGATCGTGCTCTGGATGGTTTTTCGCTCTGCCAGCAGCGCTGCCTGCCGGGCGCTGACAGCCACGGTGTCGATGGGGGTACTCTCCTCCAATTGCCGGCTCTGCGCTGCAATCTGCCCGTGGAGTCCATCCACCTGCGCTTTGCAGTCTTGGTATGCCTTCTGGGCATCGGCAAGGGCCCGGTCGAGGGCGGCACGCTGGGCCTCCGCCTGGGCAATGGCCCGTTCCGCCTGGGCTTTGTCCGCATAGGCCAATTCACCGGCCAGCCTTGTCAGGGTGTCCTGGGTGGATTCTTGTTCGCTCTGCAGTTGCACCAGCCGTTTTTCCGTCTCCACGCCTTGCCGTTCCTTCTGGCGGCTGCCTTCTTCCTGCAGCGGAATGGACGTTTCCAATTGCGCTTTGCGCTTAGCCTTCCTATGAAGCTCGGTCAGTTCTTCCTCCAGCTCGGCAACCGAACGTTCCGCCGTCTGCTGGGCGTCCTGCAACAGGGTGGCCATCTGAGCCCGCGGGCATCCGCCCAGCAAGTCGTCGCATTGCCGCTCCAGCTCCGCCCAGATGGCCAGCGACTGGCCGGAGAGCTCGCCCGCAACGGCGCTGGCATCGGCGGCCTGGCGCTGGGCCTGCTCGGCCTCCGTTCTTGCGCTGTCCAGTTCCTCTTTGGTGGGGGCATGGCTTGCCTTCACCGCGGGATGGGGATGGTTGGCGGAGCCGCAAACCGGGCAAGGGACTCCATCCTCCAGCCCCATGGCCAGAATGCCGGCCTGTTCATCCAGATAGGCGCGGTTCTTCTCGTGGTATGCGCGGCTCCGTTCTTCCGCCTGCGCCGACAGTGCCTGGTAGCGCTCTTGGGCATGTGCCAGGCGCTGCTCCAGCTGGGTGCCTTGTCCCAGCAGCGCCGCCATGTCGCTCAACCGTTTGCATCGCTGCGCGTCCACCTCGCGCTGGTGGGTCAGCTTTGCCCGTATGGTCTCCACGTCCTTCAGGGTCTCCAGCTCCGTGCAGGCCTGCCCCAGGGCAGCGGTCAATTGGGCAAGCTGGGCATTGGTGGCCCGCAGGGTGTCCTGCTGCGCCGCCAGCTCCGCTCTTTTGTCAGCCAGCGTTCGTTTGAGCTGTTCCAGCCGTTCGTATTGCGGCAAGCTGCCCTTCCCTGCGGCGATGGCCGCGGCGAGCTGCTCCCGTTCGGGCTGGCGCTGCTGGTGTGCCTGCAGGGTTGCCCGCAGTCGTTCCAGCTCGGGCTCTTGCTCTACTAAGACCTTCTGTGCCGCCAAAAGACTTTGGTGGACCCGTTCCCGCTCTTCTGCCCTGCCCAGCCGCGCGTTGACCTGTTCCAGCTCCCGTTCCAGCCCGTCCAATGCCTGCTGCCGTTCCGCTCTCGTCTGGTCGTCCTGCCCCAGCAGGCTCTCCAGGAGCTCCAACACCTCATTCACCGGCATTTCACCGCGGCGGGCACGCTCCGTCTCGGCAAAGAACCGATCGCCGGGCGCACACTCCATTCCGTTGATGTACTGGGCAATGCCGCTCCGCAGCCCTTCGCATTGCCGGTTCAGTTCTCCCGCTTCGGTCTTGAGACGATCCTGCAGCCGCAGAAAGGGCTCCGTGCAAAAGATTCTGCGGAAAATGGCTCGTCTCTCCTCCGTTGGCGCCAGCAGCAGCTTGAGGAAATCCCCCTGCGCGATCATGGCGATTTGGGAGAATTGAGGCCGATCGATGCCCACAATGTCGCGGATGGCGGCGTTGACCTCCCTGGTTTTGGTGACAATGCGCCCATCGGGATAGGTCAGCTCGGCTTCCGCCCGCTGCAGCGTCTTGCCGGCGCCCCGTTTGGTGGGGCGGTCATACTCCGGGTTGCGGCGTATTTTATATCGGTTTCCCGCGTAGGCAAAGACCAATTCCACCTCCGTGGGGGTGTCGTCGTCGGCGTATTTGGAGCGCAGCATGGTGGCGTCCCGGTTGGCGCCGCTGGCCTCACCATAGAGGGCGAAGGTGATCGCATCAAAGAGGGTGGTCTTCCCTGCGCCGGTGTCACCGGTGATGAGATAGATCCCCCGTTCGCCCAGCCGGTCCATCTCCACCACGGTGCGGCCGGCATAGGGGCCAAAGGCAGAAA
>JAEYRA010000178.1 GCA_023409755.1 Bacillota bacterium
GGAAAACCGTGCCGCCCGTCCAATACTATCGATACCAACCAAGAGGAGGCGTCCCATGTCTCAAACCAACCCCCACCCCTTGTCCGGCGGCCGGTGGATCGGCCTGCCCGCGACGGAGCTGGCCACCTTGGCCCCCGGTGGCGCGCCGCGCACCACGTCGGCCTGGTTCCGGCGGGCCTTTGCCCATACCCCCGACACCCGCAAGGAATTGCTCCTGTCCGCGTCCACCCGGTACGCGCTCTTTGTCAACGGCGTCTATGTCCACAACGGCCCCTGCAAGGGGGACTTCTGGCGCCAGTACTACGACCGCATCGATCTGACGCAGTATCTGCAGGCGGGCCAGAACGTGCTGTGCCTGCATGTCGTCAACTTCTCCACCGCCGAGAGCGACAACCTGGGCTGTGCCGACGGCGGCCCCAGCGCGGCGCTCAGCAAGCCCACCGGCCCGCTGCTGCTGGTGGTGGACGCCAGCGAGGGTGAGAACCTCTCCACCTCCGCCGGCGACTGGCAGGTCCTGCCAGACCGCTCCAACCAGTGGATCTACAACCAGTCCACGTGGTATGTGGGCTCCAACCAGCGAATCGACGGGGCGCTTCTGCCTGCAGGCTGGCCCCTGGACACCGGCGAGGGTTGGCCGGCCGCCGCCGATGGCTTTGACGTGGAGGAGAACAGCCCCTACGGCGAGATGACGCCCTTCTGCCTGCGGGAGCGGCCCATCCCGCTGCTCTATGCCAGGGAGCGTGCCTTCGTGCGGCAGTTGCCGGCCCGCGCGGGGGAGAATGGCTTTGCCCTGCTGGGCGGTGGTGCGGTGCCCGCCGGTCGCAGCGCCGTGGCGGAGATTGACGCCGGGGAGCTCGTGACCGGCTACCTGCGGCTCAAAGTCAGCGGCGGGGCCGGCGCGGTCATCCGCGTCACCTATGCCGAGTGCTACGTCACCGACGAGGGCAAGGGCCAGCGCGATGATTGGGAGCATGGCGTCATTCAGGGCTACCACGACGAGTTCCTGCCCTCGGGCCGCGGCGACCGATTCCAGACGTTCTGGTTCCGTACCTTCCGCTTCCTGCGGGTGGAGGTGATCGCCGCCGGCGAGGACTGCAGCGTGGAGGCCATTGACTTCCTCGACACGGCCTACCCGCTGGAGCGCGTGACCGAGGTGGTCTCCCAGGCCAACCCCTGGGTAGCGGCCCTGCACCACATCAGCGCCAACACCCTGGCCCGCTGCATGCACGAGACCTATGAGGACTGCCCCTACTACGAGCAGCTGCAGTACACCCAGGACACACGGCTGGAGATGCTCTTCACCTATGGGCTCTCTGGGGACCCGCGCATGGCCCGCCGCACCATTGAGGACTTTCACAGCTCGCTGCTGCCGGAGGGCATCCTCCAGTCGCGCTTCCCCTCCCGCAAGCCCCAGGTCATCCCGGGTTTTGCGCTGCATTGGATCTTCATGCTGGAGGATTACCACGCCCAAACCGGCGACGCCGCCCTGCTGAGGCGTTACCGCACCACGGTGGACACCGTACTGGATTGGTTTGACCGCCGGGTGAACCCAGCCACCGGCCTCTTTGATTCCGTCGAGCATTGGCCCTACTTTGACTGGGTGGAGGACTGGGAGTATGGCGTGCCCAACGCCGTGTGGGCCGGTCCCTCCACGCTGGCAAACCTGCTCTTGATCCTGGGCCTGCGCTCCGGCGCGCGGGTGGTGGCCCTGACGGGCCGCCCGGCGCTGGCGGAGGAATACGAGGCCCGTGCCCGCACCGTGGCCGACGCCGTGGAGCGCACCGCCTGGGACGAGGCCGAAGGCCTCTACCGCGAAGGCCCCGACTTTAACGAGTTCAGCCAGCATGCTCAGGTCTTTGCCGTGTTGGCGGGCCTGGCGCGGGGCGACCGTGCCCGCCGGGTGCTGGAGCGTGCCCTCGAAGACCCGTCGCTCAAGCAGTGCTCGTTCACCATGCTCTATTTCCTCTTCCGCGCGCTGGAGATGGCCGGCATGTACGACCGTACGCAGGTGCTGTGGGGCAAGTGGACAAAGCTCTTGGACCTCGGCTGCACCACCGTACCTGAGATTCCCGACCAGCCCCGCAGTGAGTGCCACGCCTGGGGCGCCCTCGCGCTGTCGGACTTCCCGCGGTATTTCCTGGGCGTCCGCTCGGCCCAGGCTGGCTGGCAGTCCGTCGTCATCGAGCCCCGCTGCCTGTGGTTGGGCGATTGTGCCGGGCAGGCGGCGACCCCCCACGGGCCGGTCAAGGTGGCCTGGTCGGTGGAGGACGGCATGTTCTCCATCGCGGGGGAGCTGCCCGGCGGCCTGGCCGGCGAGCTCGTACTGCCCGACGGCACCCGTCAGCCCATCGGCGGGGCATTTGCCGCCCGGTGCGCCGCACCCAAAGAATAGGAGGAACCCATGCAGATTGATTTGACAGGAAAGATTGCGCTGGTCACCGGGGCCACCGGCCAGCTGGGCCGGGTGATGGCCCGGACGCTGGCGGCCTGCGGGGCCGATGTGGCCGTGCACTACCACGGCAACCGCGCCAAGGCGGAGGAACTCTGCGCTGAGCTTGTGGCCATGGGCCGCCGGGCGCTGGCCGTGCAGGCCGACGTGGGCGACCCCGCGTCGGTGGCGGCCATGGGCCGTGCCGTGGCCGAGGGCCTGGGCTGGCCCCACATCGTGGTGGCCAACGCCGTGGCCCAGTACCAGTGGACGACCGTGCTCAACCAGGACCCGGCGGACTACGAGAGCCAGTTCCGCTCCTGTGTGATGCACAACGTGCTGCTGGCGCAGACCTTTGTGCCCGCCATGGCGGAGCGGGGCTATGGCCGCTATGTGGGTATCAACACCGAGTGCTCCATCGAGTCTCTGCCCACCCAGAGCGCCTATGTGGCCGGCAAGCGCGGCATGGACGGGGTGCTGCGTACCCTGGCCAAGGAAGTGGGTGCCAGCGGCGTCACCGTCAACCAGGTGGCCCCGGGCTGGACCATCAGCGACCGGGACCGGGATGCCGGCACCGAGCGCAGCGAGGTCTATGAGGCCAAGGTGCCCATGGCCCGCCGCGGCACCGACCAGGAGATCGCCAACGCTGTGGCATTCCTCGCAAGCGACCTCGCGTCCTTCATCACCGGCGCGTTCCTGCCGGTGTGCGGGGGCAAGGTGATGGTCGCCATATAGTCGAGTCCGCCGCCCGTTGGGCGACGGCCTCGAATGGGAGATTCGTTCAGGCAGTTCATTGGCCCCCTGACGCACATGTCGCCAGGGGGCCTTCGGCTGTCCGGCTCGTGCTGGCTGCAACGAGGCAACGCCGCTGAGGCGGGAGAGGTCAGCACTGCATCCAGACGGTGGTTGTGCCGCCGCCGGATAAACCGGCTGGCGGCTGCTTGGCTTGTGCGATGCGATAGAGCAGAAAACCACCGTAGGTGAGAGGCTAGGTTCTTGCTGTGGAAGATGGCAGCGCTACCAAGAAGGCCCTTGGTAAGTACGCCAAGGGCTCAGCGTGTAAAAAGTTGGTACAGAAAGAAATTGAGTGAGCCGAGCGCCGGTTCATCCGGCGGGAGG
Source organism: Bacillota bacterium (assembly GCA_023409755.1). Classification (GTDB taxonomy): domain Bacteria; phylum Bacillota; class Clostridia; order Christensenellales; family UMGS416; genus JAEYRA01. Next base: position 3,548 of record JAEYRA010000178.1, read on the forward strand.
AAACAGGTGCAGGCAACGACAGCAAAATCCGCCCGCAGGCGAATCGTAACCTTAGAAGTCCGCATGAGAACTGCAATTTGCGGTCGGTCCATCGCATTGCTGCGCAATGCTCACGTTGCTCTCAACGATTCTAAAGAATCGTCTGCCGCAACGTGGGACTGAGAGTCGGCGACGTGTGCGGCGAATCGGACACGCTGGGTTGGTCGCAATCCTTCGGATTGCTGCTCGCCCAAGCATCCCGGATGCGTGTCCAACCGCCACGCCGCTAAGGCATTGCCGTGCAATGCCTTAGCGCCAGGACGGCGCG
>JAEYRA010000179.1 GCA_023409755.1 Bacillota bacterium
AAACCGTTATATTTCGTGCTATTGTTCATGGTTTGTTCATGGTTTCATTGTAAAATCTTCATAGTTGACTGTATAATTGGGTATATAAGTTTTGATCCCCATTTCTCATTTGGGATCCTTCGGGGCCGGTATAGGCCGGCACAACGGACGCTGACTGAACGCGTCCGATCGGATAGCAGGACTCCAATCTCCAGGCGGGTGTGCCGCCGATGAACCGAAAGGCTGGTATTGTCGTTTGAAAAGAATCCTGAGCATTGCGCTGTCGCTTTTGCTGCTGGTGGCCCTGTGGCTGCCGGCCGGCACGGCGTCGGCACTTACGGATTACAGCACCATCAAGGTGCGTCTGGTTTCCATGGGAAGCCCCTCGTCGGTACAGTTCGTCGTCAAGGGTGCGTATCGCATTGTGGAAGCACCCAACGTCGACCTCTTCCCGGGTGTAACCTATACCATCAAGCCCTCTGGCACCGCTGGCCTATCCCTGAGTTGGAGCGACGGCACAGCCACCCGTACCGCGAGCCTGGGTGCGTCGGCCACGTTCAAGCAATACACCAATGGCTCCACCAGCAACACGCTGTATGTGAACAACCCCAATTATGGCTGGACGAACTACACCGGCGACATGTGCTTCAGCCGCCCCAGCGGCACGAGCTACCTACGGTTGGTCAACACCCTGTTTTTGGAGACGTACCTCTACGGCGTTGTGTCCTATGAGATGAGCAACAGCTGGCCCATTGAGGCGCTGAAGGTGCAGGCCGTCGCCGCCCGCACCTATGCCATGCGCTACCTCAAGGCCGCCGACGCCACCGACGAATATAACATCGGCGACACCTCCGCCACCCAGGTGTACCATGGCCTGCCGACCACCAACGCTAACGTGGTGGCCGCTGTGGACGCCACCAAGGGGATGGCGCTGACCATTGGCGGTTCGCTGGTGGATGGGGTGTTCTCGGCCAGCAACGGCGGGTACATCCGCACCGCCAGTGAGAAATGGGGCGGCAGCAACACCTATCACGTGGCCAAGGTTGACCCTTATGATTATGCCAACACCTCCAGCCCCACCTTCACTTACTACATTCCCAAGGGCGGCGAGGGAGCCGACCTCAGTGCCCTTTCCAGCGCCAACCAGAGCAAAGCCAAACTCTTCCTGTCGCTGCTGAAGGCGCAGATTGCCAAAGACGAAGGTGTGGACGCGTCACTGGTCACCATCAACGCCATCACCCGGGTGGCGCGCTCGGCCAAGCGCACTGGGTCTGACGCCAACGGCTATGAGTACACGCGGCTCAAGGTGAACAGCACGGTGACGATCGCCCCGGCCACCAGCGACGGCACCAGCACCACCAAGAACGTGACGGAAACCATCCTCAACTACACCAACTCCACGGGCGGTACGGCCATGGAGCTGAAGACTGCCTTTGCCAGCTACAGTTCCCTCATCAACACCAAGAACCTGTGGGAGATGTACAACACCAACGACAGTAAATACTACTACATCACCGTGCGCGGCTATGGCCACGGCGTGGGCATGAGCCAGCGCGGTGCCCAGCAGATGGCCAAGCAGGGCTACAAATACACCGACATTCTGGAGTTCTACTACAACTTCGGGGACTTTGATGAGTACTGCACCAAGGACACCAAACTCACCACCTACACGCTGACCCAGCCGAAGCTGCCCACCATGTCGCTGGGGACCGCCCCAGCCACGGCTCAGGTCTCTGTCAATTCGCTCAACGTGCGTGCGGCCGCATCCACCAAGGGCGTGGTGGCAGGCACACTGGCCAAGGGCGTCAAGGTACAGCTCCTCAGCGCACCGGTCACCGGCTGGTACAAGGTGTTCTACCCGGCGGCCGGGCTGGTGGGCTACTGCGACGCTACCGCGCTCACGGTGGTGAGCGGCACAGCCCCCACGGCGGGCCCCACGGCGACGCCGACGGCCAGCGACACTGGCACGGCCACGCCCACCCCAACGTCCACAGCGACCCTCAAGGGTACGACGACGACCTCGGTCAACCTGCGCGCCCAAGCCAACACCACCTCCAGCATCCTGTTGGTTGTACCCCAGAATGCGACGGTGACCATACTGGACACCAACGCCGCCAGCGGGTGGTACCAGGTGCAGTATTCCGGCAAGACCGGCTACTTGATGGGCAAGTACATCACCCTTGTGACGGCTAGCCCCACCGCCACGGCAACGCCAACGGCAACGGTGAAACCGACGCCGACACCCACCGCCACCCCCACGGCAACACCCGCCACAGTGACGGCCAAGACGGACAAGACCGCCAGCCTTCGCAAATCCACCAGCACCTCGTCGACGAAGCTCACGAGCATCGCTGCAGGCAAAACGCTGACGGTGCTGGCGGTACCCACCAACACCAGCTGGCTCAAGGTCAAGTACGGCAGTAAAACCGGGTATGTGCTCAATAGCTATGTCACCGTGGGCGGCAGCACCCACTACCGCGCGGGCATGGTGACGGCCGCCAGTCTCAACATCCGCAAGTCTGCCAGCACTACAGCCGCAATTGTGAAGACGGTGAATCTGAACAATGTGTTGGTGGTGATGGGGAAGACGACCGCCGGCGGTAAGACATGGTACAAGGTTAAGATGGGGTCCACCACCGGCTATGCGGTGAGCAGCTACATCCGCACGGCGGGCACGCCGGTGCTGCTGCCCGGCACGGTGACGGCCAAAACGATCAAAACCACCAGCCTGCGCACCTCCGCCAGCACTTCCTCCACCAAGCTTGCGTCCATCTCCTCGGGTAAGTCCCTCACGGTGACATCGGTACCCACCAACACCAGTTGGCTCAAGGTCACCTACAGTGGCAAGAGCGGCTACGTGCTCAAGAGCTATGTGACCGTGGGCGGCAGCTCCAGCTATCGCGCGGGCATGGTGACGGCCACCACCCTGAGCCTGCGCACCTCGGCCAGCACCTCGGCCACCCTGGTCGGCACGCTCACCAAGAACGCGATGGTGGTGGTGACGGGCAAAAAGACTGCAGGCGGCAAGGTGTGGTATAAGGTCAAGAGTGGTTCCTACACGGGTTACGTGCTGGGCAGCTACGTACGTGTGGCTGGCACGCCGGTCAGCTTGTCCACATCGAACGAGGTGACGGCCAAGACGCTCAAGACCACCAGCCTGCGCAAGTCCACCAGTACGTCCTCCGCCAAGTTGGAGAGCATCCCGAAGGACAAGACACTGTCCGTCCTCACCGTTCCATCCAACACCAGCTGGGTCAAAGTGGCGTACAGCAGCAAAACGGGCTATGTGCTCCACAGCTATGTCTCCGTGGGCGGCAGCAGCAACTACCGTGCCGGGGTTGTGACGGCTTCCAGCCTCAACATTCGCAAGTCTGCCAGCACTTCGGCTGCCGTTGTCAAAACCGTCAAGCGGGATCAAGCCCTAGTGGTGATGGGCAAGAAAAGCGCCGGGGGCAAAACGTGGTACAAGGTAGCGGTGGGTTCCACCACCGGGTATGCCGTGGGCAGCTACATTCGTACAGCCGGCACACCGGTCAAGCTCTGACAGCAACGACCAAACGCCGCGGGGCAATGCCCCGCGGCGTTTTTTGATGGGAAACCCGGTGGTTCCTCTGTTGGGGTGGGTGGTCAGCCAGTACATTGTTCATTATGGCGCGTTGTCTCACCTCGATCCGAGGGCCTCCGCTTCCGGTTGAGCTGCCGGCACTCTGCGCAAAGGCCCCGTCCAGCGGACGGGGCCTGATCGTATGGGGTTGTGGGTTTCGGTTCTTACAGCGCCTTCAGGAAGGCAACGGCCTCGGCGATGTCGGCGGCGGGGTTGCCGCCCACTTCGCGCTCGATGGTCAGGAACCCGTTGTAGCCGATCTCCTGCAGGGCCGCCAGGTAGGCCTTCCAGTCCACCGCGCCCTTGCCCAAAGGCTCCTCGCGGAAGAACTCCTCGATGCGCAGATCCTCAATGCCGCCGTCGGCAAAGAAGTCGTAGACCACCACGGGGTCGCACTTCTGCAGCATCACGCCATCCTTGGCGTGGGTGTGCACGATGTAGGGAGCCAGGTTACGCACGGCCTGGGCCGGGTCCTCGCCAATGACCATGATGAGGTTGGCCGGGTCAAAGTTGACACGCACGCCCTTGCTGCCCAGGCTGTCGAGGAAGCGGCGCAGGCGGGCCGACGGCTCGGGGCCGGTCTCCACGGCAAAGCTGGCGCCGACTTCGTCGCCGTAGCGGCCCATCTCGGCGCAGGCTTCGGCCATCACGGCCCAGCGGGGGCTGTTCTCATCCTCGGGCACCACGCCGATGTGGGTGGTGACGACCCGGCAGTCAAGATCGAGCGCCAGGTCCATGATGCGCTTGGAGCGCTCCACTTTGTAGGTGTTGTCCTCGGCACGGGTGAAGGCGTGGCCGCCCATGTCACCGCACAGGGCCGACACCTGCAGCCCCAAACCGCGGATGTAAGCAAGGAGCTCCTTGCGAGCGGCGGCGGACAGTTCCTCCGGGGCCATCTCGCCGGACACGGCGTAGATCTGCACGCCCTGTGCGCCAAGTTCGGCGGCCTTCTTCAGGCCCTCGCGCACGCCCAGGCGGAAGCTGTCACACATGATGCCAATGGGAAAATTCGCCATGAGTGTCCCTCCGAAACGTATTGTAGTTCCATTATAACAAGCGCCATTCGGTTGGTCTATACCATTTGCGGATTTGATGCGTCCTGCTTGCCCGGCAGCTGGCCCCAGCGCAGGTCACTCCGCAGGAGTTCCAGCCGGGGGTCGTTCTCCAGCCAGCCCCAGTTGTCAAATCCTTGCAGGAGCGCGCCTTGCAGCGAGGCAAAGGCTTCATCGGCCTGCCCCAGGGCGACGCGGGCAATGGCCAGTTCGGCACCGGCCCACAGCGGCGGCCCCGGCAGCGCCATCGCCTGCACGAACCACTGCACTGCCTGTGCGGGGTCACCGGCATTTAGGCAGGCGTCACCGTTCACGGCCAACTCCAGTGCCATGTCCGGCAGGCACAGCAGCTCTCCATACTCCCTGGCCCGCTGCAGGCCCGCGCTGCGGGCCGTGGCCGAGGAGGCTTCGTTGCTTTGCTGGCAGAGCCAGCCGATCTGCCCGACACCGCGGCGGGCCGCTTCGCCGGCAAAGGCCGAGACCATGGCAACGGCCAATCCCTTCCGCTGGTGCTCCTCCAGCACTTCAATGCCGATCTCGCAGCCCTGGGAGCAGTTGTACTCCGACAGGCACCAGCCGGCCAACGCGCCTTGGTGCACGGCGGCCACGCCAAAGCTGCGGCGCAGGAAATCCTCCACCGAGGGCCGTTCGGAGCACATTTCGTGCCGCAACGCATCGGTGTGGGGGAGGTTTTGCTCCAGCAGCGCGGCATCCACCGGCGCCAGTTCGTACCCGGCAGGCGGGTCGGCCCGGCGCACTTTCACTGTCGGCGCGCTGTAACACTCCTGCGCGGCGTAGATGGGGTGACGGCCGGCCAGTGCCTGTTCCCAGGCGGCGCGGCCGTCGGGGCCGTCCCAGAAGAGCAGCGCCGCGTCGGCCCCGTCCTCCACGGTGCGTTGGTACGCCATGTCCATCAGCCAGGGGCCGCAGGCAGCCACGATTGTCTCAGCAGGCAATGGGGACGCCAGCAGGAGCTTGTTGTGCACGCGGGCCAGGGCGATGCGTGGGCTGGTTGCGTCGTCAGCCCACAGTTCCCCCGCCAGGCGGCCTTCGGCCAGGGCCGTCAACTTCATCATGTGCTGACGGTTTTGGTAGAGGGCCAGCGCTGGCCCATATTGGTCTGCACGTAATTCGATCAATGCCTATTCTCCTATTGGGTCGGGTTACCAGCTGCCGCCCCCGCCACCCCCGCCGCCCCCGCCGGAGAACCCACCGCCGGAGAAGCCGCCCCCGCCATTGCCGGAGGACTGGGGTTGGGAGACCATGACGGCCTGCATGGCGGCCATGGTGCGGGTCATGCTGTGGGCGAAGTAGAGGGGTGCGAAGTTGCCGGTGCCAACGTACCAGTCCGGCGGGGCAATGGCGATGCCCTCAAAGTTCTTCGCAAACTTGTCGGTAACCCCCAGCACATAGGCGTAGGGCAGCACGTTGAAGAAGTAGCTGGGGTTCTGATCCACCAGTGCCACGATGCGATCCCGCTCAGCCGTGAGCAGGAAATCCCGCAGGCCGAGGATGCGGCCCAGCCACAGCGTACCCTGGGCCGTGCGCCGGCGGATGAAGGACGCCGCCAGCGCGGTGATGGCCGTGGTCACCATGGCCGTCAGGGCCAGTGGCCAGCCGGTCTGGGGCACGGTGAGCGCGGCGAAAAGTGCCAGCAGCCCAGCCAGCAGCACCGTGGCCACGACGGTCAGCGCCACCCGCGGCCCCGCATTCATGGAGCGATAGCGCCGCAGCACATACACCAGCAGGTACACCGGGGCCAGCACCAGCGCGCCTACCACGCAGGCGGGCACCAGGGCTTCCTCCAGGTACCCGGAGGAGAGCGTCAGCCCATAGGCCAGCGTCGCCAGCACCGGCAGCGCCGCCATCAGGGTAATGAGCGGCTCCAGCAGCACCGAGGCGCGGGTGAACACCCGCCGCGACTTGGAGGAGAACGAGTCGTTCACCATGTTGCGGGTGGTCTGGATGGTGGTGTAGAAGCGCTCCTTGAGCGACGACACGGTCACCTCGTCGCCATCCGCGAAGAGCTTCTGGAACATGTGGGTCTCAAAGGAGCGGGCGTCTTTGCCCGGGTTGCCTTTGCGCGACAGCAGGTAATCGCTGCTGCCCAGGTCGGTGATCGTCAGATACCCCCGGTCGGCCCAATAGAGCAGCAGTGACACCACGTCGCGGTTGTCCACGTTGCCGTCAAAGAGGTAACCGACCTCAGCGGGCGTCATGCCGTCGGGGGCGTAGAACTCCACCGTGCGCACCAGCCGGTCGTCCCGGCCCCAGCGCCACCAGAAGAACACCGCCAGCCCCGCCAGCAGCCACTCCAGCACCAGAAGCACTCCGCCCACCCAGTGGTAGTCAGGCAGCACAAAGGTGCCCTCGGGCAGTTCCACCCGCAGGGTCAGACCCTCGTAGTTGGTGAGCGCCCGGGTCGTCTGCCCGGAGATGGTGCGGCCCTCCACCGAGAAGGTCGCCGCATCGGTGATCTGCTGGCCCTGGGTGCCGGCCACCACGCCCACCAGGGCCGGGTCAAAGGCCACCGGCAGTGTCACCAAGAAGTCCGCATGGGCAATCGTCGTATCCCACCCGGTGCCGATGAGGTTGTAGTACACCTCGTCGAAGTCGGAGATGTGGTCGTTGCCCATGGCGTACCGGTAGCGGATGACGTAGGTCTGCACGCCGGTCACGGTTTCGTCGGGGTCGCCGATTCGGATGCTGACCTCGCCGTTGTCGCTGTCCACCTCATAGGGCGCACCCTCCACCGAAACCCCGGACACCCGGGCGTGAAGCTCGCTCTCCACCCGGCCGTAAGTGGCGGACTCCCGCACCAGGTCGCCCCGCACCGGGATATTCCGGTAGATGCCGTGGCGCGGCTCGCTGAAGTGGACGACGATCGTCTCGGTCACGTCGTAGACGTTGTCCAGCCCCACTGTCGCCTGCACCGAGAGGTTCTCAATGGTGAACCCGCCCTCGTCCGCCCGGGCGGGGGTGGGGGCCAGCAGCAGCGTGAGGCACAGCGCCGCCAGCGGCAGCGCCAGGAGCTTTTGTGCGAAGCTGCGCCAGCTCATCAGAACTGCACCTTAACGTTTTCGCGCTGGGGAGCGTCGATCTCAAAGAGGGTACCCTTCTCCAGGTGCATGGCCCCGGCCACCAGGTTGCTGGGGAAACTCTCCCGCTGGGTGTTCAGGTCACGCACGACGCCGTTGTAGTACTTACGGGAATTGAGGATGTCCTCCTCGATGGAACTCAGCTCGCTCTGCAGCTGCTGGAACCCCTGGTTGGCCTTGAGATCGGGGTAGCTCTCCGCCAGGGCGAAGAGGCTGCGGAGCGTGCCGGTCAGTTCGTTCTCCCCCTGGGCGCGTTCGGCCATGGTGGGGGCGCTGGCGGCGGCGTTGCGGGCCTTCACCACGGCTTCCAGCGTGCCGGCCTCGTGCTTGGCGTAGCCCTTCACCGTCTCCACCAGGTTGGGCACCAGGTCGTAGCGGCGCTTCAGGTACACGTCCATGGTGGAGAAGGCTTCCTCCATCTTATTGCGCAGGCTGATGAAGCGGTTGTAGGTCGACACGTACCAGATGAGAATGATGACGACGACGGCAATGGCAATGATCCAACCCCAAGGCATAGCAAGTTCCTCCTCGATGGTATTTTGTTCTATGTGTAGTATTATAGCGCGCCGAACACGTCCGCACCACTGCGGGAGGCGGAAAACCTGCCTGCGGCCCGCCATCTGACGGCCCGGCCGTTTGAACCCACACCACCGACAAAAAGGGTGTTGACAGGAGCGTGCCACTGCGTTATTATATCGGTGACCGATATAACGGGTACCGTTGTAACGGAGGACGAAACTCAAGGAGGAGAGGACATGCCCGGAAACGAGAGCATTGCCCTGACCGAAGCGGTCTATTACATCCTGCTGTCACTGGGGCAGCCGCTGCATGGCTACGGTATTCTGCAGAATGTGGAGAAACTCAGCGCTGGGCGGGTGGTGCTGGCGGCGGGCACGCTGTATGGCGCGCTCAACACCCTGCTGGAACGGGGCTGGATTGCCGCGCTGCCGGGGGAGGCAGCCTCCCGCCGGAAGGAATACTACCTGACCGACGCGGGGCGGGCCGCCGCCAGGTCAGAGCTTACGCGGCTCAAGGAATTGGTGCAGAACGGCGAAGCGCTGTTGGGGGGTCAAGTATGAAAAAGGTATGTTATCGGGTCTTTACCATTGCTCAGTATCTGGAGGAGGAGCAGTGGCTGGCAGAGATGGCGGCCCAGGGGTGGCTGTTGACGGCTGTGTCCCCGTTCCGCTACGAGTTCACCCAGGGTGAGCCGGGGGAGTACATCTACCGCCTGCAGCTGCTGGAGCACAGCCCCGCCCACCCGGAGAGCCAGCGCTACCTGGGGTTCCTGCAGGAGATGGGCGTGGAGTATGTGGGTTGCTGCCTCGACTGGGTCTACCTGCGGCGGCGGGCGTCTGAGGGCCCCTTTGAGCTGTTCTCCGACGTAACGTCCCGCATCCGGCACCTGCGGCGCATCGTGCGGCTGATGAACATCGGCGTTCCTCTGTTCTGCCTGGAGGTTGTCTTTTTGACCTTCTTACTGTGGCAGGGGTGGAGGGACGTGCGTCTGGGCATCCTGCCGGCCGGGTCGCCCATGGTGTTGATGGTGCTTGATGCGCTTTTCCTGGCGCTGATTGTGGTCATCCTGCTCTGCCGCGGGCCGATGGACCAGACCCTGCACCGCCTGCAGGAGGAGCAGAAGGTGAGGGAGTAGGGCGGCGCGGCTGGCCGCGCCTTTCGCGTCCGTCGCTGTAGCGTCGAACGCGATCTGGAGTGCTTGTTCCGTCTCCGTTGGATCGTCCGCCGCACATGTCGCCGGACGATCATAAACGATAGCGCTCATGCAGATTTCTATGAATACGTTTCGCCTGCGGGCGAGTTCTAGTATCTGCTTTTTCTGGCTTCATTCTTCCTCCCGCCGAATGAATCGGCGGGAGGTTCATCTCACTTTGCCCGTTTTAGGGGGTTTACAGACAACCTGCGGCGTGGTGGCCGCGTCTTTCGCGTCCGACGCTGTGGCGTCGAACGCGATCTGGAGTGCTCGTTCCGTCTCCGTTGGATCGCCGTTCGCGCCTTACGCGCCATCTAGGGTGCATGGGCGAGCAGCACGCAAAGCGTTCGACCAGCCCGACCTGCCCGATCGCCGCACATGTCGCCGGACGATACGAAGCCGTGGTGCTCATGCGGGTTTGATTGAATGCGTTTCGCCTGCGGCGGGGTCTTTGTCTTCTGGTCCTATACGAACCTTCATTTCCCTTTCGCCGGATGAACCGGCGTTCGGTTCTTGGATTTTGTCCCTAAAGCTAACTTCTTGGACTAAAGACGGACCACCTCCGCGTTTCGCAGAGGTGGCTCGGTTTGCTGCCGGGGCCGTGGCAGCCTAGGCCTGGGTCGTCTCAAAGAACCGCAGGAGACTGCCGTCGGGCGTCTCCACGGTGCACTCCCGCGCGCCCCAGGGTTGGTCGCAGATGTCGGAGATCTTCGTCCACCCCTTGGCCCTCACCCGCTGGTGCAGGCGGTCGAGCCCCTGCACCAGCAGGAACCCCACCACGCCCTTGGAGGGTTCGCCGCGGAAGAGGTGGATGCCCCGGAACGGGGTGAGCTGGGCCACAATGAGCTCGCCGGGGTAATCGAACACGCAGCCATAGCCGCCCGCGCCTTGCTCGTCGCGAGCAGTCACGTCGCCATACCAACCCAGCACATCCCGGAACCATTGGATGGTGCGGTCCATGTCCGGGGTGAAATAGACCGGGGCATTCTCCCTGACGTAATAGCCCCGCTGGCTGTAGAGTTCCATGTCGTTCATGTCCGTGCTCCTTTCCTTGTTGCCAAATGCGAAGGCGATGGGTGGACAGGACCGCAGGGGAATGCCCTCGTTGCGCGCTGACGAGGGCGGCACCCCGTGCCACTGGCTGAACGCCCGGGAGAAGGACGCCGGGGAGTCGTAGCCGTACTTTAGGGCGATCTCGATCACGCGCCCCTCACCCCGCCGCAGGTCCTCCGCCGCCAGCGTCAGCCGCCGGCAACGGATGTACTCCCCCAGGGGGACTTGCGCAATGAAGGAGAACAGCCGCTGAAACTCCCATGCCGAGCATCCCGTGTACCTCGCTGCCCGGGCCAGGTCAATCTCACCGGCCAGGTTCTCCTCGATGTACGCCACGGCGCTGTTCATACCAGTTTGCCAATCCATGTTTTCACCTCCGCACTCATCATAACCTTTGCGGGTATTCGTTGCTTTGCAGTTTCTGTATTCTTTTGCGGGGCTGGCCCGATAGGCCGGGGTTCCAT
>JAEYRA010000064.1 GCA_023409755.1 Bacillota bacterium
CGCTGACGAAGGTGTAGAGACGCACCCGCACGCCGGCTTCCTCCATCAGGTCGAGGTAGAGCGTCTTGAGGTGTTCCGGGTCGATGGTGGGGGTGAAGACGTCCTTCCATGCGCCTTCGTTGCGGCCGGCACTGCGGCGCAGCACCTCCTCATAGAGCGCGCTGGTCACACCGCCGGTCCAGTGGCTCATGAGGCCTGAAGTGGAAATGCCCCCCAGATCGCCCAACTGCTCCACCAGCAGGGTGGATGCCCCTCGCCGCGCCGCAGTGAGAGCCGCCGCCACCCCTGCTGGGCCGCCGCCCGCCACCAGCACGTCCACATCTGCACAAATTTCAAGGTCTCTCGCCGGTTCCCGGTATGTTTCCATCTGCCCGTCCCTCCCCAAATTCCTTCAGACTCAAACCGACAAATCCCGCCATTGCTCCCTTGCAATGCCCTGCAAACACGGTATGATAGGGGCAAAGCATCCTCACGCTGGGATGGTACGGCGAAGTCCGGTTGCCATCCATTGTACGCCGTCACTCGACGGCGCACCTTGAGGGCCGCGCACAAAAACTATAAAAACATGCAAATGGGAGTATGGCATGCCACAGCGGATTGCCCGCCACATCGTGGCCTACCTGGAACAACTGGAGCGGACACAGGGGCTGCACATCACCCTGCACCCGATGGGAGGGGCGCTGCAGCCCTATCTGCCCATCCTCAACCCATACAACATCCACCACAACCCGTACTGCCTGCTGGTGAAGACCAGCGCCGCAGCATGGAACCGTTGTGTGGCACGACAGGGGCGGGTATGCACGGCCTGCCGGGACGAGGCGGTGTTTGGCATGTGCTATGCCGGAGTGGAGGAATTTGTGTTCCCCATCCACCCCGGGGGCGACGAGGGCTTCGTCAGCGTCAGCGGCTACGCCACCCACCCCGAACGTGCCCTGCCGCGCATCCGCGCAGTGGCGGCGGAGTATGTGCTGGACCACGGTGAGCTGCTGCGCACCCACCGGGCCGCCCTGCGGACGGCCGCGCCGACCCTCCCCGACCTGGAACCCTGGATTGCGCCGCTGTGCGACATGCTGCGGCTGCTGCGGCAACTGTCCCCCTATGAACCGCAGCGGCCTGCCAGTGACGAGGACGCGCTGTACGGCCATCTGGTGTCCATTCTGAGCCGCAACTACGCCGAGCCCATCCACGTGGCGGAACTGGCGGCGCTGTGCCATTGCAGCGTGTCCACCATCAGCCATTGCTTCAAGCGCAGAAGCGGCAAAAGCATTCGGGAGTACGTCAACGGCATGCGCATGGAGGCCGCAGAGCGTCTGCTGTTGGGCACCGATCTCAACGTGCAGCAGATTGCCGGGCTCGTCGGCATGGCCGACGCCAACTACTTCATTCACCGATTTAAGAAGTACAACGGCCTGCCGCCGGCGCGGTTCCGGCGGATGAATGAGAGAAAATAAGCAATCACAATCCGTTCCCTCAGCGGGGCAGGGCCTCCACCAGCGGGGCCAAGGCATCGGGCAAGGCATCGGGGGCAAAACCGGCGCAGTCCACCAGCACGGTCACCCGGTCGCAGGCGGTGAGCAGCGCACGCGCACCCTCCGCCAGGCCATCGGCCACCTCCGCGGGCGCGGCACGCAGCAGCAGCCGCAGGCGGCGGGGCAGCGCTGCGCCCCACAGTTCCTCACACACCAGGGCCGCGCACAGGCCGGCGTGGCAGGCACGCAGGCCCTCACCCCAACCCTGGGCAGGCGCAGCCGGGGCCACATAGCAGGGCAGGCCAGCTTGGCGCAGGGCCTCCAGCGTGGTATGGCGGTGCTCCAACCAGGGGGCGGCAGGGCCCTCCGGGCAGTCCTCCAGCAGGCCGGCGGCGCAGCCCAGGGCGACAGCATGCTCCCCCCGGCGGCGCAGGTGGCGTTCCAGCTTCCGCAGGCAGCTGGCCGTGGCTTCCTCTTCCGCCGTCCAGGGGGCATCCTGCCCGCCCAGCCAGCGCTGCGCAAGCTCCTGCCCGGCAGTGCGGCCCAGCAGGGCCAGCGCCGCGCCTTCCATTGCCGCACCCGGCAGCCACTCCACATCCCGCAGGTGGCCGCGCAACACTGCCATGTCCTTGGCGCGGCGCACAAAGGGTTGCAGAACGGTTCCGTCGTCCAGCCGCTCCTCCACCAGCTTGCCCTCAGGGGCAAAGAGCGTGGTGCGCAGCCCCGGACGGCCTTCAAAGGCCATGGGCTTGCGCACAAAGGCCGAATGGGGGTGCTCGGCGTGGGCGGGTGCTGCCAGCGTGAGGGCTGCCACGGCAACGTCGGGCCAGCGGGCAGCTACCGCCGCCACGCCGTCCTCCCCCGCATGCGCCAAAGCCAGGGCCACGCCCTGCCCCCGCCCGCCGAGGATTGCCTTCACCCGTTCGCTGCTCTCCAACATGCTCTCCCCCATTCCATTGACACCCCAGTATACCAAAAAACACCCCGTTCTGCCATGGGCGTTGACAGGCAGCACGACTTGTGTTATTCTTCTGTTAGTGTTTTCTAACTTTTGATACGGACAGGACGCCGGTCGGCCGCAGAACGCAGCGGTCGGCCGGTTTCCTTTTGTGTCGCAAGGTCACCTTTGCGCTACGCTTCTAACGGGATGGCGCAATAGGCGATGCAACGGCGGTGATGGGTATAGGTGATGTGCAGACAGCCGCCCGCCACCACCGCCGCGGGATAGGAGAACTCCGCGTCGCAGCGGCCCTCGCTGTCATAGGCTTCGCACTCCAGCGTGCGGAAGGGCAGGAACGTCCGGCCATTGTCCCGCGAGCGGAAAACGACCAGCGGATTGCGGGCGGCCCAGTTGCCGCAGATGGGATTCCACACCAGATAGACATCCCCGCCATGGGTGACCACGTCAATGGCGCTGTTGTTGCTGGGCAGCCCCGTGCGGTAGGCCCGGCACCAGGTGCGCCCGCCGTCGGTGGAGTCGGAGCGAAAGAGGAACCCGGCGGTGGTACGCAGCAGCATGTGGACGCACTCGGGGCCGCTGGCCCACAGCGCCGGTTGGATGGCCCCCAAGCCCTCCAGCCAGTCCGGGGCGGTTGGGTCGTCGCGGTTGAGCGGCACCTGCGCCAGGGGACGGAAGGTTGCGCCTTCGTCATCGGAAACATCCACCCGGGGCAGCCAGGCCTCCGCCGTCTCCACCGAGCAGGGGGCCAGCAGCCGGCCGTCGGGCAGGCGCAGGGGCTTGCCGCGCACCGGCCCGGCAGCTTCCTCGGGGGCGGCACAGGCATGCTCCTCCAACCAGGTCACTCCCCCATCGCGGGAGAGCATGGTTCGCGTCTGCCAGCGCGGCACATCCGGCCCCACCTTGTACACCAGGCGCACGCCCTCGGCCACCGGGAAGAGCACCGGGTTCCAGTGGGCAACGGGTTCGGTCTTGGCAATGCAGGTCGGCTCCTCCCACACGCCGTTCACCCGGCGGGCCAGCCAGATACCCACATCGGGGTGCCCCTCCCGCGTGCCGGCAAAGCAGGCCGCCAGCACGGTGCCATCCCCAAGGGGCAGCACGGTGGAGGCATGGCAGTTGCGGAAGTGCTCCCCGGCGGCAAGCAGCCATTCGTGCCGCACAGCAGGGCCATATGCCGCCAGCACACGGGCGGCTTGGTTGGCCAGGGCCGTCAGCGCCAGTTTCTGGGCACCGGTCAGCGGCGGCTTGCCCGTGCGGGTGCAGGCCGTGCGGAACAGGCCTCGCTCCACCAGCAAATGCTTGGCGTTGGCCGGGTAATTTTGAAGCTCATAGACGCTGGCCATTGTCAGGAACTCCCCCAACCCCTGGGCGGCCCGCAGGTCGTAGCAAGTCCGCTCCCCCGCCGTGGCTGGCGGCGTCAACAGTTCCTTGAGAACCCGGAAGTGCTCGGGGAAGAAATTGAGCAGCACGCCGGAGTACCCCGCCGCGCCATCGGCCACGCTGCGCACCAGTGTGGCGGCGTTGGCGTTGTAGAGCCGCACCGTAGAGCCCGCCAGCAGGGCCAGCCGCTCCCGGATGAGCGCGTTGTCGCAGCAGGTGTCCTTGACGAAGTCAAAGCGCCCGCTGGCAGCCAGCGCACGCAGCACCCGTGCTGAGAGCAAACGCTTGTAGGGATAGGGGCACTCATAGATGCCCAGGCGTGTCTCGGGCCGAAACCCCTCCATCAGGCGGGAAAGGCGCTCCAGCAGACGCTCGTCATCCTCCTCCGGCCCAGCCAGCCGGTTGGAGACCAGCACCAGCCCGTCGGCCCCCACTTCCTCCATCCGGCGAAGGAAGCCCAGCTGAGCCTCCGGGTCGTCCTCGGTGTGGCCGGAGACGACGCAGCCCATTCCCCGCTCCCGGCAGCGCCGCACGCAGAACCGCGCCAAGGCAAGTTTTTCCTCCTGCGTCAGGAAGAACATCTCGCTCGATTGGCAAACAGCGAACACGCCGTCGCAGTGGCACTGGGCCAGCAGGTCGATGAGCCTGCCCAGCGCGTCAAAATCGATGGCACCGCGCTCGTCGTAGGGGGTCACGATCGTGGAATACAGGGAAACGGAAGCTGACATGGCGTTCATCCTCCTTTGCACATCCCCCATACTATACCACACGACGGCCCGCGCGACGTTCCGTCTCCCACCCCAGCTATCCACGCTGGAGCACTGCGAGCCTACAGCGGGAACCAGCCCAGCACCTCCCGGGAAATGAGCTCATGCCCGGTGCGGTTGGGGTGGTTCACACTCAGCAGGATGTCCTCCACCCGACCGCCACGGGCCGCGGTTCCCTTCTAGCCCCGCACCACGGTACAGGGGATGCCCAGCACAGCGGCGAGCTTGGCGATGGTGTCGGCGCAGTGGCCCGCGCCCAGTGCAAAGTGGTGGGTGGGGCCGGCCAGCACCCAGCTGCGCACGAACGACCGGGTGTCCGGCTGGAAGCGGCAGCGGGTGTTGGTGTTGCCCGTGGGCGGGATGGGCCCAGTCTCCGACATCCCCTCCCCTACGACGAACCGGAACCGACCGTCGGCGGTCTGGCCGATGCTGAGAAGGGTGACCGGCCCCGGGCGGAGCTTGAACTCCACCGATGCGCCGCTGCCGGGCTTGCCGTGGTAGTGGGCCAGGCTCCGCAGGAT
>JAEYRA010000073.1 GCA_023409755.1 Bacillota bacterium
ACGACATCGCTGTGGCCATGCAGGACGGTGAGCGGAAGATTGTGCTCAATAAAGTCGTGGGGGATATCAGCATCGTTGACAACGCCATCGACTACGACGGTGGGGCGGTGGTGCTGACGGTCACCGCCGACCGCGAACGCTACGCGTTCTCCTTCTCTGCCGGCGGCATCACCCTCAATGTGGGCAGCGGCAGCACGGTATTCCTGACCTCCGAGGCCTGCGGAACCAGCTTCACCGGCGTGTACGTGGGGCTCTATTGCACCGGCAACGGGGAACCCTGCACCGTCCCTGCCTTCTTTGATTGGTTTGAGTACAAATCTCTGGAAGACTAAAAACTGCCATTGTTGCACCGCCCAGCTTTGCCGGGCGGTTTTTGCTGCGCGGCTGTGGCTGGCACTGGGTTGGTAGGGTACGGAGCCTCACTCATTGGTAGATCGTGCGGATTCGACCCGATCGTCTGTCAATTGAACCATTCGTTTGAGGGTTTTGGACGTTGCTTGGTGCATTTTTTGGCGTTGTGTGTATAATGAAGCATACAAAGATATGCAGAGGTGGATATGCTCGCAAGGGTTTGGAGCCTGGGCCTGAGTGGCATCGACGGCTACCCCGTGCACATTGAGGCGGACGTGGCCGGGGGCCTGCCTGCGGTGGATATCGTGGGCTTGCCGGACGCCGCCGTGAAGGAGAGCAAGGAGCGGGTTCGCACGGCGCTGCGCAACGCCGGGTATGAGTTCCCACCGGGGCGGGTGACGATCAACCTGGCCCCGGCCGACGTGCGCAAGGAAGGGCCGATCTACGACCTGCCCATTGCACTGGGCATTCTGACAGCCTGCGGCCACCTGCCGCAGGAACTGTTGGAAGGGATGGCCTTCCTGGGGGAGCTGAGCCTCAATGGCGAGGTGCGCGGGGTGCGCGGGGCGCTGCCCATGGTGCTGGCCGCGCGGGAGGCTGGCCGCAACGCCGTCGCCCTGCCCGAGGCCAACGCCCGGGAGTGCGCCTGTGTGGAGGGCATCGACATTCTGCCCGTGCGCGGCCTTCGGGAGTTGGTGCTTGCACTGCACCGCCCTGAGCGTCCCTACCAACCCCGTGAGCCATGGGCGATGACAGGCACCCTGCCTGAGGACGCCGACCACGACCTGGCTCGCATCCGGGGGCAGTACGGCGCCAAGCGAGCGCTGGAGGTGGCAGCCGCCGGTTCACACAACATCCTGTTCATTGGGCCGCCCGGCTCGGGCAAGAGCATGTTGGCCCGCACGCTACCCACCATTCTGCCCAGCCTCACCTTTGAGGAGGCGCTGGAGGTGACCAAACTCTACTCCGTGAGCGGGGAGACCGAGCGCGTGCGGGAGGGGCTCATCCGCCGCCGCCAGGTGCGCGCGCCCCACCACACCTCCACCACCGTGGCCATGGCTGGCGGCGGCACCCCGGTGCGGCCGGGGGACATGAGCCTGGCCCACTGCGGCGTGCTGTTCCTCGATGAACTGCCGGAGTTCAACCGCAACACGCTGGAGGCCCTGCGCCAGCCGCTGGAGGATGGGCACATCACCATCGCCCGGGCCGCTGGAAGCGCCACGTTCCCGGCCCGCTTTATGCTGGTCGCCGCCATGAACCCCTGTCCCTGCGGCTACTATGGCTCCACCGTGAGGCAGTGCCGCTGCAGCCGCTCTCAGATTGCTTCCTACCTCGGGCGTATCAGCGGCCCGCTGCTCGACCGCTTTGACCTGCAGCTGGAGGTGGGCGCGGTGGAGTATGGGCAGCTTGTGGGCAAGGCCGCTGGCGAGCCGTCGTCGGCCGTGCGGGAGCGGATCGTCCACGCCCGTGACCGCCAAACCGCCCGCTATCATGGCAGTCGCTACCCGGTCAACGCGGCCATTGGGCCCAAGGAAGTGGAGGAGCACTGCACCCTGGATGCCGCCGGTCATGCTCTGTTGGAGCAGGCCTTCCGTGCCTATGGCTGGAGCGCCCGCGCCTATACCCGCATCCTCAAAGTGGCGCGTACCATCGCCGACCTCGATGATGCCGACGCCATTGCCGACCGGCATCTGGCCGAGGCGATCCAGTATCGGGTGCTTGACCGAAAGTATTGGGGGCGGGAGGGGTAACCGATCATTCGGCTACAGCGTGTAAACCTTGTCGTTTCGTTGATAATTAGTTATTTGATTTATGCAGTTTGTATATATCAATATTGAAATGCCCGGACTATAATCTGCATCTGGACCTTTTTGCCGGGTAAACTATGGACATAAATGCTGGAAGGGAAACTATGCTGCACAAGCTGAAACACTGGCTCATCGGCCGGCCGTTGAAAAACGAGTCGTTGGATGAGGAGAAACTGGGCATCACCTGGGGGCTCCCCATTCTGGCCAGCGATGCCATCTCCTCAGTGGCCTACGCCGGCCAGCAGATCCTGATGGTGCTGCTGCCGGCGGTGGGGTTGCTTGCCTACACCTATCTGGGTTACTTGACCATTGCCATCGTGGGGCTGATGGCACTTTTGGTTCTTTCCTATTT
This sequence comes from Bacillota bacterium, assembly GCA_023409755.1. Lineage (GTDB taxonomy): Bacteria > Bacillota > Clostridia > Christensenellales > UMGS416 > JAEYRA01. The sequence continues at coordinate 2,512 of JAEYRA010000073.1, forward strand.
CCAAACGATCGACAACTACCCCAACGGTGGCGGGGCTTACATCGTGGCCAAGGAGAACCTGGGCGTCATCCCCGGTGTGGTGGCCGGGTCGGCGCTGTCGGTGGGCTATATTCTGACCGTAGCCGTCAGCGTGGCAGCCGGCGTTGATCAGATCACCTCCGTCTTTGAGGGGCTGCGGCCGTTCACCGTGCCGCTGTGCGTGCTGCTGGTGCTGCTGCTGATGCTTGGGAACCTCCGCGGCATCCGGGAGTCGGCCCGGATCTTCGGCATCCCAACGTATCTCTTCATCGTGGGCATGTTCGCCATGCTCATCGTGGGGTTGGTGCGGTTGGCGACCCACAACGTGGGCGACCTGCCGGAGATTCAACCCACGGTGGAGAATACACTGCGCCCGGCCGCGCTCATTCTGGTGCTGAGCGCCTTCTCCAGCGGCTGTTCGGCACTGACGGGTGTGGAGGCCGTCAGCAACGCCGTCCCCAGCTTTCGCTCGCCCAGCCAGCGCTATGCCAAGCTGGTGCTGGCGCTGCTGGCGTCCATTTCGGCGCTGCTGCTGGGCGGCACGGCTGTGTTGTGCTCGGGGTTCCATGTCGTTGCCAGTGAGCAATCCCAGGCCGTCATCGTGCAGCTGGCCCGCCATGTCTTTGGCGAGGGCTTCATGCTCTACTACATCATGCTGACGACCTTCCTCATTCTGGTGCTGGCGGCCAACACGGCCTATTCCGGGTTCCCGTTGCTGGTGTCCATCATGTCCAAGGAGGGATTTGCGCCCAAGCAGCTCAGCATGCGCGGCGACCGGTTGAGCTACTCCAACGGCATCGTGGTGCTGTCGCTGGCGTCGATCCTGCTGCTGGTAGCCTTCCGCGCGCAGGTCGATGGTCTCATCGGCCTCTATGCCATCGGTGTGTTCATTTCTTTTACCCTCTCCCAGGCCGGCATGTTCTCCCGCTGGATTCATCACAAGGGGCGCTACTGGGGTTTGAAGGCGGCCATCAACGGCACCGGTGCGCTGGTGACGTCCATGGTCGTTATCATCATCTCGATCTTCAAGTTCCGCCAGGGTGCTTGGATTGTCGTCATCCTCATCCCGGTCATGGTTATGGCCATGCTCAAGGTGAAACGCCACTACCTGTCCATCGCCAAGCAGCTGCGTCTGACCCGGGAGGATCTTGCCGACATCAACATCGCCCGCGACCACTACCGCAACCGCGTGATCGTGCCCATTGAGGGGCTCAACCGATCCAGCATCCGTGCGCTGCGTTTTGCCCGCACCATTTCCGAAAACGTCATCGCCTTTAGTGTGGCCATTGATGAGGCCAGTGAGGCGAAGCTGCGGGAGCGCTGGAATCTGCTCAACACCGACATTCCCTACTTCATCCGCTACTCACCCTATCGCAAGGTGGTGGAGCCGCTGTTGGAGTTCATCCGTTCGGCTGAGTATGACTACCAGAAGAACGACATGATTACCGTCATCCTTCCGCAGTTTGAGCTGAAGTCGCTGTGGAACAAGATGATGCACAACCGCACCCGTGTCTACATCGAGCGGGAACTGCTCAAGCATCACAAGCACATCGTTGTCGCGGTCATGCCCTTCCAGCTGAAGCCCGACGACAAAATCACCATCAATCCGGAGGATTTCAAGCGGTAAGTGGCGGCCCGCCAGCACCGCACACAACAAGGGCGCACGTTGCGAACGTGCGCCCTTTCGTCATGTTGTGGGTCGATTACTTCGTGGCCTTCTCCAGCGCCTGGCTCAGGTCCCAAATCAGGTCGTCGGCGCTCTCCAGCCCGATGGAGAGACGAATCTGCCCGGGGGTGACGCCCGCCGAGAGCAACTGTTCCTCATTGAGCTGGGAGTGGGTGGTGGAGGCCGGGTGGATTACCAGCGACTTGGCGTCGGCAACGTTAGCCAGGTGGGAGAAAATCTCCAGGCTGTTGATGACGGTTTTGCCGGCTTCCAGCCCGCCCTTGACCTCGAAGGTGAAGATGGAACCCGCGCCTTTGGGCAGGTATTTCTTTGCAAGGGTGTAATACTTGCTCTCCGGCAATTCGGGGTAGTTGACCGAGGCCACCGCCGGGTGATTCTGCAGGAACGCCACAACCTTCCGGGCGTTCTCCACATGCCGCTCCACCCGCAGGGAGAGGGTCTCCAGCCCCTGCAGCAGCAGGAAGGCATTGAAGGGCGACAGGGCCGCGCCGGTGTCGCGCAGCAGCGTCACGCGGGCGCGGGTGATGTAGGCAGCAGCGCCTAGCGCCTCGGCAAAGACCAGCCCGTGGTACCCCTCGTCAGGGGTGGTGTAGTTCGGGAACTTGCCGCTGGCCCAGTCGAACTTGCCGCCGTCCACGATCAGTCCGCCGATGGATGTGCCGTGACCGCCGATGAACTTCGTGGCCGAGTGAACGACGATGTCCGCGCCAAACGCAAACGGGCGAATGAGGTAGGGTGTGCCGAAGGTGTTGTCCACCACCAGCGGAATGCCGTTCTCGTGGGCAATCCTGGCAACGGCCTCGATGTCCACCAGGTTGATGCCGGGGTTGCCGATGCTCTCAATGTAGATGGCGCGGGTGCGGTCGTCGATGGCGGCGCGGAAGTTCTCCGGTTCGTCGGGGTCAACAAACTTTGCGGTGATGCCGTAGTGGGGCAGGGTGTGCCGCAGCAGGCTGTAGGTGCCGCCATAGAGCGTGCTGGCGGAGATGATGTTGTCACCGGCGTTGGCCAGGTTGAGGATGGAATAGGTGACGGCCGCCGCACCGGATGCCACACCCAGCGCGCCGATGCCGCCCTCTAGCGCGGCAATGCGCTGCTCCAGCACATCGGTCGTAGGGTTCATGATGCGGGTGTAGATGTTGCCGGTGGTCTTCAAGCCGAAGAGGTCAGCGGCATGGTCGGTGTCGTGGAAGACGTAGGAGGTCGTCTGGTAAATCGGCACGGCGCGGGAACCGGTTGTTGGGTCAGGGGTCTGGCCGGCATGAAGCTGCTGGGTTTCAAAGCCTAGTTTCCGTTCGCTCATAGATTTCGCCTCTCCTTAAATAGATTATAATCATAGTATTAGTAGGAATTAAGGGTAAAAAAACAAATTACTGCGGCGCGTGGCCGCGCATTCGCTCATGCTCCCGAATGAGATCCGCCAGCGTGGTACCGTCTACCACAGTCTGCAGCCGTCGGTCAATAGCCTGCCAGATGAGATCGGCAATGGCGAGGGAGACGGCGTCGGCAGCCACGTTGCCCTGCATGATGGTAAGGTCACCCTCCAACACCCGCAGCACATCGCCCACGTGGATCTGCTCAGCCGGCCGGGCCAGCGTGTACCCGCCGGAGGAACCCCGGGTGCTGCGCACCAACCCCGCCTTCTTCAGGGCGGAGAAAGCCTGCTCCAGGTAGCTCTCAGACACGGCCTGCCGGCTGGCAATGGCGTTGAGGGTGACAGGCGCACCTCCTTCTTGCTCTGCCAGGTCGACAAGTGACCGTAGGCCATAGCGGCTGTTGGTGGATAACTTCATAGGTGCGCCTCCTTTCTAAATGCTGTAATCCAACGCCCGGTTGCGGGCGGCTTCCACCAGTTCGGCGATGGTGACGCCATCGACCACGGCGTTCATTTCTCCCATCATACGGCTCCAGAACCCCCGGGTGGAGCAATCCTGCTCCCGCGGGCAGGGGGTGGTGCCGTCACAGACGCAGCGCACGGGGCTCAGTTCCCCTTCCACGGCCCGCAGCACTTCCCCGGCGCGGATGGTGTTTGCCGGGCGGGACAGGCGATAGCCGCCCTGGGCACCCCGCAGGCTTAGCACCAAGCCGGCCCTTTTGAGCCGTGCAAAGAGCTGTTCCAGGTAACTTTCAGACAGGTGCCGGCGCTGGGCCAGGGTGTGCAGACTCTCGTAACCGTCGGGGTTGTGGAGGTGCAGGTCCACGATGGCTTCGAGCGCGTATTGTCCTTTGGTTGAGATCTTCATGTGGCGCTCTCCCCGGTGCAGTATCCGATCAGGTCCTTGATGACCTCACCGGCCAGAATCATGCCCATGACAGGAGGCACAAAGGACACACTGCCGGGGATTTGCCGGCGCACGGTGCAGTGGCGCTGGGTGCCCGGCGGGCACACGCAATGCTTGGAGCAGCTCAAGTCCTCGGTTTCCCGCGGCGTCAGCGGCGGTTCCTTGGAGTACACCACCTTCAGGTGTTCGATGCCCCTGCGGCGAAGCTCGGTGCGCATCACCCGGGCCAGCGGGCAGACCGAGGTTTTGGAGAGGTCGGCCACCTCAAATCGGGTGGGGTCGAGCTTGTTGCCCGCCCCCATGGCGCTGATGACCGGAATACCCAGCCGGTGGGCGTTGACGACCAGATCAATCTTAGCCTTCACCGTGTCGATGGCGTCCACCAGGTAGGAATAGTCGGCCCTCACCAATGCTTCGGCGTATTCCGGCAGATAGAAAGTCTGGTGGGTTTCCACCTGGGCATCGGGGTTGATCTCGCGGATACGCTCGGCCATCACTTCCACCTTGGGGCGGCCTACGGTCCGCCGGGTGGCGTGCAGCTGTCGGTTCAGGTTTGTCAGGCACACCAGGTCGTCATCCACCAGCACGAAGTGCCCCACGCCGGCGCGTGCCAGCGCCTCCACGGTGTAGCTGCCCACGCCGCCCACGCCGAACACCGCGACCTTGCTCCCTTGCAGGCGCGCCATCGCATCGGCTCCCAGCAGCAGTTCCGTTCGGCTAAAGGCGTTAAGCATGGTCGCCCAGTTCCTTCAGGTCGAAAGGCGTCTCCTGGTAAACGTGGTAGTTGAGCCAGTTGGTGAACAGCAGGTTGCCGTGGGAGCGCCAGGTGACGATCGGAGGCTTGGAGGGGTCGTCGTCCTCAAAGTAGTTACGCGGAATATCAATGGGCAGCCCGCGGGATACATCGCGGTCGTACTCGGCTTTCAGTGTCAGCGGGTCATACTCCGAGTGGCCAGTGACAAAGATTTGACGGCCACCCTTGCTCTTCACGATGTAAACGCCGGCCTCGTCGCTCTCAGCCAGCACCTCCAGCTCGGGCACGCGCTCAATGTCGGCGCGGCGCACCTCGGTGTGGCGGGAATGGGGGGCGTAGAACACGTCATCAAAGCCCCGCAGCAACATGGTGTTGCGCCGGCAGATGTGGTGGGCGAACACGCCGAACTGCTTGGAGGGCATCCCATATTTCTGTATGCCGTAGTGATGGTAGAGCGCGGCCTGCGCCCCCCAGCAGATGTGCAGGGTGGAATAGACGTTGGTCAGGCTCCAGTCCATGATCTGGACGAGCTCCGTCCAGTAGTCTACTTCCTCAAAGGCCATGTGCTCCACCGGTGCGCCCGTGATGATGAGCCCATCGAAGCGTTGATCACGGATGGCCTCAAAGGTCGTGTAGAAGGATTCCAAATGTTCGCGCTGGGTGTTCTTGGATTGATAGCTGCTCGGGTGCAGCAGCACGATGTCCACCTGCAGCGGGGAGTTTCCCAGCAGCCGCAGCAGCTGCGTCTCCGTCACAATCTTGGTGGGCATGAGGTTCAGGATGGCAATGCGCAGTGGTCGAATGTCCTGCTGCCGGGCGCGGTCTTCCTGCATGACAAAGATGTTTTCCCCTGTCAGGGTTTCCACGGCCGGCAGGTTGTTGGGAACATTGATGGGCATGGCATACACCGTCCTTGACTTGTTTCAATTCCTAGAATTATGGTGGGATAATAGGGGATTATATCATGCGAATATGCCGATGGGAAGCCCCCAAATGGTTGTTTTTTGGATGCAATGGGCCCGATGCCGCGGCCATTGCTGCCGGGCACGGCGAGTGTGGGCATCGTTCCTTGTTGGGTTTGTAGATGAAGTGAGACGAAGGGACCGGACGGCTGACGCTGCCCGGCGCATGAGTTGGTATGGGTTTGATGGCTGGAAGGCGGTCGGTGTTGGCGGGAAGGAGAGTGGGCCGAGCCATGCCGTCATGTTGTGGCAGGGATGACGGCGTTGGCTGTCAGGCGGCGTTGCCCCGGTTGCTGGTGGTCAGACGATGTTCTCCCAGCGGAGCGAGTGTTGCTCCACCATGTGGTGCAGCAGAAACGCCAGCTCCTGCATCTCAGCGGGCATGATTTCTAGGGTGCCACCCTCGGCCATGGCGTTGAGGCGCGTGAGGGCGATGTTGATGTTTTCCACGTCCTCATGGTCCACGCAGGCCTCCCAGAGCTCCTCACTGGTGGACCACTTCTCCTGCATGGCATTGATCTGTGAGAGGAGTGCCTTCTGGTCCCCAGCGTTCATCAGGCTCACCGCCGTCTGGAGCTCTTCCAGCATTTCGGTGGAGGTACGGTCGATAAAGCTGAGGATAAAGCCGTTGAGACACAGCAGGATTGCCAAAATGGTCACCATCACCGCGATCGATCTCACAGTTGCCACCACTTTCTTTTGTTTTTGCGCTGGGCAATCACCTGGCCGGTGTCATCCACGCTGGCATACAGGATCTGGGGGATTGGCGGCATGCCCATGGCTTCCAGCTGATCCAGCAGCCACCTCTCATCCCTCCCGGCCAGGCGCAGCGCTTCCCGCTGCAGCTCACCATCCACGATGACGCTCCATGGCAGCGGGTCGGGTCCGGCATTGAGGTTCAAATCACGCACCGTCACCGGCCGGGCGGCGGCTTTGGGGATGATGCTGACCTGGCCACTGGTCTCAAGAATCACGTACTCCACGTCACCCAGAGAGAAGATCCCCCCTACGCGCAGCTGCTCCATCAGGTCGCTGAAGCTGTAGCCAGCCCCGCGCATGGCGTCCTCGTGGATGTACCCCTTGGACACGAGAATTGTGGGAGCACCGTCGATGAGCTTTTGCGCCATCCGGCTTTTGAGTGTGAAGAACGTCAGCCCCACATGAGCGAAGAGCAGCGTCAGAATGGGCACAATGCCGTTGAGAATGGGGATACCCATGTCGGCCATCGGCACGGTCGCCAGGTTGGCGATCATGATGGCGATGACGAACTCGTAGGGCTGCAGCTGACCCAGTTCCCGCTTGCCCATGATGCGCACGGAGAGAAAGACAATGGAGAACAGGATGAGCGCCCGGGTCGCGACGATGAGCATGGCTAACGCGCCCTCCTTTGGCGGCTTTTTGCTTACTGTGCACAGCGCCGGGCGGAATTATCCGCCGGTCGGACTGTGACAGGCGCTGAGGCGCACATGGACATTTCCACAGCAGGCCGTTATAATATTCCAAAGAGTTGAGAAGGAGAAACCCATGTCCCTTTCCCCGGAAGTACTGCAATATGCCGAGGAGGTACGCCGCTTGCGGCGCGCCTTGCACCGCATCCCCGAGCGCGGGCTGGAGGAACACCGCACCAGCGCTTATGTTCAGAGCGAACTGCAGGCCCTTGGCATTCCGTTCACCGTGCTGTCGGGCACAGGTGTCAAGGCCGTTGTTGAAGGCGCACTGCCCGGCCCGGTCACGGCGTTTCGCGCCGACATGGACGCTCTCAACGTGCCCGAGCAGACCGGCTGTGACTTTGCCAGCGAGCACCCCGGCTTCATGCATGCCTGCGGCCACGACGGCCACATGGCGGTGCTGCTGGGCTTCGCCCGGTTGCTGGCGGGGCACCGTGACCGTCTCAAGGGTACGGCGGTGCTCCTGTTCCAACCCTGTGAGGAGAACGTCAAGGGAGCCGAGCAGCTCATTGAGCAGGGCGCTCTGGTGAACCCAACCGTGGATCGGATCTTCGGCCTGCACCTGATGCCCCACATTCCCCAGGGGAAGCTGGGCATCGTGTCAGGTCCGGTCATGATCGGTGCGTGCGAGTTCGTCATCCGCGTGCACGGGCGAGCGGCCCACGGGGCCATGCCCCAGCTGGGGTGCGACGCCATCGTGGCGGCAAGCCACTTCGTTTGTGCCGTGCAGACGGTCATCTCCCGCCAGAAGCCGCCGGAGGCCCCGGCACTCCTCACCTTTGGGCGCTTTGACGCCGGACACCGCCACAACGTCATCGCCGACGAGGCGGAGTTGGAGGGCACGCTGCGGGCCTACGATGATGCGCTGCTGGAGAACATGAGGCAGCGCGTGGCCGGCCACATGCGGGGTGTGGAGCAGGCGTTCGGGGTCGAGATGACGTTCACCCCGGTGGATGAGGTGCCGCCCACTGTCAATGACAGCACGATGGCGGAAGATGTCTTCACCCGATTCCCCGAGGCCGCCGTCGAGGCCGAGCGCCTGACCGTGGCCGAGGATTTTTCCCGTTACGGCCAGCGTGTACCGGCGTTCCTGGGGCTATTGGGCTGCCGCAACGAGGAACTGGGCTACACTGAGCCGCTCCACTCCAGCCGCTTCCAGTTTGATGAGGAAGCGCTGCTCACCGGCATTGAATACTACAAACGCATGGTCATGGATTGACAGGAAGGGATCGAGATGTTTAAAGGTATTTTCAACCGCATGTACCAAGGGAACCCCAACCGTCCCGACATCAACCCCGAGGACATGCCGCGCAACAAGTTTGAACTGTTCTTCACGAGCCTGACCCAGCGGTTCACCGATCTTATGAAGGTCAATCTGGTCTTTGTGCTGTGTGCGCTGCCGGTGCTCATCTGGACACTGCTGAGCTCCAACGTATTCATTACGCTCATCAACGAGACCCAGGTGGCCGTGGGGCAGAGCCTGCCCCAGGAGCTGACCGACACGCTGCTCTCCAGCCTGCTCATCTACCTGCTGGGCATGGTGCCCTGCCTGGTGCTGGTGGGTCCGCCGCTGGCGGGGCTGACCTATGTCACCCGCAACTGGGCCCGCGACGAGCACTCCTGGGTGTGGCAGGACTTCAAGGAGCAGATGTTCAAGAACTGGAAGCAGGCGGCGGGGGCCATGCTGGTCTTTGCCCTGGTGCTGCTCCTCAGCTTCTACACCCTGCAGTTCTACGCCCTTGTGCTGCAGCAACAGTCCTGGATGTGGATCATGCAGGCGATCTTCATCGCTCTGGTCTCGCTCTTCCTCATGAGCTATCTTTATGTGTTCCCGATGCTGGTGACCTATGAGATGTCCTTCGGCCAGCTCATCAAGAACGGGTTGCTGTTGGCGCTGGGGCAGCTGCCATTCACGCTGCTCTTTACGGTATTAACGCTGCTGCCGATCGTAGCCTTCATTCTGCTGGTGCTGGTGACGCCCTACGCACTGCTGATCATGCTGCTTTACTATCTCATCCTGGGTTTTTCACTGGCGATGTTCGTCATCAACTCCTACACCAACAGCACGTTTGCGCGCTTGCTGACGGAGGAGGATGAGGATGAGGAGGAGGACCAACCTGCGTTGATTGACGCCAAGGCGAAGCCCCAGGACGCCCCGCGTGACCCTGAGGACCGCGAATAAAACCGGTGGCCGCCCCGATACTATGCGGGGGTGGTACCATGAAAAAACTGGTGAAACAGCCAACGCCGCAGGACCTGAAAAAGCTGGAAATTGCGGAGGAACTGGGCTTGGCAGACAAGGTGCGCCGGGTGGGCTGGGGTGGCCTGACGGCGGCGGAGACGGGGCGTATCGGCGGCTTGCTCTCCGGCTGGAGGAAAGGTGAGGAAAACCATGGGGCAGACCGGCCGAATGGCGGGCAGTGACGGCGACGAAACGCCCTATTCGGTGCTGGGGGCGCTCTACGACGGGCTGGGTCACCACGACTACGCCGCCTGGGGCACCTACCTCATGGGCCTTCTGCAGGGTGCCGGGGTGGAACCGGGCAGCAGGGTGGTGGATTGTGCCTGCGGCACCGGCGGCATCACGCTGGAGCTGGCACGGGCCGGCTACCGCATGACAGGGGTGGACATTTCCGCAGCGATGCTCTCGGAGGCGGCCGATAAAACCGCCCGGGCGGGGTGCGCCGTCCCCTTCGTGCGGCAGGACATTACGAACCTGAGGGTGCACCGGCCCATGGACGCGGCGCTCTGCGTGTGCGATGGGGTCAACTACCTCACGGCCGACGACTCGCTTCGAGGGTTCCTCACCAGCGCCCGGAGGAGCCTGCGGACGGGCGGGGTGCTGCTCTTTGACATCAGCACCGACGACAAGCTGCGGGCGATGGCCGGGCAACTCTATGGTGAGGACGACGACGACTTTGCCTATCTCTGGTTCAATGAGCTGGAAGACAATGGCCGTGTGTTGGCCATGGATGTGACGGTGTTTACGCGGGACGAGGACGGCCGCTTCCAACGGGGGCAGGAGCACCACCGCCAGCGGCTGTGGAGCCGGGTGGAGGTGGAGGAGGCACTGGCGGCAGCCGGGTTTGAGCAGATGGGCGTGTATGAGGCGTTCACCACAAACACGCCGGGCCCAGGGTGCCCCCGCATCCAATTCGCCGCCCGGGCGATATGAACGAGGAGGACGAAGGATTGCAGGATTCCATCCGCAGATATATGGCGGCCGATGGCAACGTGCGTATTCTGTTGGCGCATACCACCCAGTCCTGTGAGGAGGCCCGGCAGGTGCATGAGGCCTCGCCGGTGGCCACAGCGGCCATGGGCCGCACGCTGACGGCGGCGCTGCTGCTGGCCAGCGAGATGAAGGGGGACGGCAGCATCACCACCAATGTGGCGGGCAATGGGCCCATGGGGCGCATCTGCGCCGTGGCCCGGCCCGACGGCACCGTGAAAGTGACGGCCGCCGACCCGACGGTGGACCTGCCGCCCCGGGCCGATGGCAAGCTGGACGTGGCCGGTGCCGTGGGGCGGGAGGGGAAGCTCGCCGTCATCCGCGACCTGGGTATGCGTGAGCCTTGGGTGGGGCAGGTCAACCTCACCAGCGGCGAAATCGCCGAGGACTTCGCCATGTACTTGACGGTGAGTGAACAGCAGCCGTCTCTGGTGTCGCTGGGGGTGCTCATCGGGCGCGACCGGCAGGTGGTGTCGGCCGGCGGGATTGTGGTGCAGCCCCTCCCCGGTTGCCCGGAGGAGGTGTTGGCCACGCTGGAGAACCTGGCCCCTGCGCTGGTTGATCTCAGCCGTGGCTTGCAGCAGGAAGGGCCCGATGGGTTGGTGCAGAGCGTCTTCGGGGGCCTCAACCCTGCTCTGCTCGATGAACGCCCGGCGCGGCTTCAGTGCGATTGCTCGCGGGAGCGCATCAGCCGGGCACTCATCGCCCTGGGGGTGGAGGAACTGACGGACATGAGCCGTCAGGATGATGGAGCCGAGCTGCAATGTCACTTCTGCAACGTGAAGTACCAATTCACCGCGGATGACCTCAATGCCCTGTTGGTTGAGGCAAGCCAGCGCTGAGCGCTGCCGCCTGGTGTCGAACCGAAAGGAGAGGAACAATGGATCTCTTTGTACTGGATTTTCAAAAGCAGTTTGACCGCCATCTGAAGGACTGGATGCGAAAGAACCGCGAGAAATACCCCAAGGCCGAGCAACTGGAGGCCCAGGTGGAAAAGGTGTACGAGCAGTGGCTTGCCACACCTGCCGCCTGGCTGGAAGGAGCGTCGCCCCTCAACTACTTTGACCGCTACGACGACGCCGAACAGCTGGTGCGCTGGATGCTCAAGTATGTGACCGCCGGCGTTTGGGTGCCCGACCCCATGCTCGATCGCATCGTGGCGCTGGGCGATGCCGCCCAGGAGCCTTTGCTGCGCATCAAGCGGCGTGAAATTCCCCTTCCCGCCGGCGACCGTGGGGACGAGGCTGTGGTGCTGGCCATCAAACTCCTCAATGAACTGGGCTCCACCCTTCCGCTGGAGGAGTACATTCAGACGATTGTGGAGCACCCGGACAATGAATACATCGAGAACATCGTGGAGTCGCTCATCGGCATGGGTGACCAAGTCGTTGGCCCCATCCTGGCAGCGATGGAACAACCCCTGAGCCCCCAGGCCACCGACTGGTTCCTCAGCATCCTGGTGGAGTTCCCGGGAGACGAGCGTATCTTCCAACACCTGCTGCGCACCTACCAGAGCGAGGAGGGTGACAAGGCCATCATGGCTGCCTACCTGGGCAAGTACGGCAGGGTTGAGGCTATCCCGGTGCTGAAGGCGGCGCTGAAGAGCGGCATGCTCAACTACCTGGAGTGGACCGAGACGCGCAACGCCATCGAGGAACTGGGCGAACCGGTGTTTGCCGAGGAGCCCGACTTCTCCGGCGACCCGTGGTACGAGTCGCTCAAGTATCTGGATCGCTAACACATGGGGGAGAGGAAACCTGGTATGGTAACGCTGGAGGACATCCACAACAACGCGGAGATCACCGCGCTCATTCGCGAGGCGAACAACGTGCTGGCGGCCATCGGTTACACCGAGCATGGCCTTCGCCACGTGGGTTATGTCAGCAACACTGCGGCCATGCTGCTCCAAAAACTTGACCACCCCGCCCGTCTGGTGGAGCTGGCCGCCATCACCGGCTGGGTGCACGACGTGGGTAACGTCATCAACCGCAAGAACCACGGCATCACCGCCGGGGCGCTGCTCTTCCCTCTGCTGCGGGATATGGGCATGGACATGAGCGAGATCGCGCAGATACTCTCGGCCGTGGGTCACCATGAGGAGGAGAACGGCGCGCCGGTCTCGCCGCTCTCGGCGGCCATCATCATTGCTGATAAGTCAGACGCCCACCGCACCCGGGTGCGTAAGGGGACCTTCAACCCCAACGACATCCACGACCGAGTCAACTACTCCATCAAAAAGAACTGGGTGGAGGTGGACCGGGAGAACAAGGCCATCGTCTATGGTATGATCATGGATACGACCTCTTCGGTCATGGACTTCATGCAGATTTACCTCAAGCGCATGCTGTTGTGCGAACGCGCCGCTGAGTCGCTGGGCTGTCGCTTTGAGATTGTCGTCAATGGCGTGGCCATCAACAACCAGAAAGCCGGCATTCCGGCGGATCTGCAGGGGTAGGGGAACGATGGATTTTATCAGAAGTCTCTTTGACCCCGCGCAGCTGGTGAGCCACCTCACAACCATGCTCTACACCCTGCCGGGCATCCTGCTGGGGCTGACGCTGCACGAGCTGGCCCACGCCTTTGCCGCAGACCGGTTGGGTGACCCCACGCCCCGCAGCATGGGGCGGTTGTCCCTCAATCCCATCAAGCACATCGATCCCATCGGCTTCCTGATGCTGCTGATCGCCGGGTTCGGTTGGGCCAAGCCCGTCATGACGAACCCCAACTACTACCGCAAGAGGAAGTTTGGGTTTGCCATCGTGGGTCTGGCCGGGCCGCTCACCAATCTGGTGCTGGGCTTCGTGCTGCTGTTTGCGGGCTACGGCCTGGTGTATGGCGCGGGGCTCACGGGCGACGAGGTCGGCATGCAGATCCTGTGGCTGGCGGTCAACATCAACTTCGCGCTGTTCATCTTCAACCTTCTGCCCGTGCCGCCGCTCGATGGCTTCGGCATCCTGAAAGACACGCTGCTGCTGCGATACTCCAACACCCGGGCGGTGTCGGTTCTGGAGCAATACGGCCCGCTGCTGCTGTTAGCGCTGCTCTTTACCAATGTGGCGAGCAACGTCATCTCCTTCTTTTTGGATAAGCTCTGGACGCTCGGCACGTTAGTCGTCGGGCTGTTCCTGTAGGTGCGCCATGGCTTATCACGTATCGCTGACACTCTTTGACGGTCCCCTCGACCTACTGCTGCATCTCACCAGCCGTGCGCAGGTTGACATCCGTGACATCTTCATCTCGGAGATCACCGACCAGTTCCTGGCTTACATGGGCCAGCTCGACGAGCTCGACATGGACCGGGCCAGCGAGTTTCTGGAGATGGCGGCCCGGCTCCTGGAAATCAAATCCCGTCGTCTCCTGCCCGGTGTGGACGAGGAGGAAGAGGACGAGGAGAGCCCCGAGCAGCAGCTCATCCGGCAGCTCGAGGAATACCGTCTCTTCAAGGCCGCCAGCGCCGCCCTGCAGCAGAAGGAAAAACAGGCCGCCGGCGTCCATTACCGTCTGCCACAAGAGATTGTGCGCGGCGGCGACTTTGACATCACCAACGCCTCGGCGTCGCTCTTGGCTCAGGCCTTCGCGACTCTTTTAGCCCGCGTGGGGCAGGAGGAGGACGACGAGGAGGAGCCCGAACGGCGCATTGAGCGGGAGAGCTTCACCGTACAGCAGCAACTGTTCCGTATCCAGAGCCTGTTGGGCCAGCGGGGCAGCGTGGGCTTTGGGGAGCTGGTATCGGCACGCCCCACGCGGGAGGAAGTGGTGACCGCTTTCCTTGCCGTGCTGGAGCTTATCAAGCTCAACCGCGCCCAGGTGCGGCAGGACGGCCTGTATGGCACCATCCGCCTGGTGGCCCGGGCAAGAACCGAGGAGGAAGCCCATGGATAGACAGGAACTGGAAGGCGCGGTGGAAGCTGTGCTCTTTGCCAGCGGCGACCCGGTGCCGGTGAGCGCCCTAGCCCAGGCGCTCGACGTAACCGAGCTGGAGATGCGCCCGGTGGTGGAGGCGATGATCGACCGCTACCGCTTCGAGCGCCGCGGCATCCAGATCATCCGGGTGGAGGATGGGGTGCAGATGGCCACCAACGCCGCCTATGCCGATGTGGTGCAGGCCGTGCTGGCCCCCCGACGCAGCCGGCCCCTGTCGCAGTCCGCGCTGGAGACGCTCTCGGTCATCGCTTACCGTCAGCCCGTGACGCGCAGGGAGATTGAGGAGATTCGCGGCGTCAGCAGCGACTATTCGCTGGAGGTTCTGTTGAAGCGAGGGCTCATCCGCGAGGCAGGCACCGCTGACCGGTTGGGTAAGCCCGTGCTCTTTGCCACCACCGATGAGTTCCTGCGCTGCTTCGCGCTGGAGTCACTGCTGCAGCTGCCGTCCCTCAGCGAGGCCGCGGCCTTCGCCCCCCTGCCCGAGGAGGCTGCTGCCGCCGAGCAGCCGGAGGATACAGCGGAGGAAACGACAGGGGAGAACGCGTAATCGGCCGCAAACAGGAATACAACAAGAACAGGCAGAGGAAAACCCTCTGCCTGTTGTGTTTGTCTGTGCTATACCAATTGGAAATGCGCCTCCAGCGCCGCCAGCATCTCAGCTTTGGTGTCCTTCTCGGCCTCCTCCCGCACGAGGACGAAAAAGCCGCTGTGCAAGAATTCCTCATAGACCTCGTGGCTGTTGATTCGCTCGAGACAGGCACGGAAATTCGCCATCGTCCGCTCTGGGTCCTCCGCCTTTTGGATCTGCTCCAGCAGGAATTGCTTTTCGGGGTCGTCCCGGTCAAAAAAGCGCTCCACCGACATGGACTGGGGGGAGAGCATCAAGGCAACCTGGTGGTAGCCCGCGATTTCCTTGAGCAGATCGATGGGGATGTTGGTGTCCACAATGATGGGGCCTTGGCCGGAGAGCTGTAAGAGGTGTGCCACCTCAAATTCGGCCATTTCCCTGGCGGAGCCAAAGATCCAGTCGGCGTATTCCTCCGGGCTGCGGTTCAGGAAGGCCTGCCAATCGGTGCGCTGGTAGCACATGTGGGGCTGCATGCGTCGGTCGGCCATCGCGAGGAATTCGTCACAGTTGTAGTTCTCGCCGCAGAGGATCATGTTGTGCTTCTCTGCCAGCATCCGGCACATCGTTGATTTACCAGCATAGGCCGTGCCGTTGATGAAATAGACATCCTTCAGGTATTGCTTCAGAACGTTGTTGGAAATGTTCATGGTGTGCTCCTTCATCGTTTTTTGGCAAGGGAAACAGACCCCGGGCAGGGTCACGAGCGCCGATTGGTCAGCGCGTCCTGTTGGTGCCGATGAAGCGAATGCACATGGAATTTGCCTCCGTCTGGTTGCGTGAGGATGCCGCCATTGTAGCACAAGGACGGGTGGGAGTCGAGCAAGGGGAGGGATTTTTGTCCGTTCCATTTCCGCCATGGCCCGGCTCCACTTCCTGCTTGTTCTTCCGTTTTGCCAACTTTCGCCCCGCGCAGTCCTACATTTTCCAACCACGCACTATATTAGAATAAGTCCATATTCGGTTTGCAGAGTACGAACGGCAGGTGAGCGGGTTTGTATCTGGAGCAGGTCCTTGGGCTGAATCTGGCGGTAAACCTGCTGGTGCTCTACCTGGCTGGGCGGCTGGCCGGGGAACGCGCCCGGCCGGGGCGGTATCTGCTCAGCGCCGGATTGGGTGGCCTCTATGCGGCGGCCACGCTGCTGCCACCCTGTGTGGTGCTCACAGCCCTTCCAGCCAAGGTGCTGCTCTCTGCAGTGCTGGCGCTCGTCGCCTGGCGGCCACGCAGCTTGCGGGGCTATTGCAAGGGATGGGCATCCCTTGTGGGGGTGACGGCCCTGGGCGGCGGCGCAGCGCTGGCAGCAGGCCTGGTGCTCGCCGGGGCGAGCCCTGTGGGCGAGGCGGCGCTGGGCCAGAACGCCCTGCTGCTGACGGTACTGGGCGCGGCGGCCATGGTGGTGTTCTCCGCTGGAGCCATCCGCCGGCGGGGCGGGGTGGGGCCGCGTTGCGATGTGCGGCTGTGGCTGGATGGCCGCCCCTGTCGGCTCTGGGCCTTTGTGGACACCGGCAACCTGCTGCGCGAGCCGCTGACCGGCCTGCCGGTGGTCATTGCTGACCCGCGGCTGGCACGGCGGTTGTTGGCCGGCCACCCCACGATCGCACTGAGCTTTGGCACGGTGGGGGGGCAGTCTTCGCTGCCGGCGGTGCTGGCCGACCGGGTGGAGGTGCGCCGGGCAGGCCGCTGGCGAAACAGCGGTGCCATGTACGTGGCCCAGGGGGGCGCTCCGCTCCATTGCGGGGTCGATGTGCTGCTGCCGGGGGCGGCGCTGGAATGACAGCAAACGCAAGGCGTTGTGTGGAGGAGGTATGGCCATGTGGAAGCGGTGGACCCAATGGTTTGGCAACCTGGTGCGGCGGGCGCTGGGCAGGCTCCAAGGCGTGTACTATGTGGAGGGGGGGCAGCCGCTGCCGCCGCCCCTCAAGCCTCGGGAGGAGTACGATCTGCTGGAGCGTCTGCGGCTGGGGGATGAGAGCGTGCGCACCATGCTCATCGAGCGGAACCTGCGCCTGGTCGTCTACATCGCCCGCAAGTTTGACAACACCGGCGTGGGGCTGGAGGATCTCATCTCCATAGGCACCATCGGCCTCATCAAGGCCGTCAACACCTTTGACCCGGTGAAGAAAATTAAGCTGGCAACCTACGCCTCCCGCTGCATTGAAAATGAGATTCTCATGCACCTGCGGCGCAGTTCCCGCATCCGGTCGGAGGTCTCCTTCGACGAGCCACTCAACGTGGACTGGGATGGCAACGAACTGCTGCTGTCGGACATTCTGGGCACCGAGGGCGATCTGGTCTATTCGAGCATTGAGAGCGATGTGGACCGCCAGATGCTGCTGCAGGCCATGGCACACCTGAGCGCGCGGGAGCGGCGTATCATGCAGATGCGCTTCGGGCTGGGCGGCTACGCACGCAAGACACAGAAGGAGGTCGCGACGATCCTCGGTATTTCCCAAAGCTATATTTCCCGGCTGGAGAAGCGCATTTTGCTGCGGCTGAAGCGTGAGATGGCCAAAATGGCCTGAGCAAAAGCTGATCGTTCGACCCTGCACCTGCACAAACGACGCAACCACACGTGAAACGACAGCGTTTTCACGTGTGTTTTATGTGCCGTCGGGGAAGAATAGTTCTTTGATTAGCACATGCAGTTTCCTCAATACCCGGCGGGCACCCTGGCCCAACGGCTGGATTCGACACCCACCGCCGTATAAAAGCCCCCTGCCAAGGCAACCCTATGAGCGGAAGCCTTTTTGTGGGAGGAGGCAGAATATGCCGGGGTACAAGGTTGAAATTTGTGGGGTCGATACGTCCTCGCTGCCCGTTTTGTCCAACGCCAAAATGATGGAGATG
>JAEYRA010000085.1 GCA_023409755.1 Bacillota bacterium
ATGTTCCGTCCTCCTTCAGTGCCTGCCGCAGCAGCGTCCGCGCGCGGCTCAGGCGTGATTTCACCGTTCCTGCCGGAATGCCCAAGGTACCCGCCGTCTCCTGTACATCGTATCCATGCAGATAGCGCAAGGCGATCGTCTCCCGCAGGGGACGGGGCAGTTCTTCAATGGCGTGGTACAACCGCATCGATGGTTCGGGCTGGGCAAGGTCTGCAGGCAATGTCGCGTGTGTAGGCGTTCGCCGGGTGATGCGCCGGCACTCCCGCACCAGGATCGTGGTGATCCAAGGCTCAAAGGCCCGGTCGGGCTGGTAACGCCCCAGGAACCGCCACGCCCGCAGGAAGGCCTCCTGGGTTGCGTCTTCGGCCTGGTTGACGCTGCCGGTCAGTGCCCGTGCCAGCCGCAGAAGCCGTGCGCCGCACAGGGCCCATACCTCTTCGGCCGCTTCTGCCTCGCCAGCTTGCCAGCGGGCGGCGACCCGGTCCAGCGCCGGTCGTTCCTGCATTGTCAGTTCCATTTCTTAACCTCCTTTGCCCCTAATACCCACGGTGGTGGCGAAAGGTTCATGAACTTTCTGTTTATTTTCCCATAAGCGGCGGATGGCAGCAAGCTGGTGAAGAGAGTCCCTGCCAGACGCGCACCATAAGAAGGCAACCCATGGTACAATTGCGGTGAATCCGTGAGAAATCGTACGCAAAAACTGGGATGGCCGTCCTCCGTGTCTGCTATTCTGGCGTTGGAGAGGAGAGGGGCAATGGATTGGGTTGACCGCATGAACCGCGCCTTGGACTACCTGGAGGCGCACCTGACCGAGGAGATCGATCCCAAGGCAATCAGTCTACTCTTGGCAAGCCCATACTCGGCGTTTCAACGTTCCTTTGGGCCCATCACCGGTGTGTCGCTGGCCGAATACCTGCGCAGGCGGCGGCTGACACAGGCGGCGTATGACCTTCGGAACACCGACATGCGGGTGCTGGATGTGGCGGTCAAGTATGGCTACGACTCAGCCGATGCGTTTGCCGCCGCGTTCCGGCGCATGCATGGCGTCACCCCGCAGGAAGCCCGCAAACCAGAGGCCAACTTGAAATTCTATGCCCGGATCACTTTCACACTGCAATTGACGGGGGTAACGGAAATGAACTATCGAACGGTGGAACGGGAATCTTTCGGTGTGCTGGGGGTCCGGCGCATCACGCCCCAGGGCGGCGGCACCTGGGCGGTCGTCAAGGCCGACGGCTGGGTGGAGCGTCTGCAGGCCGCGGGGCAGCACCCCTTCGACCTGGGGCTGTGCTTTGGGTTTGACGCCCAGGGCAACAACGACTACATGTGTGCCATCGAATACGACGGGCCGGACGTGGAGGGTTTTGACTGGTATGAGTACCCCAAAACGACCTGGCTGGTGTTCTCGGCCAAGGGGGCCATCTCGGATGGTGTGCTGGGGCAGACCTGGAAGCGCATCTACGGTGAGTTCCTGCCCCAGAGCCAGTACCGGCAGCTCGACCTGCCCACGATTGAGCAGTACATCGCGTGGGACGATGGGGCCGACGCCTGCCATGTGGACATCTGGATCCCTGTAGAGGTCTGACGGAAACACCAAGTGGATCTGGTAGGCACTAAAAAGTCCTCCGCAGCGTTGCTGCGGAGGACTTTCGTCTGCAGGGATGGCCAGGTTACCGCTTGTCCAGCGGCACATAGTGCTGCTCGGGGCAGACGGCTTTGTAGGCCGGGCGGATGATCTTGCCGCCGCCGATGATCTCCTCAATGTGGTGGGCCGCCCAGCCAGACATGCGGGAGATGGCAAAGATCGGGGTGAACATCTCCTGCGGGATGCCGAGCATGGCATAGACGAAGCCCGAGTAGAAGTCCACGTTGATGCTGACGCCCTTGTAGATGCGCCGCACCTTGGCGATGACCTGGGGAGCCAGCCGCTCCACCCGGTCATACAGGCGGAACTCCCTCTCCAGCCCCTTCTCCTGCGCCAGGGCACGCACCTGCTCCTTGAAGATGACGGCGCGCGGGTCGGAGATGGAGTACACCGCGTGCCCCAGGCCGTAGATGAGGCCGGCCCGGTCAAAGGCTTCCTTGTTGAGCAGGCGGTTGAGGTAGCCTTCCACCTCGTCGTCGTCCTCCCAGTCTCGCAGGGTGTTCTTCATGTCTTCAAACATCTGTACAACTTTGATGTTGGCGCCGCCGTGCTTGGGGCCTTTCAGCGAGCCCAGGGCCGCGGCGATGACCGAATACGTGTCGGTGCCGGTGGAGGACACCACGTGGGCCACGAAGGTGGAGTTGTTGCCGCCGCCATGCTCGGCGTGCAGCACCAGCGCCATGTCCAAGAGACGTGCCTCCAGCGCCGTGTAGGCGCTGTCGGGCCGCAGCATGTGCAGGATGTTCTCGGCCATCGAAAGGTCGTTGCGCGGGGGGTGGATGTACAGGCTGTTGTTACTGTGGTAGTGGCTGAAGGCCTGATAGCCGTAGACCGCCAGCGCCGGCAGGCAGGCCAGCAGTTTCAGGCATTGGCGAAGCGCCGCCGGCACCGAGGTGTCCTCGGCGGTCTCGTCGTAGCTGTAAAGCTCCAACACCGATCGAGCCATCACGTTCATCATGTCACGGCTGGGCGCACTCATGATCATGTCCCGCACAAAATGGTCGGGCAGTGTCTGGTACTGGTGCAGCAGCCCCTCGAAGTCTATGAGTTCCTGGCGGGTGGGCAGGCGGCCAAAGAGCAGCAGGTAACAGGTCTCCTCAAAACCGAAGCGCCCGTCGGCGAGGTATCCGTCGACGATTTCAGTGATTTCCATGCCGCGGTAGTAGAGCCGGCCCGGGGCGGGTACGGACTCGCCGTTCTCCATCCGGGTGGCCAGCACCTCGCCGATGTTCGTCAGCCCCACCAGCACGCCCTTGCCGTTGAGGTCGCGCAGGCCGCGCTTGACGTCGTAGTGCTTGTAAAGCTCTTGGTCAATGGCGCTGCATTCCTGTGCCAACTGGGTGTATTTGTCCATCAAAGCATTCTCGATCACGTTCTTTGCGTTTTGCTCCATGGGTGTCCTCCTTTTCCTCGGTACAGCATTTCCAGATGCTTCGTATACAAACACAGAGCAGGGGTGAACCCTGCCCTGCCGCGTAAAATGGACGCATTTCAGGGAATTGGTGGTAGTGTATCACAACCATGGGGCGCTTGTCAGCCCCGAAATATTAAAATTTTGTAATATATTTGGTCGAAGGCGCACCCGGCTGTGAGTTGACAGGTGAGAAAGATCATTGGATGGCCTAAAAAACTCATTGAGAAAAGACAGTAACGAACCGACCGCCGGTTCATCCGGCGCGAGGAACACAACAATCAACCCAAGAACCAAAAAAAACTCCGTCCGCGGCGAAACGTACCCCGAGAAAGACTGCATGAGCGCCACAACTCATTATCATTCGGCGACCTGTGCGCCGAATGATAAGCAAAAACCTCTACAATCACTCTAAAATCGCGGACGTCGCAGCAGCGGCGTACGCGAAAGGCTGCCCGCAAAGGGCAGCCGCTAGTTGCGCAGGCTGTGCAAAGGCGCGGGGATCTTGCCGCCCCGGGCAATGAAATCGGCGCTGCCAAAGGCGCTCACGGGCATGATGGGTGCACGACCCAGAAGCCCGCCGAACTCCACCATGTCTCCGGGTTTACCTCCGGGTACGGGGATGATGCGCACCGCAGTTGTTTTGCCGTTGACCACGCCGATGGCGGCCTCGTCGGCAATGATGGCGGCGATGGTCTCAGCGGTGGTGTCGCCGGGTACGGCAACCATATCAAGCCCGACCGAGCAGACACAGGTCATGGCTTCCAGCTTTTCCAGCGTCAGCGCGCCGCATTGCACCGCGGCGATCATGCCCGCGTCCTCGCTCACGGGGATGAACGCGCCTGAAAGGCCCCCCACGTGGGAGGATGCCATCACGCCGCCCTTCTTCACTGCGTCGTTCAAAAGCGCCAGTGCAGCGGTGGTGCCCGGCGCGCCGGTGCGCTCCAGGCCCATCTCCTCCAGGATGTCGGCCACCGAGTCGCCGATGGCCGGCGTTGGGGCCAGGGAAAGGTCAACGATGCCAAACTCCACATTGAGGCGGCTGGAAGCCTCCTGTGCCACCAGCTGGCCCATGCGGGTGATCTTGAAGGCCGTGCGCTTGATGGTCTCGGCCACCTCGTCGAAGGGACGGCCGCGTACCGACTCCAGTGCGTGTTTGACGACGCCCGGACCGGAGACCCCCACGTGGATGGCGCATTCCGATTCTCCCACGCCGTGGAACGCACCGGCCATGAAGGGGTTGTCCTCCACGGCGTTGGCGAAGACGACGAGCTTGGCGCAGCCCTGCCCAGCGGTCAGCTCCGCCGTGCGCTTGATGACCCGGCCCATCTCAGCCACGGCGTCCATGTGGATGCCGGCCCGCTGAGTGGCCACATTCACCGAGGAGCAGACCCGCTCGGTGTGTGCCAGTGCCTCGGGAATGGCTCGCACCAGTCGCCGGTCGCCCACGGTGAACCCCGCGTGCACCAGGGCCGAAAAGCCGCCGATGAAGTTGACGCCGATGGTGTGGGCGGCCTTGTCCAGCGTGACGGCCCAGGGCGCGTAGTCCTCGTCGTCGCTGCTCTCAGCCACCAGGGCGATGGGCGTGACCGACACACGCTTGTTGACGATGGGGATGCCCAGCTCCTGCTCGATGGCGCAGCCCACGGCCACCAGGCGTTCGGCTTTGCGGCAGATCTTGTCATAGATCTTTTGCCGGCTGCGCTCGCCGGACTCACTGGCGCAATCCCGCAGGGAGATGCCCATCGTAATGGTGCGGATGTCCAGGTTCTCCTGTTCGATCATCCGAATGGTTTGCAGTATCTCCGAATGGCTCAGCATAGGTTCCTCCCACCAAGTTAAACGCGGTGCATGGCCTCAAAGACCGACTCGTGCTGGATGCGGATGGTGACGCCGAGTTGTTGCCCGGCTTCGTCCAGCAGTGTTTTGAGCTCCGCAAACGGGATGCTGCTGCCGGAGAGGTCGGCCAGCATGACCATGGCGAAAAACTCCTGCAGGATGGACTGGCTGATGTCCAGAATGTTGACGTTGTTCTGGCTCAAGATCGCGGTGACGTGGGCGATGATACCCACCGTGTCACGGCCGATGACGGTGATGATGGCTCGCATGGCGTTCCCTCCGGTGCCCGTGACGGGCTGGAATTGCTCCATCATATCATTTGGGGCAGCATGGCGCAATTGAGCCGTGGGTATTTGCGCCGGAACGTCGATTTTTGGTAAACTGGATGGAACTGGAATGCGAGGTCGGCACGGATGAAGGACTTTGCCAAGGCCATGGACGAAGGGTATGTGGACGCGACCGCCGGTGTGCGGCGCAAGACGTTGGTGTGGGGCGAGCACCAGTCCCTGTGCGAGTTCCGGCTGGAGGGCGGGCGGCAGCTGCCCTTCCACAGCCACCCCCACGAACAGGCGGGGTACCTGGTGAGCGGGCACCTGACGCTGACCATCGAAAGTGTGAGCCACGACGTGCGGCCTGGCGACGCCTGGTGTGTGCCCGGCAACGTTGTGCACGGTGCCGACGCGCTGGAGGATTCGGTGGCCATCGAGGTCTTCTCCCCCGTGCGGGAGGATTACCTGCCCTGACGGGAAAAGCCCATGTCGCTGGGCGTTTTATCGTGGTTTTTGCCCCGGCCCCTGATGTACTCGCCAGGGGTCGTTTTATATCGAGCTCACCCCGGTGGCCAACACGAGTGCCGTTGCAGGGTGTGCCGGCCCCTGTCAACGGGGCTGGCTGCTGCCGCCCAGCCGTGAGCCTGGAGTTCCTCTGTCTTCCATCACTTTTTGTATTCCGTTTGGGAATGGTATTTATTGACAACAATGAACGCTGATTGTTAATATATTACCAATTACCGTGGCGTTACCCATGTGAGTCGGATCATCGGCTTGTGTTGGGTGGAAACGCATGTATTCGGGCCGCATTCAAAACCCTTGGGCACGGGCGATCGCTCTGCGTGCCTCGGCCGGGGTGGACGGCACCGGCGTGAAGATCGGTGTCATCTCCGACGGGTTGGACGGGCTCAATACCGCCAAGAGTTATGGGGACATTCCGGCTGGCCTTACCGTGCTGAGCGACGAAAACTCGGGCAGCGAGGGCATTGCCATGCTGGAGATCGTGCATGATATCGCCCCAGGCGCTCAGCTGTACTTCCATGACAGCGGCACTGACATGCTGGATTTCAATGACGCCATCGACGCGCTGGTGGCCGCTGGCTGCACCATCATTTGTGACGACGTCTCCTGGCCGGACGCTTCGGTCTTTGAGGATGGTGTCATCGCCGCCCATGTGGCCGAGCTGGTGGCGCAGAACAACGTTCTGTTTGTCTCTTCCGCCGGCAACACGGGCAAGGGCCATTACCAGGGGCTGTTCTATGACCCTGACGGCGACAAACGCAGCGACTTCAGCGAGGGAACGGACGCGGCGTCCCCCGACCTCTACGTGCGTGTCCCCGCAGGCGGGACGCTGATCGTCTCCCTCCAGTGGGATGAGAAGAGCGGCAGCTCGTGAATCAGCGATTATGACCTGTACATCTACAACACGGCAACGGGCAGTACCATTGCCCGATCCTGGGATAGCCAAAGTGAGACAGGGGAGCCCATTGAGGTGGCCAATGTGGGGGTCAATAACACCGGCAAGGAGTACATTGCCGGCATCTACGCCAAGGCTTACAAAGCCACCACCCCCCGGACGATTGAAGTATCCGTGTTCCCCGGCCGGGGGTTGTCCATGTACACAGAAGAGGGGGACAACAGCACGCCCGAAGATTCCATCTTCGGCCACGCTGCCGTGCCCGGCGTTGTGACCTGCGGGGCCATTGACGTGGACACGCCGGAACAGGTGGAGGAGTTCTCCTCCCAGGGGCCGGTCACCATGCTGACTGAGACCCGTCAAAAGCCCGACCTCTGCGGCGTGGATGGGGTGGAGGTCTCGGGGGTAGGCGGGTTTGGCAGCCCGTTCTACGGCACCAGTGCCGCCGCGCCTCATGTGGCCGCCGTTGCCGCGCTTTTGTGGCAGCAAACCCCAGCGGCCAAGCCCACCGACATTGCCCAGATGCTGAAGAATGGAGCAATCGACCTTGGCACTGCGGGGTATGATTCGGTCTACGGTTATGGTAGGTTGAGCGCCATGGCCAATGTGGATGGCTACTACGTGGTGAAGTTCAACAGCATGGGCGGCAGCGCGGTCGCCAGCGTTGTGGTGCAAGAGAACTCAACCATCGCCGCACCGTCGGCCCCCACCAAGACCGGCTACGACTTTGCCGGCTGGTACAAGGAGCAGGCCTGCACCAACGCCTGGAACTTCACCACTGACACGGTCACGGCCAGCACCACGCTCTATGCCAAGTGGGTACCGAAGACCTACACGGTCACGTTCAACAGCCAGGGCGGCAGCGCAGTGCCCGCCAAGACCGCCGCATACAACACCAAGACCGCCGCGCCGACTGCCCCGAGCCGGGCTGGTTACAGCTTTGGGGGCTGGTACAAGGAGACGGCCTACACTAACGCCTGGAACTTCGCCGCTGACACGGTCAAAGCCAACACCACACTTTATGCCAAGTGGGTGGCCCCGCCGCCGGCACCGTCCTCCGTCAAGGCCGTCGCCAGGGATTACCAGAGCATCACCGTTTCCTGGGCGGCGGTGAGCGGGGGCGCTGCGGGTTATGAGCTCTATCGCGCCACCTCCTCCACCGGCAGCTATGCTCTCATTAAGACCCTGACGGGCACCAGCTGCACCGATGGAAGCCTCACCACCGGCAGCACGTACTATTACAAGGTGCGCGCCTGGCGCACTTTAGAGTCCCACCGGTTGTATGGCGGGTACTCCAGTGTCGTGTCGGCCAAGCCGGTACTGGCAACCCCCACCACAGTCAAGGCCCAGTCCGCCGCGTACCACAAGGTGAAGGTCACCTGGCAGGCGGTCAGTGGGGCCGGTGGGTATGCGTTGTACCACGCCACTTCTTCCGCAGGCAGTTACTCCTTGGTGTCAACCATTTCCAGTGCGTCCACAGTCACATACACCGAAGGCGCGCTGAAGACGGGGCAGACCTACTACTACAAGGTGCGCGCCTGGCGCAAGGTCGCCAACGGCACCGTCTACAGCGGGTACAGTGCCATTGTCTCGGCCAAGCCCACCCTGGGCACACCGGGCGGGTTCACCGGCAGTTCGGTTTCCTACCAAAGCGTTCGCCTGGGCTGGGATGACGTCTCCGGGGCCTCGGGGTACCAGGTGTACCGCGCTACCTCTAAAACCGGAACGTACAAGGCGGTGGGGGAAACCTCCTCTGAGGGCTACACCAACAGCGGGCTGACGACAAACAAAACGTACTACTACAAGGTGCGCGCCTATCGCAAGGTCGGCTCCACCAAGGTGTACGGTTCGTTCACCTCGGTCCTCTCGGCCAAGCCCGTGCTTGGTGTGCCCAAGAGCGTCAAGGCTGTGCGAGCCTCCTCCAGCAGCATCAAAGTGAACTGGAACAAAGTGACCGGTGCCACGGGGTATCAGGTGTACCGCGCCACCGCAGCCGCCGGCACATACACGCTGGTCAAAACGGTCAAGGCCACCACCGAAGCCACCCAGACCTACACCAACACCAGCCTGACGAATGGAAAGAGCTACTACTACAAGGTGCGTGCCATCCGCACCAAGAGCGGAAAGACGTACACCAGCGGCTACAGCGCCGTGGTGACGGCCAAACCATAGCCAACGCCAACACAAACGAACAGCCCGCGGGGGCAATGTCATTAAGTTAAGATGTCATATACCTGTGACCCCCTCATATGCAAAATTGAACTGCCCCCTGGTTTATAGACAGTGAAAAAAGCCCCCAGCCGTAGGGAATCGAAAGATTACGCAGACTGGCACCGTTTTTCAAGCGGTGTCAGTCTTGTTTTCATACAAAGTCTGTGGTTGTTATAGAAATGGATGTAATCATGAATCAAGTCGCAAGCCTCCTGGTGAGTAACTGGCTTGGCAATATTGTGAGACACTCGCTCTTCATGAGCATCCCTTTCGAATGCAAACAAATTCTCCATGCTAGCATTATCAAGGGGATTACCCGCCCTTGACATAGAGGGAGAGACGCCGTTGACCACAGCCGCATGGAATTGATTGATGGTATCGAAGTCGTTGTCACACACTGCGATGTCCATACTGTCACACAGTAGAGTGATTGCTATCGATGTTTGACAAGTATGCTTTTTCCACGCGGGGGTGAAAGGTATACTGCCCTACAATGTCCTTGCGTATCGACTGACTTTCGCGGACTATGATGCACGGTAACAGTCCCACTAATTCACCCCCTCCGAAACGAAAGGGATGCTCAGTCGCAATTTGATAATGATTCATCGTACGATTGTTCACAAATAGGAAAGTTTTATAAATAAGAAAGTAATTGATTACAGCAAAATCATGAAGTATACGATAGATGCTTCTGTCCCAAGCTGGGGGGAATTCATACAGTTCTTACGTTCCTTTTTGTAAATACAGGATATTTCTTTGATTATATTGAAAACGAGAAAGTGCGTCAATCAATCCATAGTAGAAGGTACATACAATTTTGACTTCGTTAACATAAGTGCGGATCATCATTTTTCAGGATGCGATGGGGCGGCAGGAGCTACCACTCGAAACTTTTACCGCTGCCACCCCAGACCCGTCTGAGCGGATACGATTACACGTAGACCCGGTGTCAGCTATTGGCACTTCACACCTTGCTGCCCGGTTCCGGGCTGCAGTGGGCGTTCCATTTGCTGCTTCCCGGGTTGCTGACTACCCTGGTCCGCGGGCAGCAGGATGTAGCGCCACCGGTGCTGTTGGTTTTCGGCGCTGGGGGAGATGGATCTCCCGGTGGTTTTTGTTGCCGGTCTGGACTAGTTCAGCTATTAGTATATAGACTTAAGTTCTGCGTAGAGTAGGGCTTAAGCCATACGAGCTAACTTCGCATTATTAACAAATCCACACCCATAAAGAGTGGGACGTAAATTAGGTGAATTAGTTTGATAGATATCTGCTTATTCGATATAATGAATCAACTCTCACTCTTGAATGAAATTTGCTTTGGAAGTGATCCCATGCTCCTAACGATTACCTACACCGGTCACCCCGCCACTGACCTCGGCTACCTTCTCCATAAGAACCCCGCGCGCCCGCAGACCGTGGAACTGAACCATGGCCTGGCGCATGTGTTTTACCCGGAGGCTACGGAGGAACGCTGTACGGCGGCACTGCTGCTGGACATCGACCCGCTGGACCTCGCGCGCGGGAAGGAAGGAAGCCAGGGAGAAGGCGGCCTATTTGATTATGTGAACGACCGGCCCTACGTCGCGTCATCGTTTCTGAGCGTGGCGATTTCCCGCGTGTTCGGCACGGCGCTGGGAGGGCGCTGCGCGAAAAAGCCGGAGCTGGTGGAGAAAAAGTTGGCGCTCGAAGCGCGTGTCACGATGCTGCCGTGCGGCAACGCGGATCTTGTGCGCCGCTTCTTCGAGCCGTTGGGATACGAAGTCACGGCTGAGGGTAAACAGCTTGACGATAAGTTCCCCCAATGGGGACAGAGCCGGTACTATAATGTGACGCTCATGGGCGAAGTGCGTCTGAGCGAGCTACTGAACCACCTTTACGTGCTGATCCCCGCGCTGGACGCGGAGAAGCACTACTGGATCGGCACCGACGAAATAGAGAAGCTACTTGCGCATGGTGAAGGCTGGTTGGCTTCGCACCCGGACAAGGCGCTGATTGCGAACCGGTATCTCGGGCGCAGAAAACCGTTGGTGAACGTTGCACTTGCGCGCCTCATCGAGGAGGAGCCGGAACCGGAAGAGGAGCAGGAACCGAAAGAAAAGCCGGAAAAGGAACTGAATTTGAACCGGCAGCGACTCGGCACAGTGCTGGCGGCGCTGAAAAGCGCAGGCGCGCGCAGCGTCATTGACATCGGCTGTGGCGAGGGAAACTTGCTAATGTTGCTGGAGAAGGATCGATTTTTTGAGCGGATCGCCGGGGCGGACGTCTCGTTCACCGTGTTGGAGCGCGCGAGCGAGCGCCTGCGGCTGGACCGCGTGCCCGAAAACCAAAAGGGCCGGCTGACGCTGTTCCAGGCGTCGCTGACATACAGGGACAAGCGCTTTTCCGGCTATGACGCGGCGGCTGTCGTGGAGGTCATCGAGCATATGGACGCGGGCCGCCTTGCGGCGTTCGAGCGCGTGCTGTTCCAATACGCCCAGCCAGGCACAGTCGTGCTGACGACGCCGAACCGCGAATATAACGCGCTTTACGAAGGCATGAAGGAAGGCGCATTGCGCCACCGCGACCACCGTTTCGAGTGGACGCGGGCGGAATTCGAGGCATGGGCACGGGAAGTGGCCGCGCGGCACGGTTATTCCGTGCGCTTCGAGTCCGTGGGCGATGTGGACCCCGAGCGGGGCGCGCCTACACAGATGGGGGTGTTCACACTATGCAACTGAAGATACCCGAGCTTTCGCTCGTTGTGCTGATAGGCGCATCCGGCAGCGGCAAGTCTACGTTCGCCCGCAGGGTTTTCCTGCCCACCGAGGTGCTGTCCTCGGACTTCTGCCGCGGGCTCGTGTCCGACGACGAAAACAGCCAGGCGTCTACGAACGACGCCTTCGAGGTGCTGCACTTCATTGCCGCCAAACGTTTGCAGTTGGGACGCCTCGTTGTCGTGGACGCGACGAACGTGCAGGACACGGCCAGAAAGCCATTGGTCGAGTTGGCACGGCAGTATCACTGCCTGCCCGTGGCCATCGTGTTCAATATGCCGGAGAAGGTCTGTTATCAGCGCAACCGCGACCGCACGGATCGGCAGGTGCCGGACCACGCGATCCGCAACCACATGCAGCAGCTGAAGAAATCGCTGCGCAACCTCAAGCGCGAGGGCTTCCGCTACGTCTATGAGTTCACGAGCGAAGAGGCGGCCAACGAGGCCGAGCTCGTGCGTGAGCCACTCTGGAACAACCGGAAGGATGAGCACGGGCCGTTCGACGTCATTGGCGACGTGCACGGCTGCATCGACGAGTTGAAGTTGCTGTTGGATAAGCTTGGTTATGCCGTCTCGCTGGATGAAGCCAGCAATTACGCCGTGACGCCGCCGGAGGGCAGACGTGTGATCTTCCTGGGCGACCTTGTGGACCGCGGCCCCGGTGTCGTGGAGGTGCTGAAGCTCGTGATGGCCATGGTTAAGGACGGCAGCGCCATCTGCGTGCCGGGCAACCACGATATCAAGCTCATGAAGAAGCTGAACGGCAATGACGTGCAGATCACGCACGGCCTGGCCGATACGCTGGAACAAATGGCGGGCGCGACGCCGGAACTCGCGGAGGAAGTCCGCAGGTTCATCGACGGCCTTGTGAGCCACTACGTCTTCGACGATGGCAACCTTGTGGTGGCACACGCCGGCATGAAGGAAAGCATGCAGGGGCGCGGCTCGGGCAAGGTGCGCGAGTTCGCGCTGTACGGCGAGACGACGGGCGAGACGGACGAATATGGCCTGCCCGTGCGCTACGAATGGGCAAAGGATTACAGGGGGAAGGCCACGGTCGTCTACGGCCACACGCCCGTCGCGGACGTTCAGGTACTGAACAGAACCGTCTGCATAGACACAGGCTGCGTCTTCGGCGGCAAGCTCACGGCGTACCGCTACCCGGAGGACACGTTCGAGGAAGTGAAGGCGCTCCGGACGTATTACGAGCCCGCGCGGCCCTTTCTGCTGGAGGGCGAACAGGCCGAGGCGCAGGCGCGCGAACGCGACGACGTGCTGGACATCGAGGACGTCACTGGCAAGCGCATCGTGAGCACGCGGTTGTACGGCGGCGTCACGCTGCAGGAGCAGAATTCCGTGGCGGCACTGGAGGTCATGAGCCGCTTCGCCGTGGACCCGCGCTGGCTTGTGTACCTGCCGCCCACGATGTCCCCGTGCGAGACAAGTAAGGAAGAAGGTTACCTTGAGTACCCCATGGACGCCTTCGCTTACTACCGCACGCGCGGCGTGGGCAATGTCGTCTGCGAGCAGAAGCACATGGGTTCGCGCGCCGTCGTGGTGGTGTGCCGCGATGCGGAAGTTGCTGCCAAGCGCTTCGGCGTTTCGGACGGCAAAGCCGGCGTCTGCTACACGCGCACAGGCCGCAGCTTCTTCGAGAGCTCCGCGATGGAGGCAGATCTGGTTGCCCGTGTGCGCAATTCTGCCGAAGCCTCTGGCTTCTGGAAAGATTTCGACACGGACTGGGTCTGCCTGGACTGCGAGCTGATGCCGTGGTCCGCCAAGGCGCAGCAGCTGCTTGTGGAGCAGTACGCCCCCACGGGCGTCGCCGGAACCTCAGCGCTCAAAGAAGCTGTGGAGCTGCTCACTGCCGCGGCCGCAAGACCCTACCCCACGTTCGAGGTGCGGGAAGGCACCTCGGCGATTGACCTGAACGTTTCCGCGCTGTTGGCAAGGTTTACGCAGCGGGAAGAATCCCTCGGGAAATACATCGAGGCCTACCGCGCCTACTGCTGGCCGGTGAGCTCGCTGGACGATTACAAGCTCGCGCCGTTCCACATCCTTGCCACGGAGAAAGGCGTACACGCCTCGCAGAATCACCTGTGGCACATGCAGAACATCGCACGGTACTTCGCAGCGCCTGGCTCCATCATCATGCCCACGAACCACATCGCTGTGGACGTCACGAACTCCGACAGCATCAGCGAGGGCGTCCGCTGGTGGGAGGATCTTACGGGCTCGGGCGGCGAGGGCATGGTCGTGAAACCCTTGGATTTTGTCGCGAAGAATGGCCGCGAACTGCTGCAGCCCGCCGTGAAGTGCCGTGGGCGCGAATACCTACGCATCATCTATGGGCCGGAGTATACCCTGGAAGGGAACATGAAGCGCCTGAAGAAGCGGTCGCTGTCACGCAAGCGGTCTTTGGCGCTGCGGGAGTTTGCGCTGGGTATCGAGGCGCTGGAGCGCTTTGTGCGGCACGAGCCGCTCTACCGCGTGCACGAGTGCGTGTTCGGCGTGCTGGCGATGGAGAGCGAGCCTGTGGATCCGAGGCTGTAACTAAGTAATAATTGTATATAGAAGCTTTGTTTCAGATATGTTTACAAGCAAAGCTTCTTTCCTGGCAATCTCGCTGGCAGTGCTTCTGCATCCATTCACATTGGGCGGTTTGACCGAAGGATTGCAGTGTACCGTCCCCATTTATGACCACTGAGCCAACAAAAACGGGCGGAGAAGCTCTCCGCCCGTTGCTGTTGTTTTGGGTGTCGGGGGCCCTTTACAACTGCACCGCAAACGTGCCGGTGTACCCCTTGGGCTCGAAGGTTCTGGTCTCCTCGCCGTGCACGGTGAGGGACCAGGGCTTGCCCATGCCTTCGGCGGTCACGGTGATGGTGTCACCCTGCCGCGTGCAGGTCACAGCCAGTTCACACTGGCCCTTGCTGTTGAGCACCTTCGTCGCGGCGCTCCCGCCGTCGGCCAGCTCGTAGAGGTGCAGCGCCACGCCGTCGGCGTAGTCGTAGACGGCGTCGGTGTCGTTGCCGCCCAGGGCCAGCAGCGTGCCGGGCCGCACCATCAGCGGCAGGCTCATGTAACCATGGTTCTCCCGCTGCCAGCGGCCGCCGGCCACCCGCTTGCCGGTGAGGAGATTCGTCCACACACCATCGGGCAGGTAGTAATCGACGTCGCCGCTCTCGGTGAAGATGGGCGCGACCAGCAGGTTGTCGCCCAGCATGTACTGGCGGTCGAGGGTGTCGCAGGCCGGGTCGCCCTGGAACTCCAGCACCATGGCGCGCATCATCGGCACGCCGGTGGCGGCCGTTTGCGCGGCGGAAGCAAAGAGAGTGGGCATTAACCGGCACTTGAGCTGGGTGAAGTGCCGCAGCACGTCCACGGCTTCCTCGTCAAAGAGCCACGGCACCCGGTAGGTCTGGCTGCCGTGCAGCCGGCTGTGGGTGGAGAGGAGGCCGAAGGCCGCCCAACGTTTGTAAAGGTCGGGGGTGGCCGTCGCCTCAAACCCGCCGATGTCATGGCTCCAGAACCCGAAGCCCGACAGGCACAGCGACAGACCGCCGCGCAGGCTCTCTGCCATGGAGGGATAGATGGCCGTGCAATCGCCGCCCCAGTGGACGGGGTACTGCTGGCCGCCCGCCGTGGCCGAGCGCGCGAACACCACCGCCTCGCCCTCGCCGCGCTCCCGCACCAAGAGGTCGAACACGGTCTTGTTGAAGAGGTGGGTATAGTAGTTGTGCATCCGCATGGGGTCGGCGCCGTCGAAGTACTTCACGTCCGTCGGGATGCGCTCGCCGAAGTCGGTCTTGAAGCAGTCCACACCCATGTCGAGCAGGGCCTTCAGCTTGCTCTGGTACCAGGCGCAGGCGTCAGGGTTGGTGAAGTCCACCAGGCCCATGCCCGGCTGCCACATGTCCCACTGCCACACGTTGCCCTCGGGGTCATGCACCAGGTAACCCTTCTCCATGCCCTCGTCGAATAGCTTGGATTTCTGGGCGATGTAGGGGTTGATCCACACGCAGATCTTAAGCCCGCGGGCCTTGATGCGCGCCAGCATGCCCTCCGGGTCCGGGAACACGGCCGGGTCCCACTCAAAGTCGCACCACTGGAACTCCCGCATCCAGAAACAGTCAAAGTGCAGCACATGGAGCGGCAGATCCCGCTGGGCCATGCCATCGAGGAAGCTCATCACGGTGCCCTCGTCGTAGCTGGTGGTGAAGCTCGTGGTAAGCCACAGGCCGAAGCTCCACGCCGGGGGCAGTGCGGGCTTGCCGCTCAGGGTCGTGTAGTTCACCAGCACGTCCTTCATGCTGCCGCCGCCGATGAGGTAGTAGTCGAGCGCCTCACCCTCCACGCTGAACTGGGTCTTGGAGACCTTCTCGCTGGCGACCTCAAACTCCACCTGGCCGGGGGTGTTCACCAACACACCGTAGCCGCGGTTGGTGATGTAGAATGGGATGTTCTTGTAGGCCTGGTCGCTGTTGGTGCCGCCGTCGCGGTTCCAGATGTCCACCGCCTGGCCGTTCTTCACAAAGGGGGTGAAGTGCTCACCCATGCCATAGACGTACTCGCCCACGTCGAGGCTCAGCTGGTCGCGCATGTAGGCCTTGCCCTCGGGGTCGAGGATGTAAGCCATGGCGCGGCTCTCGCTCTGGGTCAGGAGCTTCCCATCCTGGCGGAAGCTCACATTCCACCCCTCGCCCTTGGAGATGGTGACCGACAAGCCGCCGGTCGTGAGCGTCACGGCCTTCTCGCCGTTCTCAATGGTCACGTCCGGGCGCTGGTCAGCCAGGGCAAACTCCGGCAGCTTCTTCTTTCGGCCGCGGAAGTGCTCGGCCTGCACGCGGATGACGTTGGGCAGGGGGGAGGAGAACCGCAGGGTCAGTAGCGGCCCACCCAGCGTGTCGCCCCGTTGGTTGATGCGGTGGTCCGGCGCGTAGACGGTAACCGCGCCGCCCTCAACCACGACGTCACGGGCCTCGGCCGGCCAGTGAACGCTGTATCCGTCGCAGTTGAGCCATTGTCCGTTGGAAAATTTCATGGAAACCCTCCTCTGTTGTCGCTCTGGTGATCCTATGATACTATTATATTCAGACAAACGCACGTCTTCTTGCGGGATTGTCATATTGTATCGCACGATATTCCGATTTCATGCGTGGGAGGATGGCCATGGACCGGGCGCTGCTGCACGAGGAGGGGACGTACGAGGATCCGGCGTTCCCGGTGCGTACCTATCGCTTCCGCTGCGACGCCAATAGTAACGTGTTCACCTGCCACTGGCATGAGGAAGCAGAGCTTCTGGTGGTGACGGAGGGCGTCATGCTGCTGCAGCTGGGTGACCACAACCACCGGCTGGAGGCCGGTCAGGCGGCGTTCATCAACAGCGGCGAGCTGCACGCGGGGCACTGCGACGAGGGGCAGCCCTTTTCGTTCCTGGCGGTCGTGTTTGACCGGGCACGGCTCTTTGGCAGCGGGGAGGCCTGTGGGGACATCGCCGCGGCGCGCTTCTCCCCGCCGTTTCTAACGCCGGTGGAGGAGCAGTGGGGCCCTGCATTTGCCCGGCGCATTGGCCAGGTGCGGTTGCTGTGCGAGCAGAAGCCCGACCGCTACGAGCTGCTGGTGCTCTCCACGCTCTACGCCCTGTTCCACGAGATGCTGACCCGCGGCCACTGCGCCCCGCCCGAGAAGGGCGACGGCGACCGTTCCGAGCGGGTCAAGCGGGCGCTGCGTCACATCGCCGCCCACTACCAGGAGCGCATCACCGTGGGGGAGTTGGCGGCGCTTGTCGGCGTCAGCCCCGGTCACTTCTGCGCCTTTTTCAAACGCATGACCGGCCGCACGCTCATTGATTATGTCAATTTTTACCGTATCCAGCGGGCTGCCGAGCTGCTGCGGGGCGGCGACCGCAAGATTCTGGCCGTGGCCATGGACGTGGGGTTTGACAATTACAGCTATTTCATCCATTGCTTCAAGCGCTACACCGGCATGACGCCCCAAGCCTACCGCCGCCAGGCCGTCTGACGCATTGCGCTGGCCATTCGCGCCATGCTACAATGGCGGGGAATTTGTGCCGGAGGTGAACCATGCCGCAAGAGCCTGCTGTACACGACCCCGCCCACTGCCCCTGCAAGAAGCGGGACTGCCCCCGCAACCGCACCTGTGCCCTGTGCATGGAGAACCACCACAAGAACGGAAGCCTGACAACCTGCGAGCGCCTGGCCCAGCAGAAGAAGGGCTGAGCACGCCTGCCGCGGAGGGTGAGATGGACTACCTGAAACAGTTGACTGACCGGATTTGGTACACCCCGCCGGTGCAGGCCACCGACCAACCGGTGCTGGCCGCCGTGCTGGGGGATCGCTATGCCCTGATGCTGGACGCCGGCGGTACCGCCCGGAGTGCAGCTTCCTTCGTGGATGGGCTGCGGCTGCAGACCGGCCGCACGGTGGACGCCGTGGCGCTGACGCACTGGCACTGGGATCATGTGTTTGGCCTTTCGGGTCTCGCCGTGCCGGCCATTGCCCGGCGGGAGACAGCGGCCCACCTGCGCCGGCTGGCTGGTTATGGCTGGAGCGACGAGGAGCTGGATGACCGCCTGCGCCGGGGGGAGGAGATTCCCTTCTGCGCTGCGCACATCCGCATGGTGTACCCCACCGAAGCCGAGCGGGCAGCCATCCGCATCCGCCAGCCGGAAGTCGTCTTCGATGGGAGCATGACGCTGGACCTGGGCGGGGTGGTCTGCGATCTCATTCCCCTGCCGGCGGTGCATGGCGACGACAATGTCGCCCTCTTCGTTCGCGGGGAAAATGTGCTCTTTCTGGGCGACGCCACGGGCGACGATTGCTACCACCAGCCGCCCCGGTACGACGCCGCGGCGGTGCTGGAGCTGTTCCGCCTCATCCGTGGCTGGGCCCCGGCGGTCATCGTGGAGTCCCACGGCTTGCCGATGACGCAGGGTGCCTTCTGG
This sequence comes from Bacillota bacterium, assembly GCA_023409755.1. Lineage (GTDB taxonomy): Bacteria > Bacillota > Clostridia > Christensenellales > UMGS416 > JAEYRA01. Next base: position 18,512 of record JAEYRA010000085.1, read on the forward strand.
GCCGAAAATGGCGATCTGGAGCTGGCAGCCCGCGCGGTGCTGGAGGGGGTGACTGACCACGCCGCCCTGGCCGACCGCTTGCGGCGGGAGCTGGCAGAGCAGCCGGAGGACCTTGATGAGGTGGTTGACCTCTTCCTGGCGGGGGTGAACCGCAGCTGACCCGGTTTTATGAAATGTTAAGCCGGAACAACTTTCTGCTGTGCTATAATAACGAGGTTACCCGCTGCCATCGGCCCCAAGACAGGAGGTTGGACGATGTTTGGATACCTCCTGCCTGATAAACAGGAGCTGAAGGTTAAGGATTACGCGTTATACCGGGCCGCCTATTGCGGCGTCTGCCGGGCCATCAAGCTGAACTATGGCGAGGCGGGCCGGCTGACGGTGAGCTACGACGCGGCGGCGCTGGCAATGCTCCTGATTGCGGCATCCGGCGCGTCACCTGCGCTGCAGCCGCGGCGCTGTGTGGTCAACCCTGTGCGCCCCAAGCCCGTGCTGGAGGGCCACGATGCCTTGGAGTATGCCGCCGCTGTCAGCGTGCTGCTGGCCTGGGGGCGGCTCAAGGATGCCTGGGCCGACGAACGGCAGGCCATCGCCCTGCCGGCCATGGCGGGGTTGGCGCTGGCCCGGCGGCGGGCGGCGGCGCGCCACCCCGATCTGGCGGGGCAGATTCAGAAGCGGCTCGATGAATTGACGGCCCTGGAGCGGGCTGGCTGTGCCGAACTCGACCAGCCCGCCGATGCCATGGGCAACCTGCTGGCCGATGTGATGCTGGCAGGCCCGGCGCTGGAGCCTTCGGCCCAGGTGTTGCTGCGGTCGCTGGGGTATCATCTTGGCCGCTGGGTCTACCTGGTGGACGCCATCGATGACATGAAGAAGGACGAGAAATCCGGCGCGTACAATGTACTGTTGAAGATGGGTGGGGACCGGGCAGCCGCCGTGGCCCTGGCGCGGGATGCTTGCGACCACGCCGCCGGGCAGGTGGCCGCGGTCCATGACCTCCTGGGCCTTGATTGGGGCTCTGCCGTACTCGAGAATCTGTTTTATTCCGGCATGCCGCTCACGTTGCAGCGCGTGTCGTGCAAGGAGAAGGAAACCGATGAACGATCCCTACAAGGTGCTGGGCGTCCGGCAGGGGGCCAGTAAGGAAGAAATCAAAAAGGCCTACCTGGCGATGGTCAAGAAGTACCATCCCGACCGCTTTCAGGACCCTGCGGCCAAGGAGATGGCCAACGAGAAGCTCAAGGAAATCAACCAGGCGTATGAGGCACTGTCCAGCGACAGCGGCAGCCAGGGGAACTGGCAGTCCGCGGCGTCGGGCCGCACCTCGCAGACGGGGTACTCCGGTGGTTCGCCCGCTTTCCAGCAGGTGCGCATGCACCTCAACAACCGCCGGGTGGGCGCTGCGGAGCAGATCCTCGATGGCATGAGCGACCGCACGGCGGAGTGGTACTATCTGCGCGGCGTTTGCTACAGCATGCGCGGCTGGTACGCCATGGCGCGGGAGCATCTCTCCAAGGCCGTGGATATGGAGCCGGGCAACGCCGAGTACCGCGCGGCCCTCAATCAGTTCAACGGTGGTACCCAGTATTACCGCCAGAGTGCCCCGCCCTACCGCACCGGCGGGGTGGGCGGCATGAGCACCTGTGACATGTGTACCTGCGCCCTGTGCTCGGATTGCTGCTGTGAGAGCCTGGGCGGCGACCTCATTCCCTGCTGCTGACCGAACCAACGGAGGACGCGATGAACCGACCATCCGCCGCCCGCCGGGTGGCCTTTGCCGGGCTCCTGACGGCCCTGACGCTGGCCCTGCTCTACCTGCTGTATGTGCTGCCCACGATGAAGTTAGGCGTGCTCTTCGTGCTGTCAGCGCTGCCGGTGACACTGGCCTGCGAGCGGCGTTATGCCGACGGGCTCCTGTCCTTCGCCGGGGCAGCGTTGCTCTCGGGGTTGCTCTTCCCCGCCCAGGGGGCATGGGTGCTGTATACGGCGTTCTTCGGGTGGTACGGCATCGCGCGGGAGGCGGTTGTGACCCGCTTCCGCCCAGTGGTGGCCTGGCCAATTCTGCTGGTGCTGTTCAACACGGCCCTTGCGGCGGTGTGGTTCATCGCGCGGGAGACACTGCTTTCGACCATCACCCTGCCCGTTGCCTGGCTCCTGCCGGCGGCGGAGGTTGCCTTCATCCTTTATGAACTCCTGTTTACCCAGGTGCGCGCCTACTACCTGCAGCACCTGCGTCGCCATTTGTTCCACAGCTGACAACCCGGTGCCAACTGTGCCAGCAGATGGGTAGGGCGAGGCGTCTCTTCCGGATGCTCCTCTCTTTTGTGTTCACGCATCCACATGCTTCCACATGAAAGCGCAGGGAAAGTGCCTTGCGCTTTTCTCTTGCAATGGATGGGCGAGGTAGAGTATCCGCATTTCCTACCACCTGAGAGGAATCCATTCGACAACCGAATGAAGCAGACGATCGATCAGCTGCTCTTCTGCGTTTAGCCTGCCGTGTTTTTCCCTTTTTTTGGCAAAAGCAGCTCTTCTTGTTTCATCGTACTTCTCCTTGTCGCTGTTCCCACCCTTCTTACCATGAATTCGGCGAATTTACTTTCTATTTGAACTATCCCGTTAATCGTTGTAGAATTATGGTAAATTGCTAAGGGGAGAACATCATATGGGACGGGTAAGACGACTGGGCGTTCTCGCGTTGTTTGTGGTGTTGCTGCTGGCGCTGTCCCCAACGGTGGCACAGGCGGGGTCCCTGTCAGCCCCCGGCGGCATGCGTGCCAGGGTGAAGAGCAGCAGTGCTGTCACTCTTTCTTGGCGCACGGTGTCCGGTGCGGTCAGCTATCGTGTCTACCAGTGCAACTCTGCTGACGGCAGCTTTTTCCTCATTGCCACGACCAAATCCCAAAGCATCACCGTTTCTCACCTCACGGCGAGTAAAACCTATCGGTTCCGTGTCCGCGCTGTGAACAAGAAGGGGATTGTCAGTTCGCCCAGTCGAACGGTTAGGGCCACCACCGGGCGGGGGATGGCCGCGCCCAGCGGGCTGGAGGCGACCTCGACCACCTCTTCCAAGATTACTCTGCGTTGGTCCGGTGTGAAAGGCGCAACCGCCTATGCCGTGTATCGGTACGACAGCGTCAAAAAGGCCTACGTCTACATAGGTAAGACAGACAAGAAAAGCTATGTGTGCAAGGGGCTTGCAGCCAGCAGCCGGTATTCGTTTAAGGTACGGGCTGCGGGCTCCAAGGGCGAGGGGCTTTTCAGCGGCGCGGCGGCGGCCTACACCAAGCCTTCTGCCCCATCGGGCTTGAGCGGCGCGACGACCGGGTTTACCTCGGTGCGGTTGAGCTGGAAAGCGGTGTCCGGTGCGTCATCCTACCGGCTGTATCGCGCTTCCAGCGCCAACGGAAGCTATGCACTGATCGCCACCACGCGCAGTCTCTCCTATGCCGACGGCAAGCTGCAATCCGGTAAAACCTATTATTACCGGGTGTCCGCCGTGGGGAAGGGTGGCGAGGGCGGCCATAGCATGGCCCAGGCGGCGACGCAGGCCGTGTATGCCGCACCGTGCGACATTCAAACGCTGGAGCGGGGCATTG
>JAEYRA010000136.1 GCA_023409755.1 Bacillota bacterium
TCTGACGGCCTGAACATTCGTCATTCTAACAGATAGCCGATGCTTTTTGCTTAAGCCTTAACCCCACCCGCATAGCGGGCGGTTCTTTGCTCTGTCCCCTTCGGGCCCAGAACCTGCTAAAGCAGAAAAGAAGGGACGCGTATGACGCGTCCCTCAGGCTGTCGACAAAGTCGACAGCCGCGATTCAGACAACTTGTTCTCACGATAGCTTGGCCGGTCGCCGCACATGTCGCCGACTCTCAGTCCCACGTTGCTGCAGACGATTCTTTAGAATCGTTGAGAGCAACGCGAGCAATACGAAGTATTGCGATGGACCGACCGCTAATTGCAGCTCTTATGCGGTTTTCTAAGGGTACGTTATGCCTGCGGGCGGATTTTCTTATCTGCTCGTACCAGCGCTTTCTTTCCTCCCGCCGAATGAATCGGCGGGAGGTTCGCTACCCACTGCTCATTCTAGTGGGTTTGTAGACACTCTGAGGGACGCTAGGTGCGTCCCCTCCCGTTTGCTATGGGCACCAGCACAGGGACGAGAACCTAGAGCCGAGCGCCGGTTCATCCGGCGGGAGGGAAATGAAAGTCAGAGCAAGGCAGACGGTAAAATCCCACACGCAGGCGAAACGTAATCTGGGAAAGTCGCATGAGGACTGCAGCTTGATATCGTTCGGCGACATGTGCGGCGAACGATTCAGAGAAATAAGAGCAAGCTGTCCAAATCGCGGGCGTCGCCACAGCGGCGTCCGCGAATGGCTTGTCCCCCCTTTCCCCGGCACGGCCGTTGGGCTATACTGTGGGGGAATACTCGGAGGACGGCGTGCAGAACCGAATCTTTCAAAACCTGACAACGGTGGGTGCCTACGTGATGTGGGACGGGCGCCTGGCGATGGTGGTGGGGCCCGACCATGAGGGACGGGGCCTGGACGTGGTGCGCCTGGGCGGCCACGTGGAGCCCGGTGAAGGCCCCCTCACCGCCCTGGGGCGGGAGCTGCAGGAGGAAGCACGGGTGGCCGTGCGGCTGGTGAATGCACCGCAGACCTATTACAAGCTACGCTGGACGGCCCGTGCCCGGCCCATCGTGCAGCCGGTGCCGCTGCCCTGGCAGCCCCTCATCGTCACCGGCACGCCGGTGCGCTCCACGGCTCTCTTCCTGGCCTACGCGCGCAGCGAGCCCCAGCCCGCCAGCGAGACGGCTGCCATCCTCTACCTGCGGCAGCGCGACATTGCCCGCATCTGCGCCGGGGGGCTGACGCTCAAAACCTTCCTGCGCCAGGGCGGCCGGGTCACCTGCCAGACGCCGCTCGATGAAAGCCAGCCGCTGGTGGCCGGGGTGCACCTGAAGTTCCTGCGGGAACTGGTGGCCGCGGGCAACCCGCTGGTGGGCGACTTCCTGTGCGGCCGGCTGCGGCGGTCACGGCCATAGTGATTGGATCCGTTCGCCAAAATGGTGCCCAAAAACCTTGACAGTACCCAACGAACTTTCTATAATAAACACGATTTTTCGTTCGTGTGACAACAAAGCGATGGGGCTGTTGTCGAGCCGGTCAAACTTCGACCGTCTGTCTCTGAAGGTTCGTTCGGTTGCAGGCGGCTCATCCATGGCAGGGCATGATACCGCGAACCCGTCGCTTTTGTATATAACAACTACCCGTGCGTTCCAGCACGGTTTTTTTGTATCATTAGGCAGGAGGTTGGGGTATGCAGGGCTACAATGTGATCTTGGTGTACTCCCCCGATGAGACGAGACTACTCCTCTGCCGCCGGCGGAAGGACCCCTACCGGGGCCTGAGCAACCTGGTGGGAGGGCACATTGAGCCGGGCGAGGACGGGCTTACCGCCGCCTACCGGGAGTTGGAGGAGGAAACGGCCATCGGGCGGGAGGACATCACCCTCACCCACCTCATGGACTTCACCTACCCCCTGGCCGACTGCCGAGTGGAGGCCTACGTGGGCCGCCTCAAACACGAGGTCGCCGTGCGGGGCGAGGAGAACGAGCTTTATTGGTCACCGCTGGGTCGCGACTTCTTCGACCAAACCGAGTTTGCCGGCGAGGGCAACATCGGCCACATGGTGGAGCAGGTCAAACTCTACCGCGGGCGGCTCTTTGAGTGCTAGGCTTGGGCAGCGGCCCGTTGGCGCCTGGTGCCTGACCCAAAGCCAAACAGATACGCCCAGATGTATGGCAGCAGGAAGGCCGCGACAAACAGATGCAACGCATAGTCCTGCCCGCTGGCTATCATGAAATAGTCCAGTACGGGGCGAACCAGAACGGTGACTGGCAAAAGCGTCACCGTGAAGAGCACACCGAATACCGTCAACGTCAGCACAACAGGCAACGCACCCCGACTGCGGCGGCGATCCCTCCACTGACCCCAAGACACCACCAACGTGAATGCCAATGAAGCCACCAGTACACAGAGGAATGAGGGGAGGGCAAATGTCAGCGTCCACGCCGCTGGTTCGGAGAGTGATTGCACAAACGGCAGAGCCACCTGCGACCCCACCCACACGGCTGCCCAGGACGCCCACAGCGCCACCACCATTTGCAGCAGGGTAACGCCACCCCGTACCAACGCATTTTCCGCAAACATACGCACACCTCCGGTCGCTTTTCCTACCAGATGCCCAGCGGTTCATTGCAAAAAACTTTAAATGAGCTCCAACATACTATATCGTTGAACGCCGTCAGTTGTATGCGCCCAGTCGACAGACGGCTCCATTTCCCAGCGGCCAACTTCTCCGATGCGCGATGGTGCAGGGCAGCGCTGCCGCAGAAACTGACTCATTGGCACGTTCCTTCCGTCAAAGCGCAGGCGTTCACTCCCCCAGCGGCCCGCTGCCCCGGCGTGCGATGGTGCCGGGCGGCGCTGCCGCCACGGCGCGGTAGGCGGTGGGCGACAGGCCGCGCTCGCGCTTGAAGAGGCGGCTGAAGTAGTTGAGATCGTGAATGCCCACCCGTTCGGCGGCTTCGGAGACGTTGACATCGCCCTGGGCCAGCAGGGCCGCGGCGCGGTTGATGCGCTGGTGGTTGACGTACTCACTGAGGGTACGCCCCGTCAGCAACCTGAACTGGCGGCAGAAATGGGAGGGACTGACCGATACCTGTCGGGCCAGCTCCTGCAGGGAAATGGTGCCGGTCAGGTTGCGCTCGATGGAATCAAGCGCCTTCTGGTAGCGGGCGGCGGTCTGGGTGCGCTGCTGGTACTCGGACTCCGTGAGCACGCGGCGCACATGGCCCCGCAGCAGCAGCACGATGAGCCGCAGAATCTCACTCTTGATGGCCAACTCATACCCGGTGTGCCGCACCTCATACTCATCGATGATGCGCCGGATGCAGCCCTCAACTTCACCATCGCCCCCCAGGTAGTTGTCAAAGAGGATGAGGCTTTGGCTGATGGGTGCAACAAACTTGGTCTCGATGTTGTCCTGGAAGCTGCTCTGCATCAGCGACAGGTCAAAGATGAACACCCAGTAGCGGGTGTCGCCGGTGACGGACTCACCGTGATGGAGCTCGTTGCTGTTGACGAGCAACACGTCCCCTTGGGTTACCGTTACCTCCCGTCCGCCACAGCGCACCTGTGCGGTGCCCGAGAGGTAATAGTGCAGCTCGATCTGCTCGTGCCAGTGGGCGTCAAAGAGCAAACTGCCGGGCGTTGTGCTCTCCACCAGGAACAACTTGATGGGAAACCGGACGTCCGGCATGTCCATGTCCTCGTAACGGCTGTCCCTTCGCATACGCTCCCCCGTCAATCCTGTGCGAACTTTTACCAATACAGGCCGAGAAATTCGCAATCGATATCAGTATAATACTCCCTGTCATGACGCAAGTAAACCGTTGGGAGGATTTTGCCATGAACGCCGCACCCGCCGCATACCAAATGTCAAACGCGTGCTTCCGTACCCGCCTGCTGGAGATCGGCACCCCCGCCGCTGCCCGGCGCCTTCAGTCGATGGACGAGGCCGCACTGCGCGATTACCTCACAAAAATACTGACCCCGCCCACCGACTTCACCCTGGACGATGCAGGCGCCATGCTGGACAGCTATTTCGCCGCGGCCTGGGCCCACACCTTTGATCTGCTGGGGCTGCCGCGTACCCTCAAGGTGCTGGAGGTCGCCAGCGGCGACACCGTGGTGGTGCCGATGGGGCCCGACCTCTTCGCCGGTGAGGAGGGGCAGTACGTCACCGCCAACCTCAACCAGGGACTGACAGAGGGGTTCCGCCACAACGCCGCCGCCCTGCACCCGCAGATCACCGTGGTGGAGGACGACGCCGCCAACCTGGAGCAGCACTTCCCCGCCGGGCATTTTGACCTGGTGGCCTACCAGCACGCCATCAACGACGTCATCCAGAACCTGCTGTGCCTGCAGGAGGGCCACGACACCATCGCCGCCAACTGGTGGGATCTGCTGCCCACGATGACCGAGATCATCAACCGCCACTGGAAGAACGGCACGCTGGAGCCAAGCCTCCCGCGAGGGGTTCCTGGCGGTCATCGCCGCCAACCTCAAATTGCTGCGGCCCGGCGGGTTCCTGGCCTTCAACAACACGGTCTACCAATATGATCTGAACCTGGGCTACCCCGAGGATCTCTACCATGCCTTCGTGCCGCTGGCCCGCCGGTGGATCGCCGAAGCCGGCTTCGCCCTGCGGGAAGTTACCCCGGCGGACTACGACCCCCAATACTGGATGGTGCTGCAGAAAGCCTGATGCCTACAACAAGAAGCGCCCGGCAAAATTGCCGGGCGCGTCCGCTTGCAAACAGTCAATCCAGGAAGAAACCCAAAGAGCCGAGCGCCCCGTCGCAACACGTTGTGTTGCTCACCCTGCTCTCAACGATTTTGACAAATCATCTGCCACAGGGTGGGGGTAATACCCCGTCGCAACACGTTGTGTAGCTGCGCGCCCATGCAAGCTGGGCGCGGGGGTAACACCGCTTTATCCGGCGGGAGGGAACGATCATCGGTGTGAACACAAACGGTAAGCCCACCCATAAGCGAAACGTATTTCCCGGATAATCCGCATGAGCCACGATCCATCCAAAATCGTTCGGCGGCAGGTGCGGTGAACCAAGCACGCCGGATGCGTGCATACCGTCACGCCGAGAACAGCCAGGCGCAAAATTGGGCTATGCATCCAGGGGGATATAGTAGTCCAGCGTAATGCACCCATCCTCATCGGGGGTGGTGAAGCGCGGGCAGTTGTAAAGCTCCATCGTCCACGCCATGTGCTCACAGGTGTGCCCGGCCGCCTGCAGGCCCTGGGTCACCAGGGCGTGGGCCGCGCCGCACACATCGGCGGTGTCGCGCCCGCGCACCCAACCCAACGCCGCCCGGCCCGCCGGCACGGGCAGCACCTCAAAGCCCGCCGGCAGGGCGACCCCCTGACGATACAGAATGCCGCACAGGTAGGTGAACTTCCCTTCCCTGCTCCGGAAGTCGGCCATGAGTCCCACATAGGACGGATCCCATTGACCCTCGGCTGCCGCCTCCAGCGCCGCGAAGGTGCCGTCGGCAAAGCACCTGTCCCAGAACGCCGGAATGGGGTTGCTGTCCCCCATCATGGCCTCCATCGGCGCGCAGAGCGCCCGCCCCACCGCCACAAGGTCCGGCAGATCCACCACATCCAACCCAATGAGCTTCGCCATGGTCATCCCTCCGTTATTGGTTTCTCATAGCGTACCAGAATCATTCTCATAGAACAACCAAACTTTTGTATTGCATTCCATTTGATTGCATGATATAATGAGGCCAGAAATCAAAAGGAGGGTCGGGCGATGAAGGACAACAACGATTTGTGGCCGGCACTCTCGCCGGAAGAGGTTCTCTTTGACGAGCCGGTCTGCTCCGCAGAGTTCCCCGAGGGCTGCATTCAGCGGACGCAGGAGTAAGACCACAAAATTAAGAAATTGCACAGCAGGCACCGGTGGTGCCTGCTGTTTTTACAGAATCTTGTCCAGCCTTGGCGAGACGACTACAATGGAAGAAAAATCCACGAGGTGTGCCATGGATAGCGCTCGCCGGTTCCTGTTTCGCTGCATCAGCGAAACCAGCAAAACCAAGGCAAGTCGGGCCGTTAACAATGGCCTGCTGGCACTAATTCTGCTCAACTCAGCCGGTGTGCTGGCTTCCACCTTTAGCGGGCTGCCTACAGGTCTGGTAGCGGCGTTGGGCGTACTGGAGCTCATATCCGTGTTGTTGTTCACGGTGGAATACATGCTGCGCGTGTGGACGGCCAGTGAGCTGCGGCCAGATCTCCCCCCCGCCAAGGCGCGTTTACGGTATGTAGTATCCTTCCTTGCTATCGTCGACCTCATCTCCATTCTACCCTTCTACATTCCTTTCGCCATCCCGATTGATCTGCGCATTCTTCGGCTGTTGCGGCTGGTACGCATGATGCGGTTGCTGAAGCTGCACCGCTATTCCTCCTCCCTGCAAATGATGGGCACCGTACTGCGCAAGAAAGCCTCCTCCATCATTACCGTGCTCATCGTGATGCTCCTTCTGCTCCTCATCTCCGCCACCATCATGTATGGCATTGAAAGCGCCGCACAACCTGACAAATTCCAGAACATTGGAGCTGGACTGTGGTGGGCTGTAGCCACACTGACCACCGTCGGATATGGCGACATCTATCCAGTGACCGGGTTAGGGAAACTCTTCAGCGCATTGATCGCGGTGCTGGGCATCGGGCTGGTGGCATTGCCCACAAGCCTGTTGAGTGCCGGATTTCTGGAAGAACTGTCTCAGAAAAGAGAGGCAACCGAAGAGAATTTGACCCAATGGACGTACTGCCCCCACTGCGGCAAACCGCTGCAGGGTGCCAAACCACATCGATGATAAGGTACACCTTCATCAAAACCCCCCGCAAACACGTTCACCATGCGATATAATGGGTTGAGCCGGGTGACCCCGGAACGATGAGCCTGACCGGCGGCACGCCATTCGCCGACTGTGGGAACCGCGCGGCGCTGCCTGCGCCCGTGCAGCAACAGAACTTGGAGGTCCATGATGCATCGAGTCATTGCGGCAATGCTGGCCGTTTCCTTTTGTTTGAGCCTGGCGGGTTGCTCCGGCGTACCGGCGGGGCAGGTTCGGTCCGCCGCCCCAACATCCGCCGTACCGAGCGCTTCCTCCACACCCGCGGCAGCCCCCTCCGCCCAAGCCACCACCGCCGCTGCCCAAACCGCCTCGCCCGCTCCATCGTCCAGCGCAGGCAGCATTGAGGTCAACAAGGGGCTGCTGCCCGTGGAGGTGACGATCCCCGCCTCCCTGCTGGGGGAGGACGCCAACCTGGACGCTGCCATTGAGGAGGCCAAGGCCGAAGGGGCCGCCGCCGTCATCACAAACGAAGACGGCGGCCTGACCTACCACATGACGAAAGCCGTCCATAAGAAACTGCTGGCGCAGCTGCGCTCCAGCGTCAAAGAGTACATTGAGAGTCTCAAGGCCGACGAAGCGACGCCGTCCATCCAAGACATCACCACCAACGACGATATGACGAAAATGACGATGACCGTGGACCGGGAAGCTTACGAAAACAGCATGGACGGCTTTGCGGTGCTGGGTCTGGTCACGCTGTCGGCTTATTACCAGGCCTTCAACGGCGTGGAGGATTACAAGATGACGCTGACGACCAAGGACGAAGAGACCGGTAAGGTCCTCTCCACCACCGTGTACCCGGACGCCATGGCAGGCGCGGACGACGACTGACCGACGAGACAATACTGGCAAACCCCGGCGACCACAGGGTCACCGGGGTTTGTTGTCTTCCCCCAAACAGAAGAGCAGCCTCTTGGCCACTCCCCTCTGTGCGCGGCAGTTATTGCTCGTCGGCAATCAACTGCTTGATCTCCTTGACGGCGGGCACCCTCCCCATCGACTTCACCTTGCCGTTGATCATCAAGCCAGGGGTCCGCATAATCCCGGTCTTCATAATCTCCTGAAGGTCGGTGACGTACAGCGCCTCGGCCTCCACGCCTAGCTCCTTCACCGCGTCCTTGGTCTGTGCGTAGAGCTTCTTACAATTGGCACAGCCAGATCCGACCACCTTAATTTCCATATCGTCTCCTCCATTCTCTGCTTGCGAAATCCTAGCCTTCACAACTGCAGCATTCGCATGTGCCGCCTTTGACAGTTGGGTCCCCAAAGTACTCAATCGCGCCATTGGGGCAAAGGTTGCCGCAGCCATGGCACCCCTGGATGCATCCCTCGGGCTTGACGACAACCGGGCGCGGCGCCTTCCCCGGGTGGTAGACGCCGTGACTGCATTTATTGGTGCAGGCCCCGCACTGCGTGCAGAGCTCATCGTTGATGACCGGGTACCATGTTTTTGACATCCTTATTTCCCCCTCTGTGATATTGCGAGGTGCCTGCAGCCGACTAACCCTTGCCGGGCATGCAGGTGCCCCGTTCCGGTGTGTTAGCGCATCACAATGCAGCTGCCGCAGCAAACCGAAGCGCAGACCCCGCAACCGCTGCATTTGTCATAGTCAAACTCAATTCTGCCGCCGATGGGCTCGTTCTCATCCTCGGTGTAGCGAACCGCCTGCTGCGGGCATTG
>JAEYRA010000099.1 GCA_023409755.1 Bacillota bacterium
GGCGGCGGTCAGCGCGGCCACACCCAACACGGCCAGCAAGTTCCACCACAGGGCTTGCCGACGGGGTGGCGTGGGCTCGTGGCCGTCCAGCCGCAGGGAGCCGGTCAGCAGCAGCCCCACATAGGCCGTGGGGCCGTCGGCACCGGCCAGGAAGAGCATGGAAGCGGGCAGCCGGCTGTCCAGCGGGTCATAGGTGAGGACAACCCACGTGATGCCCGTTGCCAACAGCCCCAAGCCCAGCAGCCCGGGCAGAAGCCGGGCCCGGTCCACCCGCAGGCGATGCCCACCGGGTACCCACCCGCGTGCCAGCCCCAGCAGGCCGCACACCATGCCAACGAGCAGGGGCGGCAGGCTATGGCGCAGCAGTACGGCGGCGGTGGTACCCCCGGACAGGGCGGCGGCAACCAGTGCGCCTAGTGCGAGGCACAGTGCCAGCGCGGCATAGGGCAGGGCAGGCAGCGTCCGTTTCATGGCATCCTCCCAGCGAGCGGCCACGAAACCGGCCGCTCCCCGTGATTTCTTAGCCATCATTCTATCACAATAGAAAGGAATTAAAAGTACCAAAACGCTGCTAAAGAGAGTTGTTATAGAGAGCAAATCAAAGAACCGACCGCCGATTCATTCGGCGGGAGGAAAGATAGGGTTAGCGTGAGCAGAAAAGATAAACTCCGCCCGAAGACGCAACGTACCCCTAGAAACTCGCATGAGAGCTGCAATTTGTGATCGCCCGGCGACATGCGCGCCGGGCGATTCGATGACATTTTGACAAGTACTCTAAATCGCGGCTGTCGCCGCAGCGGCAGATGCGAAATGTTAGGGGTGCGGCTTGATGTTCAGGTTGACGCCCAGCGTGTCCTCACCATCCACAATGGTCCAGCTGCCGCCGGGGTACATGCCGATGTTGCGCATCACGAAGCCCATCGTCTCCAGCTCGCCAATGACGGCGTCGCGGGCCTCGCCCACCTCAAAGCCGATGTGATGCACGCCGTTGCCGTGCTTGTCCAGGAACTCCCGGAACGTCGATGGGTTTTCGTCGGGCTCGTGGATCTCCACCACAAAGCCGCGGTCGCGGCAGTCGATGACGGCGAACTTCAGCCCGTAGCAGGCCGTCTGCCCGCGGTAGGTCTCATTGGGGTTGGGCTGGGGGGTGGTGACGCGCACCGAAGGCCGCGGCACCTGAAAGAGCTCGCACCAGGTGTCCAGCGCCTTGTCCATGTCGTCCACGACCAGGGCGATCTGGATGAAGCCGTTCAACGGAATGGGGTGTTGCATGGTTGTTCCTCCCTCTATTGCAGCGCAGCGCCGGTGCGCTCCGCTTTGGATGCGGTGTGATGCCTGCGGTGAACCGCCGGGGCTGCCTGTGGTGTGGCGTCCGGCAGGCGTTGGAAGGCGATGGCCAGCATGAGCTTGATGCGGTTCAATTGGTTGACCTCGCTGGCACCGGGGTCGTAATCGATGGCGGTGATGTTGGCCTCGGGGTGGAGGTGACGCAGCTCCTTGATGACGCCCTTGCCGGTGATGTGGTTGGGCAGGCACCCGTAGGGCTGCAGGCAGGCGATGTTGTTGACGCCGTTGTGCAAGAGTTCCAGCATCTCCGCCGTCAGCAGCCAGCCCTCGCCGGTCTGGTTGCCGAGGTTGGTGACCTCGGTGGCCAGCTCGGCCAGGTCGCCGATGTGCGCCGGCACGCCAAAGCGGCCGCTCGTGGCCAGCGCCTGGCGCATGGGCTGGCGCAGGGCCTCAATGTAGGCAATGACGATCTTCGTGAGCGCCTTGTTGATCCACTTGCCAGCCAGGTACCGGTGTTTGAAGGCGGCGTTGTGGCTGGAGTAAAGCAGCATGTCGATGAGGTCGGGCACCACGGCCTCGGCGCCTTCGGCTTCCAGCGTGTCCACAATTTCGTTGTTGGCCATGGGGTGGAACTTTACCAGGATCTCACCCACCACGCCCACACGGGGCTTCGCCTCGTCGGTCAGCTCCAACCGGTCGAAGGACGCCACGATTTCCTTGAGGTTGCGGCGGTACTCAGCGATGCTGGCACGGCGCACAGCCCCGATGAGCCGGGCGTTCCACTGCTCATACAGAGCATTGGCCGAGCCGGGGAACCGCTCGTAGGGCCGAGTGCGGTAGAGCACTCGCATCAGCAGGTCGCCGTACACCAGCGCCTGCATGGCCCGCTTGGCCAGGCGATAGGTGTACGTCATGCCGGGGTTGCGCTCGATGCCCGCGGCGTTCAAGGAGATGACCGGGATGTGGCCATACCCGGCGCTACGCAGTGCCTTGCGGATGAAGGAAATGTAGTTGGTGGCTCGGCAGCCGCCGCCGGTTTGGGTGATGATGACCGACAGGTGGTCGAGGTCATACCGGCCTGATTTGACGGCGCTCATGATTTGCCCCACGACTAAGAGCGACGGGTAGCAGGCGTCATTGTTGACGTACTTCAGCCCTTCGTTTACAAGGTTTCGGTCGTTGCAGGGCAGTACCTCCAGCCGATAGCCCGACGCGCGGAAAGCAGGCTCCAGCAGGCGGAAGTGGATGGGAGACATCTGCGGGCAAAGGATGGTGTGCTGGCGTCGCATGGGCCGGGTGAACATCACACGCTCCGGGGCGGGCTTGGCCGGCTGGGGCTGTACGCCATGGCGCAAGCGCTCATCCATCGCGGCCTTCAGCGACCGGATGCGGATGCGCACATTGCCCAGGTTGTTCACTTCGTCAATCTTCAGCGTGGTGTAGATGCGCCCGGCGGCCTGGGTGATGCGCGCCACTTCATCGGTGGTGATGGCATCGAGCCCGCAGCCGAAGGAGTTCAGTTGAATGAGCTCCAGGTTGGCACGGTCGCGGGTGAAGGACGCCGCCCGGTAGAGCCGGGTGTGGTAAGCCCACTGGTCCACCACCTGCAGCGGCCGCTCCAGCTGCGCCAGGTGAGCCACGGCGTCCTCGCTCAGCACGGCGAAGCCGAAACTCGTGAGGAGCTCCGGGATGCCGTGGTGGATCTCCGGGTCGATGTGATAGGGTCGGCCAGCCAGCACCACCCCGCGGTTGCCGGTGCGGTCCAGCCACTCCAGCACTTCCTCACCCTTGTCGCGGATGTCCTGCCGTACGCGCTCCTGCTCGTCCCAGGCGCGGTGGGCGGCACGGAGGCTGTCTTCCCGGCTCACGCCCAGCGGCTCCATCACCTCGGCCAGGCGGCGAGCAAGCTTCTGCCGGTGGTGAAAGCTGAGGAACGGACTCAGGAACGTGATGTCGTCCGCCCGCAGTTCCTCTACGTTGTTGCGGATGTTCTCGGGGTAGCTCGTCACGATGGGGCAGTTGAAGTGGTTGTTGGCCCCAGCGTCTTCCTTCTTCTCATAGGACACGCAGGGGTAGAAGATGAACTTCACCCCGTCGTGCAGCAGGCTCATGATGTGCCCGTGGGCAAGCTTGGCCGGGTAGCAGGCCGACTCGCTGGGGATGGACTCCATACCACGTTCGTAGACCTTCCGGCTGGAGGCAGGAGATAACTTGACGGAATAGCCCAAGTCCGTAAAGAACGTGTGCCAGAACGGGTAGTTCTCATAGAGGTTCAACACCCGCGGGATGCCGACGACGCCCCGGGGAGCGGTCTCCTCCGGCAGGCTTTGGTATCCAAAGATACGATTGTACTTGTACTCAAAGAGGTTGGGCAGGTCGTTGCGCTGCCGCCCGCCACCCTGGCCCCGCTCGCACCGGTTGCCGGAGATGAACGACGCGCCGCCCTCAAAGCGGCTGACCGTGAGCAGGCAGTGGTTGCCGCACAGGCCGCACCGGCGGTGGGTCGTCTCGTGGGTGAAACGCTCCAGCGCCTCTGCGGGCAGCAGGGTGCTCTCCTGTCCGGGCACGTATTGATCCCGCGCGATGAGCGCCGCACCGTAGGCTCCCATAAGCCCGGCGATGTCGGGCCGCACGGCCTCCCGCCCGGCGATGCGCTCGAAGGCACGCAGCACGGCATCGTTGAGGAACGTGCCACCCTGCACCACGATGTGCTGGCCCAGTTCCTCGGGGGAGCGGAGCTTGATGACCTTCATCAGCGCGTTCTTGATGACCGAATAAGCCAGTCCAGCTGAAATGTCATCGACGCCGGCCCCTTCCTTCTGGGCCTGCTTGACGCGGGAGTTCATAAACACCGTGCAGCGGGTACCCAGGTCAATGGGGTGGGCCGAGAGCCGCGCGGCCCCGGCGAACTCCGCCGCCGTCAGGTTGAGCCCGCCGGCGAATGTCTCAATGAACGACCCGCAGCCCGAAGAACAGGCTTCGTTGAGCAGAATGCTGTCGATGACGCCGTCGCGGATGCGCAGGCACTTCATGTCCTGCCCGCCGATGTCGAGGATGAAGTCCACCCCCGGCTGGAACTGGTCTGCGGCCTTGTAATGGGCCACGGTCTCAATTTCGCCGTGGTCCACACGCAGGGCGGCTTTCAGCAGCCCCTCGCCATAGCCGGTGACACAGGAGGACGCGATGCGTGCCCCCGCCGGCAGCAGGCGGTAAATCTCACTCAAGTGCTTCACCGCCAGCTCCAGTGGTTTGCCTCGGTTGCTGCCGTAGAAGCTGTACAACAGATCCCCTTCGGTGCTGATGAGCGTGAGCTTGGTGGTGGTGGAGCCGGCGTCGATTCCCAGGAAGCAGTCGCCTTTGTACCCAGCCAAATCCCGGCGGGGGGCGGCGGCGCGGCTGTGCCGCTCACGGAAGCGGGCGTAGTCCTCCTCGTCCTCAAAGAGGGGCTCCAGGCGCTCGACCTCGTGGGTCGCGCCGCTGTCCAGAGCCGGCAGTCGTGCCATCAGCTCCCCAAAGGGGATAGCATCCTCCGGTTTGCTCAGCAATGCCGAGCCAAAGGCGGCGAACAGGTGGGAGTCGGCAGGCACCAGCGCGGTGTCGGCCGTCAGGTG
>JAEYRA010000132.1 GCA_023409755.1 Bacillota bacterium
TTTCACCCATTCCGAGCGACCGCCTTTTCGTGCCGCGTTCCGTCTTCTCCCCGACTAACGGCCGATCAGAGCTTCACATTTTCTGTCGGCTTTTGCACACAATCCCATATGCGCAGTATCGTTCCGCATTCTCATCGCGCAGGCCAGCGCTCTGCTGCCGCCGCATCTTTTCCAGCGGGTCTGGGCAACGTAACCGCAAAGAAAGCGAGGTGCGGTACGTTGAGCTGGTTCCAGCGTCTCTTTGGCCGGCGGCAAAAGCCCAAACAACAACCCCAGGGGCAGCAAGGTGCCCCCGCCCAGCCCGACCAACCATCCGCCTGTCGTCAGGATTTTCTGGCTCTGTTCGAGGGTGACGATACGTTCATCACCCGCCCCGTGATGTGCGGGGATGTGGAGTGCTGCATCGCCTTTTTTGATGGCATGGTCAACAACCAGCTCATCAACCGCAACATTGTGGTACCGCTGGTGGAGTCCCACCCGGAGAGGGGCACGGACATCAAGGAGTGGATCGAAAAGCACAGTGTCAACATCAATGAAATGAAGCATGTCACCGAGATCAATGACATGCTGAGCGGCGTGCTGAGCGGCGACACCGTACTCTTCGCACAAGGCATGGAAGGTGCCTTTGTCCTCAATACCAAAGGCTTTACCTCGCGCGCCATTGAGGAGCCAGAGCTGGAGAAGGTGACGCGCGGCTCCCATGACGGCTTTACGGAGCCGATCATGGTGAATCTGTCCCTCATCCGCCGCAGGCTGCAAACGCCGGACCTCAAGATGAAAATGCACAAAATCGGAACCCGCAGCAACACAAAGGTTTGCGTGGTCTACCTTGACTCCCTGGTGAACAACGCGGTGCTGGATGAGTTGAACCGGCGACTGAACAAAGTTAACATTGATGGAATTCTGGCCAGCAACTACATCGAAGAGCTAATCAACGATAACAAATACTCCATATTCCGTACCATAGGGTTTACAGAGCGGCCCGACACCATCTGCTCGCGATTGCTGGAGGGGCGTGTGGCCATTGTGGTGGACAACACCCCCGCAGTAATGACGGTGCCCCACCTTTTCATCGAGTATTTTCAGACGGCACAGGACTATTTTGAGCATTTCTACACCGGCACGCTGGGTCGCTTGATGCGTATCGCTGGGTTCCTGCTGACGATCATCATTCCGGGGTTCTATGTGGCGTTAGTGACACAGCACCAGGAGATGATCCCATCCGGTCTTTTGCTGGCCATCAACGCGGCGCGCCAACAGGTGCCGTTACCGACGATCTTTGAGACGATTGTCCTGCTCTTTGCTTTTGACCTGCTTCGTGAGTCAGGTACCCGCCTGCCTTCCTATTTGGGCCAGTCGCTTTCCATTGTGGGTGGCCTTGTCATTGGGCAGGCGGCCGTACAAGCCAGGCTTATCAGCGCGCCGGTCGTCATCGTTGTCGCCTTCACGGGCATCACGAGCCTGATCGTACCCAAACTCAACACACCGGCAATGGCCTTACGAATCATCATGATTTTGCTGGCCAACTTCTACGGGCTGTTTGGTGTCGCCTTCGGCGTGATCGGGCTGCTCCTTCATCTGCTGAGCATGCAGTCATTCGGCGTTCCTTATCTCCAGGGGGTTATGCCGCTGAACCTGCAGGACGCAAAGGACATTGCGGTGCGCGCGCCATGGTGGCAGATGAAGCTACGCCCACGGAAGATTTCCACGAAGGACAATGTTCGTCTGGGGGATGATGATGCATGAGGAAGGCTCCGAAATTGTTGTGCGCAACCATTGCGCTGCTGCTTTCTCTGAGCGCATCGGGTTGCACAAACATCAACTACAACGAACCGGAGGATCTGCAGTTCGTGGCTGGGGTCGCCTTCGATCATCTACCGGACGGGCAGATGCAGATCACCGTGGAAATTGAAAACACAAAGGGCGGCGAAAGCCCACAGATGACCTCCAAATATTTGGTGATGAAGGGTGCCAACATTCTGGATGCCTCACGCGGCAGCCTTACCATCACGGACAGAGTCCTCTTCTGGAACCATATGGACCTCGTGGTTGTCAGTGAAGAAGTGGCGCAAAAATACATGGCCGAAGTGATGGACATGCTCATCCGGTTATACAACCTGAACATGAGCCTTACCATCGTCGTATCCAAGATGCCTACCGCCAAAGAGATTCTGATGAACCAGGGGGAACAGGAAGAAAGCCTCTTGAGCAGCGATATGATCCTCAATTCGCTGCGGATACAAAGGCGTATTGGTAAAGCTCCACAGGTGAAACTCTTTGAGTTTTATGATGATGCGATGGATGAAGGGCGGTCCGCGTACCTTCCCAGGGTCTCCATCTACAAGGATCTTCCCAACACGTTGCAAGTCTCCGGCTCAGCGGTGTTCAATGATACCTGGTTGGCCGGTTACCTGGATGATGAGGAAACCAAGACCATGCTCCTTCTGCTGAACCAGCAGAAAATACTGACATATGCGCTGCCAGCGAGCCCCACCGGCGCATACAGCAACGCCACAATCGACCTAATGCCTGATAAAGTGACGATCAAACCTACTTATACCGACGGAAAAGTCTCGGTTGATATCAGAGTTTATGCCGATGTGATCTTGGATGAAATCAATGGTGCCAGCACGGACGATACCCACCAAAAAGCGCTGATTGAAGACCTGCTTCGCAACAGTGCGATGATGCTGGAGCGAAACGCGTATTCGTTGATTGACAAAACGAGAGACATGAACAGTGCCGATGTTCTTGGTATTGGCGCGGCATACAAAGACAAACATGGCCAGGAATGGAAGCAAATGTACAGCCAATGGCGCGAGCTGTACAAAGACATGCAGGTGACAGTCGGCGCGAAACTGAGGCTGCGGAACACCGGCCTCATCCAGGAACCAGCAGTAAACGGAGAATAACCATGCAGATGTTCATCTATATCCTGGCCCCCGTGCTGTTCTTTGGCCTGCAAGACTTGATCCCATCCATCAAGGCCAAGAACTGGAAGCACACCTATCTTTACATTGGCTTAACCACCATCCTGCTGGTGCTGGTTGCGTTGCTCGCCAACGGCGTGGAAATTCCCAGTCCAAATAAACCAATCGAGAAAGCAATCGAATTCTTCGTTGGCCCACTGGAGTGAAGCTTATGCAAGAGAAAGCGATCAGCAGACGGCAAGTCCTTTCCGTACTCATATTGTTTTTAGTCGGCTCCACGGTGATCGTCACCCCGGGGAAAGTGGCCATACGAGATATCTGGCTTGCCGTCATCGGTTCATTCCTCATGGCTGTGCCACTGGTGTTGATCTATACGAAACCGATCAAGTTCACCCGCTTGGATTTTTATGATGCACAGATTGATTTACTGGGGCCTGTTGTTGGCCGAATTTTTATCGCACTCTTTACATGGTATGGGTTTCATACCGGTTCCATGATACTGCGGGAATACACGGAGTTCATTCAGATAGATGCCTTTCCCAATGTGGAGCAATATGTCTTCGCGGTGCCACTAACCCTGCTCAGCATCTGGTGCATCCGCTCTGGCATTCATCGTTTGGGTCATTTCTGCCTGCTGGCAATGCCCGTAATCATTGTTCTGTTGGCAGTGAACACCCTGTTTTCCATCAACAACTGGTCCATCGCCAATCTGGAGCCTGTTCTCTACGATGGCCTTCAACCAGTGATCAAAGGCTCGCTGGAATTGTGGACAATCCCCTGCCTGGAGGTGCCAATGGTGCTTGCGTTCTGCCAGCCAATGACAAACCCACAAAAGATCACACGATCCTTTCTTGGTGCCTTTGCGCTTTCATCCTTGGTTTTGATGTTGATCTATACACGTAACATCATGGTGCTGGGCGATACCTTGGTGGAGAGGTACTATTTTCCGTCCTATGAAGTGGTGAAGCTGGCTAGGGTCGGAATGTTCCTGCAGGGGCTGCAAATTATCGGAGCATTGGTCATCATGGTGGGGTATTACGTCAAAATCACGATCTTCCTCTATGCCGCAACGTTAGGGATCAGCAAACTCATTAAAATGTCAACCAAGATGCTCGCCGCTCCAGTTGGCATGCTCTTTATGGTCTTTTCGCTCTTTGTGGTGAAGGATATGCCCGACCTGCTGCGATGGGTGAAGGAGGCGTTCACCCTATACTCCCTGCCCACAGGGCTACTACTCCCCCTGGTGCTTTTGGTTGTCGGCATGTGGAAGGACAAAAGGCGTAGGAACAAACAACGAAACGAGAACGAAGCACCGCAAGAGCAACGTCAACAGAGCAAGCTGCCGGAGGAAACCCCGACGGAATCAGGAGCATAACATGGGCGAAAAAGTTAGCACAAGACAAGGCTACAGCTTACTCATCCTCTTCTTGATTGGAACCACCACTGTGATGACGCCGGGGCGGGAAGCCAACCGTGAAATATGGCTCACTGTGCCCGTAGCGTTCCTCATGGCCGTGCCATTCGCTCTGCTCTTTGGCCGCCTTCTGCAGCTTTATCCGGATAAAGACCTCTTTGACATGCAGCGAGAACTCTTTGGCCCTGTGCTGGGCACGCTTTCCTGCCTCTGTTTTATCTTCTTTGGGTTTCACTTGGGTGCCCTGGTGATCCGAAACTTTACGGAATTCATCCAAATCGTGTCCATGACTTCAATACCGCAGTACTTTTTTGCATTACCTCTGGGTATTCTAAGCATTTGGTGCCTGCGGGCACACATCGGCACTCTGCCTCGGGGTGCGGTACTGGTCATGCCAATCGTAATAGTATTGCTTATCATAAACATCGGTGCTTCCTATAAGCTATGGGAGTGGACGAATCTGGAACCCTTTTTGGAAGATGGTATTGGGCCGGTTGCGAAGGGAGCAACTGACATCTGGGCATTTCCCTTTATGGAGACGATCATCGTTCTCTTTGCACTCAAGCCGCTCGCTGAACCCAAGAAAGGGACTCATGTCATTTTGACCGCTTTCGGGGCTGCAACCATAATCCTGACATTGACAAACCTTCGCAACGTACTGACTTTGGGACATGAGGAGATGAACAAATACTACTATCCCTCCTACCAGGTTGTCAGCCTCATTAATGTGGCGGATTTCCTGCAAGGTATACAGGTTCTCATCATCTTATTGTTTCTGTTTGGCGGGTACGCAAAGATCGTCTCCTGCCTCTATGTGGCGACGCTGGGCGTCTCCAAGTTGACAGGCCAGCACTACAAATCATTGGTTGCTCCCATGGGTCTTTTGATGACCGCATGCTCGTTCTTTGTATCAAAAAACGTCGTGGACATGTTTAAGTTTGCCTTAATCTATTTCAGGTTTTACATCATCCCCATCAGTGTCGTGCTGCCGCTGCTGCTTTGGGTGGTGGCAGAGGTAAAGACACGCAAACAGGCCAAGCTGCAAGCGGACAAAAAGGCGCAGCAAGAGCAACAAGCTGCACCAAAAAAACCATTGCCCGCGGAGAGTGAGCAGAGGAGCTAGTACCTCTCAATCGGGAAATAGAGCTCCAGCCCGCCGTCACCGGCATCGTGGTAACGCTCATGCACAGCCCCGGCCAGTTGATGGCCGCGGGCGGGCAGCGCATCGCTCAAAAGGGCACGAAACACCTCGCCATAGGTTTGCTGGGTGCAGCCAACCACCAGGTACCGCTGCGCCGGGATGCGCCACAGCGTCCAGCCCGTGGGCGGCACGGTGCCAGCCGCAACCTCGCAGCCGGCCAGGTAGAGCCCCTCCTGCCCCCAAGGATGGAAATGGCCCTCCACATCGCTCATCGCGCCCCACAGGCCAGCAAGGTTGCCATCCTGCCCATGCAGTGCCAGTGGGGCAATCTCACCAAAGCGCTCGTTGGCCCGCTGCCACAGCGGGGGAATCCACGCGGGGCCTTCCCCCGCTGAGCCCCGTCCCAGCTGGCCCAGCACATAAAAAACCGGCCGTGTCTCCTCACGAACATCCATCGTTCTTAGCCTCCCTTGTTTTGCACCAGCATAACATGTCATTGTTGCCAACAGCATGTCAATGGTTCCAAACAATTTACACAATCCTTATGTCCCATCAAAAATCATGCGGTGAACCCAACCCCCGCATGTGGTAAAATAAAGTATTCATCATACGTATTTCGATTATCGTTTGGAGGGATAGCGGCACGGGCCGCGCGCACATGACAGAGACTTACCGCCTGGGGCTGGACATTGGCTCCACCACAATCAAGGCCGTCCTGCTGGATTCTCACGGGTTACAAATTCACCAGAGCTACAAGCGCCATTACTCGGACACCCGCAGCACGCTCAAAGAACTGCTCCAAGAGACATTCCAGCAGTTTTCCGGGGCATCCGTGTCCATCACCATCACCGGTTCCGGCGGAATGGGTCTGGCGGGGCTCATTGGCGTGCCCTTCGTGCAGGAGGTCATCGCCAGCACGGAGGCCGTGAGCCGCCTGCTGCCGGGCTGCACCGTGGCCATTGAGCTGGGTGGCGAGGATGCAAAGATCACCTACTTCGACGGCACGGTGGAGCAGCGCATGAACGGCATCTGCGCGGGCGGCACCGGCTCGTTCATCGACCAGATGGCGTCGCTCCTGAACACCGACGCCATGGGCCTCAACGCCCTGGCCGAGCGTTCCACCACCCTCTACCAGATCGCCTCCCGCTGTGGAGTATTCGCCAAGAGCGACGTGCAATCCTTGCTCAACGAAGGGGCCAGCCGTGAGGACATTGCCGCGTCGGTCTTTCAGTCGGTCGTCAACCAGACGATCAGCGGGCTAGCCTGCGGCAAGCCCATCCGCGGCAAGGTGGCGCTGCTGGGCGGCCCCCTGCATTTCCTGAACGCCCTTCGCGCCCGGTTTGCGGAGACGCTGCACCTGACGGCCGACACCGCGCTGGTGCCTGCCGACTCCCACCTGTTCGCCGCCTTTGGCTCGGCATTGCTGAGCAAACCGGAGGATGCTATCCCCTTTGGGGAGCTGATGGCACGACTGCCGGCTC
>JAEYRA010000005.1 GCA_023409755.1 Bacillota bacterium
GCGTCGGCCCCCTCGCAGACCCCGAAGCCAGCCGCCCCGTGGATGTGAGCGTCGATGTACCCGGGCACCACCGTGCAGCCGGTGATATCGAGCCCCGTGCCGGGCAGCTGCCCGATGCCGGCGATGACACCGTCCTCCACCAACACATCCGCCGGGCGGAACTGCCCGTCAATGAGTGCGCTTCCGTTTTTCAGCAAAAGGCTCATCGTTCATTCCTCCATCGTTGGTCGTTCCATATGGTCCGCGCCTGCCGCAACAGGGCAGTGCGGGTGTTCTCTCTTGGTCGCAGCACCCCGTGGCGGTGCAGCGCCGCCAGGAGCTTGCCCACCTGGGGCCCCGGCCCGCCAGTGAGGGCGATGAGGTCGCCGCCGTCCACAGCGAGGTCCGCAAGGGTCCAGGGCACGCGGTCAGCGTCCATGCGGGCGAGGATGGCCACCCAGCGCGCCGCCGGGTCGAAGTCGGCCGGCACGGGCTTGCTGCCCCGCACATCGGCGCGCCGCAGGTCAATGAGTTCCTCGGTGCGCGCCCGCCCCAGCCGCACGAATTTCAATCGCAGCTTGTCCTCGCCCATCCGCCCGTCGAGGTCAGTCATATGCGCGCCGATGAGCGCTGAGACCTCGTCGACGAAGGCGTTGGGGCAGCGAAGGCGGGTGAGGATGGCCGCGGCCATGCCCTGCCCGATGCGGTCGTGGCCCACCATGCGGCCCCCCTGGCGCAGCGCCGCGGGCTTGCCCACATCGTGGAGCAGGGCCGCCACCCGGCAGGTGAGCCGGGGCGGGGCCGCCGCGCAGGCCGCCAGGGCATGGCCCAGCACGTCGTGGTCGTGGTAATCTGCCCGCTGGGCGACTCCACGGCCCTCGGCCAGCTCGGGCAGCACCACATCCAGCAGGCCCAGTTCGTCGAAGAGTTTCAAACCCAGCGCCACGGGGGACGCGGGGGCAAAGACCGCCTGACCGTCCTTCCCTTTCGGGGGTTCGGCGAGGCGGGGTGGGTACTTGGTGTCGGCCAGCAGCAGGCGCTTCAGCTCCCCCCACAGGCGTTCGGGGGCGATGTCGCGGAGCAAGTGCGCCCTCTCCCGCGCGGCGCGGGCGGTGGCTTGCTCGGGCACAAAGCCCAGCTCGGCGCAGAAACGCACCAAACGCATCAGGCGCAGGCCGTCGTCGTCAAAGGTTTCCTCCGGCACGCGGCAGGTACGCAGCACCCGCCGTTCGAGGTCAGCCCGGCCGCCCAGAGGGTCGATGAACTCCCCGGCGGCGATGTCCCAATAGAGGGCGTTGACGGTGAAATCCCGACGGAGGGCATCCTCCCGCTGGGGCACGCCGAAGGTGACGCGCTGGGGCCGGTGGCCGCCGCCGGGGCCGTAGCTCTCCGCCCGGAAGGTCGTGTACTCGGCTTCCTCACCCTCGCACAGGGCACCGAAGGTACCCAAGGCCGTATCGCGCGGGGCGATGGTGACGCCGGGCACAGCGGCAAAGACCGCCATCGCCTCACCCGGGGGCAGGGGGCCACAGACGTCCCAATCGCCGCCGGGCAACCCCAGCAGGGCATTGCGTGGCCGGCCGCCCACCACATAGAGCGCGCCGCCCGCCGCCGCGAAGCCTTCCGCCGCCGCCCGCAGAAAGGGCGGCACCGTCGTGTTCATTGCTTGCCTCCGATTCTGTCTATTATAGCGCATGGGGGAGCGGGGGGCAAATGGGAGGGTGCACCCGCAGGTGCGCCGAACCGTACGAGCTTATGGTGCTTTTTGTCAAAAAAGCACTCGCTGCGAAGCAGCGCAAGCGCTGTACAGCAATGTGGCCAGCCAACCACTGCAGCCATCCTCCTGTTTGTTTCCCCACCTCCTACAAGACGACGCTAAGCGCTGTACGGCAGCGCAGCCCGCCAACCACTGCAGCTATCCTCCTGTTGGTGACCCCCGCCTGCTGTCGGTGAATCGAGCGACGATTGCGGCGCTCTGTGAGTGCTTCCATTGTGCTTCATCCTTTTTAGGAACGCGCTGCGCTGGGCGGTCCTTTTGAAGCGCAAAAGGACCCAAAACGCTTTAGGAGGCGCGGACGAGTTTCCTAGACCGGGCAGCTGGCAAAAAGGCGAGTAGCAGAGGGTGGTAACTCGCCTTTCCTTATGCTCCGCAACGGAAAGACTCAAACATCCCACCCCTCTGTCGTCAGCTACGTGCCGCCAGCCGCCCGGGGGAAACTCGAACGCGTCCGAGGGAGACGGTTCACTTGGCTTCCGGTGCGGAAGCTAAACTCTGCTGTCCACTCCCATAAGCCAGGGAGAAGGTCAAGAACGCCTTCACCCTGCTCTTGCCATGGTGGGGATTCCCAAGGGGTACACCCCTTGGGTCGTATTCTCCGCTCCCAACAGGCGCGTTTCGAACTTCCCCCTGGCCATCGGCGGCACTTGGCATGCGACAGCGGGCGGGGATGTTTGAGCTTGCGCTTTGCAAAGCAAAGGGCAGGCGAGTTACCCGCCGCTGCATCAATGCTGGTTCCGATGGTCAGGTCTTGGAAGTTCGTCCGCGCCCTCTTGCGGTTTTGGGCACTTTTGACGCTGCAAAAGTGCCGCCCAGCGCAGCGCGTTCCATAAACATGGGTATGACTGCTCAGCAACGGCATTGCCACGACGCACCGGTTCTCCATCACAGCACACGAGCCGTGGGGTGCGAGCGTGTATGTGAATGAAATCAAAGCGACGCCTTGTTGTGATGGGAGCAAAAGCAAAACGGATGGTGGCCTATTGGACGGCCCCGCCCTTGCTACCGAACTCCTATTGAACTCCAGCGATGTCATTCTGATCGTGTCGACGCACATTCAATACCGTTAGCAATGCTGGTGATCAGCCATATACCCCAATGAATAACCAACCCCCATTCACCTAACCATAACCCCTGTCTACACAACCCATCCTGCAACCGGTTTCACGGCAGGAATTCCCCCGCAAATGTGATATATCTATACTAACACAGGCCAGCGGCGCGCCGGGGGCGGGCCGCGCCTTCGCGCCGCAGGCGCGGGAAAGGGAGGGAACCACATGCTCTACCAACGGGACTGGACGGTGAAGATCGGCTACGCGCCCACGCGCCGGCGCATGTACGACATCAAGTATGCCTTGGACAACAAGCGCGCCATCCGCCAGGAGATGGAGAAGCTGGGCGCCGGCCGCGTGGAGATCGTGGACATCGACTGGCTCAACGACGAGGGGCTCCTCATTGACCCGGCCGACGTGCCCGCCGTGGCCCGCCGCTTCCGCGAGGCAGGGGTCGACGCCGTCGTCATCGCCCACGTCAACTTCGGCTCCGAGGAAGTCGTGCCGCTGCTGGGGAAGGCCCTGGGCGTGCCGGTGCTGCTGTGGGGCCCCCGCGACACCGCCCCCGAGGGCATCGGCCCCCGCCAGACCGACATCCAGTGCGGGCTCTTTGCCAGCGGCAAGGGTCTGGTGCGCTACGGCGTGCCCTTCACCTACATTGAGAACTGCCGGCTGGAGGACGAACCCTTCCAGCGCGGGTTTGTAGACTTTGTGCGGGTGGCCAGCGCCGCGCGGGAGTTCCGCCGCATGCGCATCGGGCAGATCAACACCCGCCCGAAGCCCTTCCAGTCCGTCATGGTCAACGAAAGCGAGCTCATTGAGAAGTTCGGCATCGAGGTCGTCCCCATGTCCACGACCGACATCGCGTGGCAGGCCGAGAAGCTGCTGGCCAGCCACCCCGGCGACGTGGCCCAGATGGTCGCGGATATTGAGAGCAAGGTGGACTGCAGCGCCATGGACGCCGAGGACATCCGCAAGATTGCCGCGGTGGAGCTGGCGGCCCTGCAGGCGGCCAAGCAGCACGGCCTGACGGCCATGGCCAGCGAATGCTGGAGCACCTTCCGCCAAACGATGGGCATCGGCGTGTGCTTCGTGTTTGGCGACCTCACCGACCGGGGCCTGCCCACGGCTTGCGAAACCGACATCCACGGGGCGGTCACCTCGGCGCTGGCCCACGCGGCCGCCATGGGCGACACCGTACCCTTCCTGGCTGACCTCACCGTGCGCCACCCCACCAACGACAACGCCGAACTGCTGTGGCACTGCGGGCCCTTCCCCCAGCAGCTGGCCCGCGACCCCGCCGACCGGAAGATCGTGGAGTATAAAGGCTATTGGGAGATCAAGGGCGGCGACATCACCATCGCGCGGTTTGACGGCGTGCGCGGGGAGTACAAGCTCTTCGCCGGCCAGGCCCGCGGCGTGGATGGCCCGGTCACCAACGGCAACTACGTGTGGGCTGAGGTCAACGACTGGCCCGCGTGGGAGCGTAAGTTCGTCACCGGCCCCTACATCCACCACGTCACCGGTCTCCACGGCAAGTATGTGCCGATCTTCCAGGAGCTGACGAAGTACCTTGGGCCGGTGGAATTCGATACCGTAGAATAATGGGATGCGCTGCCGCTGGTCATTGTGGCCCGCGGCAGCGCTTGTCGTCTTTGCCGCATGATATGGCATAGGGAACTGCCGTAGGCTCAAGCGCCGACTGGCGCAAGGCCGAGGGCCGTGGCTGGTCGTTCGCCTCGCAGATTGTCGCCTATACGGCGCAAGGCGCTGCCGCGGGCGGTACTTTTGGTTGGCGCCAAAAGTACCCAAAACCGCCTGGGGCGCGGACGAGTTTCCTAGACCGGACGGCTGGCACAAGCTGAGTACCAGAGGGCGGTAACTCGCCCCTCTGTCGCAAGCGATGCGCCGCCAGCCGCCCGGGTGAAACTCGAAACGCGCCCGCGATAGACTGGCTGTCGGGCTTCCGCTGCTAGAACCGTACCCAGCACTACCTCTCACTTGGACAGAGAACAATCGAAGTCCCTGGCTGTAGCGAGAAAGTTGGTCGTGCGTCCAATAGGCGCGTTTCGAACTTCCCCCTGGCCATCGGCGGCACTTGGCATGCGATAGCCCGTACGTTTAGCTGCGCGAGCGAACCCTCTCCCCAGCCCCTCCCCCAGGCTTGGGGGAGGGGGGGAGAGAACGCATACACCCTGTTCAAGCCATTGAGGGGATTCCCAAGGGGCGCGCCCCTTGAGTCGTATCCACCCGTTTCCAACGGGCGCGTTTCGGACTTCCCCCTGATGATCGGCGGCAGTAAGTCGGCGACAGAGGGGCGGGATGTTTGAGCAAGGGCGTTGCGGAGCAAGGCCTTTGCGAGTTACCGCCCTCTGCCTCTTGGTTGGTGCCGGTCATCAGGTCTTGGAAGTTCGTCCGCGCCCAAAGGCGTTTTGGGTCCTTTTGCGCCGTCAAAAGGACCGCTCAGCGCAGCGCGTCCTCTTGTCCAAGCCCGGCGGCTAAGCCAGAACCCCTCGTCATTTCCCATTTGGAAAGGCGCGGGGAATCGCCGCTGTCTGCTAGACAATTCCAATTCCACAATGGAAACAATGCCCAGCGGTGCTATACTGAACCAAACGGCCCCGCACGCCTCCGGGTGCGCGAGGCCCCCATTTGACACACAGGAGGTTTGCCCCATGCTAGTTGGTTTCAAGGAACTGCTGACCGACGCCCGGGAAAAGGGGTATGGCGTCCCCGCGTACAACAACCTCAACTACGAACACATCCGCATCCTCATTGAGGCCGCCACCGAAGCGCGCCAGCCCGTGCTGCTGATGCAGTACCCCGGCATGACCAATTACATGTCGATGGACGACTTCATCGCCGTGGGCCGCCACATGGCCGCCAAGTCCCCCGTGCCCGTGTGCCTGCACCTCGACCACAGCAGCGACGAGGACGAACTGTGCTGGGCCCTGCGCTGCGGCTTCCAGTCGGTAATGTACGACTGCTCCAAATTGAGCGATGAGGAAAACAGTAAAAAGCTCAACGGGCTTTGCAAGATTGCCCACGCCATGGGCGCGGATGTGGAGGCCGAGGT
>JAEYRA010000115.1 GCA_023409755.1 Bacillota bacterium
GCCGTGCCGGCGACTTACCAAATATTGTAAACTTTTGACGATCTGCGCGCAAGCGGAAGGCAGGAAGGGCCAACGCATTTATTCCGGGTTATATCTTTCCACGATACAGGTCGGAGAAGTACTCCCCAAGGACTTGGCTGCACTGTCTGTGTATCCCGAGTGTTCTGGCTGTTGCAACCCTCCCCCCCTCTTGGAGGGCGGGAGGGCTGCTTCAACCAGGGAATGATTGGCCGACCCGTCGCTGTCGAGAGATGCGCCGACAATTGTGAAAATGACCTACAAATCGCAAAGGATGCCATCGTCATCTCTGCGGTGCTAGTCGGATTTGTGCAGACGGAAAACATCCGAACCGAGCGCCCCATCGCAACACGCTGTGTTGCTCACCCTGCTCTCAACGATTTTAACAAATCGTCTGCCACAGGGTGGGGGTAATACCCCATCGCAACACGCTGTGTTGGTGGTAAGCACCCGTTCTGCCGCCCAATGCAAAGAGCAGTCCCCCATCGGGCTGCGGCACCATCAACCGCAAAGCGCAAAATTGAGCCGGAAAACAACTTGACCTTTGGTGTGGAAGTCATATCATAAAAGCAATGAAAGAGGTGGACACGATGCTGATGGAAACGACGATTGAGAGTGGCGCGGTGCGGGGCGTACCGTCCGCAGGGGGCTTCGCGCTGTACAAGGGAATCCCTTACGCCGCGCCACCGGTGGGTCCGCTGCGCTGGCGCGCCCCCCAGCCGCCCCTGCCGTGGAGCGGCGTACGCGCCTGCGACCAGTGGGGCCCCGCCTGCCCCCAGAGCACGCCCCACACCCCTGACACCCCATATGGGCGTGAGTTTTACGCGAGCGGGGACTACCCGCCGCCTATGGGGGAGGATTGTCTGGTGCTCAACGTCTGGACGCCGGCGGCCGCTGCCGGCGAGCGCCTGCCGGTGATGGTGTGGATTCACGGCGGCGCATTCACCAATGGCTACGGGCACGAGATTGAGTTTGACGGCGACGCCATCTGCCGGCGGGGGTGCATTCTGGTCACCATCCACTACCGGCTCAACGTGTTCGGTTTCTTCGCCCACCCCGACCTGGCGCGGGAGAACGACGCCGGCGCCACCGGCAATTATGGCCTGCTCGACCAGATTGCCGCCCTCCGATGGGTAAGGGCAAACATCGCGGCCTTCGGCGGCGACGCGGGCAACGTCACGGTATTCGGGCAGTCGGCCGGCGGGCGCTCCACCCAGGCGCTGTGCTGCTCCCCGCTCCCCAAGGGGCTCTTCCAAAGGGCCATCGTACAGTCGTCAGGCGGCTTATCTCTGCCCTTCGGCAACAACGCCCGCGCCACGCTGGAGGAACGCGGCGTGCGCCTGATGACGGCGCTGGGCTGCCGCACCCTCTCTGAGCTGCGCGCCCTCTCCTGGCGCACGCTGCTCAAGGAATTCCTGCGCGTGGATTTGGGCGGCGGGTTCACCTTCTGTGACGACGGACTGGCCCTGCCCCGCCCCCTGACGGAAAGCCTGCTGGCCGGTGAGGTGCACGATGTGGACCTCATCGCCGGGTGCACGGTGGACGAGGGCTGCGACGGCAGGACGGAGCACAACCTGTGCGCGTCGCTGCGGGCCTGGGCGCGGGTGCAGCGCGACGCTGGCCGGCCCATGCGTCTCTACGTCTTTGACCGGAAGCTGCCGGGCGACGACTGGGGCGCGTTCCACTCGGCGGAGCTGTGGTATGTGTTTGGCACCATCGACCGCTGCTGGCGTCCCCTGACCGACGACGACCGGCGGCTGTCCGCCGCGATGACGGACTGCTGGACGAACTTCGCCCGCACCGGCGACCCCAATGGCCCCGGCCTGGCCCGGTGGGAACCCTTCGACGACCGGGGTCTTGCCATGCGCTTTGCCATCGATGGCTGCGGCATGGCCGACTACAGCCTGGACGGCCGCATGACCGCGCTGGAAGACACGCTGATGGCGAACGGGTAACAGCAAGATACGTACACACAAAGAGCGTCCGCATTGCGGACGCTCTTTCTTTGATGAACTGCTCCCCTCAGGCACGAACGCGCTCCCGCGAGAAGGCAATCTGCGCCGCGCCGTGGATGCGCACGGTCACCATGCGGCCGGCGGCGTTCAGCATCTCGTCGTATCGGGTGGGGTCGCGCAGCAGGTCCTCACAGCAGGAGACCATGTCGTCGATGATGGCCGGGGAAATGCCCAGGTCCGAGTGGCCGGGGTACAGGGCGTCAATCTCCCCTTTGCGGCGCTGCAGCACCAGCAGTTTGTCGCGGAAGGCTTCCACGGTGCACCAGGC
This sequence comes from Bacillota bacterium, assembly GCA_023409755.1. Lineage (GTDB taxonomy): Bacteria > Bacillota > Clostridia > Christensenellales > UMGS416 > JAEYRA01. Next base: position 2,302 of record JAEYRA010000115.1, read on the forward strand.
TCTGTGGGGGCCCTGAGGCAGGGGACCAAAGATGTAGGTGGGCGTGCGCACGATGGCGTCGCCGCTGAAGAGCAGCCGCCGCTTGCGGTCCAGGAGCCCAATGCCGCCCGGCGTGTGCCCCGGCAGGTGGAACACCTCCACCTCGTACCCACCGCCCAGGTCAAAGACGTGGCCCTCCTCCACCGTCACCACCTCATAGGGCTGGGCGGGCACCAGATCCGCCGCGGTGTAGAACGTGCCTTCGGGCGGGATGGTGAAGCGGGCGGCAGCGTCGGGGTGCAGGCCCTCGGCATCCATGGCGTGGATGAACACCCGCCCAAACTGGGGGTTGCCCCGCACGTGGTCACCGTGGAAGTGGGTGTTGACCACGGTGATGGGCAGGTCGGTCACCCGCTCCACCATGGCTTTGAGATCACCAATGCCGAAGCCCGTGTCAATGAGGAGAGCCCGGTCACGCCCGCAGATAAGGTGGCACCACGCATCGCCGCCAAGGCCCGGGCTTTTGGCCAGTGCGTGGAAGAGGCCCTTCTCGGGGGAGTAGATCTTCAGATAGGAATCGTTCGCTTTGGAAGCCATGGTTGACCATCCTTTCTGTGCTCACACCGGATGGAGCGCTATGCCCATCGGGGCCAGTATAGCGCAGTACAACCGGTCTGGCAGCCATCAATCCTCGGCGTGCCCGGCCTGCCACACCACCGACAGGGCGGCGGCGCACTCGTCAATTGTCAGACCATCATATGGCGCGTACTGCTCCTCATCGTAGAGGGCCAGCACCCTGCCATCCTCCACGAAGAACAGTGACGGCGCGAAGTACACCGGTGGTGCTTTGTCATCGTAGGCCACCTTGGCATCCCTGTCAGTCGTGGCAAGGCAGAGCAGCACATCGCCCTTGCGCGGCACATAGATCTGTCCCAGATCACCCACAGAGAACCAAGCCAGCACCTCGTCGTCGGGGCATGTCCCGGCGAGCACGCGGCCCACCCACAGGCGGTAACCGTACCGCTCCACCCGGCTCACCGTGCCGTCGGAAGCCGTCTCTTCCAGAGTCAACGCGGCGGGGACGTCCTCCACCGTGCCGATGACGACGGCGTCGTGCCGCCCCATCCACTCTTCCAGCGCAATCTGGACGCCGTCGGGTTCGTTTCCCTCCGGTGTGAAGGTCGGGTGGCGGCTGCGGAACTCGGCCACCGTGGGGGCGGCGCAGGCACACAGCAACGCCCCCAGCGCCACCAGCAGAGCAGTCACCCGTCGTAATCGCGTATCCACGGCCCAACTTCACGCCTTTCCGCCCCAGCATATTCCTTTCGCGCCAAAAACTCAACACCCGTGCCACACGGCGCTCGGCGGGGCGGGCTCCGTCCGTCAGGCGGGCAGGACACACCACGCCGGCAGAACGGCACCGGCGGCAATCGGGCGCGCGGGTGCGGTTTACCTGCCCCCCCGGCTATGGCGGCGCGTGGCCCCACACCTGAGCAAACTGCTGCAAAAAAACGTGTGAATTCAGTGCCATTGGTCCATTGAACGGGGATGGGCACCTGCATATACTGTGGAATGACCAAATTTAGATATTAGTCAGTTCGTCAGTGGAGGTGCCCCATGGACAGCAAGGCGAAGAAACGGGACGAAATAGCCAGCGCCGCGCAGGCGTTGTTTGCCGAGTACGGCTTCAAGTCCGTCAGCATCGATCAAATTGCCCAACGGGCCCAGGTCGGCAAGGGCACGTTCTACCTCTACTTCAAGGACAAGGAGGATGTGCTGCAGGAGATCATGCTGCGGCACCTGCGGGTGTTGGAGCAGGAGGTACGCGGCATTGAAGCCCGGTGTCTGCCGCTGCTCGATGAAATCCACCAGAGCATGCTGGCCTGCCTTGCCTTCCGCGTCAACCAGCGGCTGCCCCACAAACTGGCGCAGGAGGCGCAGGAGCTGCAAACCCCTTCAGCCATCCGCGCAATCCAGCAGATGGAGGAGGCCATTGAGCAGAACCTGCGCCTGCGGCTGGATCGCGCCCGGGACCAAGGGCTGCTGCGTGCCACCAACACCGAGCTTCTGGCCTTCCTCATCCACGCCGTCTACAAGGCCGTGGCCTTCGACTGGGAGGAGAGGCACGGCAAGCTCGACGACCGGCAGCTGGCCGATGCCGTCATGTCGGTGCTGCAGCACGGCCTGCTGCGCAACCCCGGAAATCCCCCGGCGGGTGAAGAGCCCGCCGTCGGCACTGAAATCATCTGAGGAGGTATTTATATGAAGAAAACCTCAATGTGGCGCAAGGTCGTCATTCTGATCGGCGTCATCGTCATCCCGCTGGCTTACAGCCTGTTCTACCTGGCAGCATTCTGGGACCCGTACAGCCGTCTCGACCAGCTGCCGGTGGCGGTGGTCAACCTCGACCAGGGGGCACAGATCAACGGGGAAGAGCGCAACCTGGGCAATGAGCTGGTGGACCGCATGAAGGACAACGACGAGCTTAAGTGGGTGTTCACCAACCCGGACGACGCCAAAGCTGGCCTGGCCGGTACAAGTTACTACGCCACGATCACGATCCCGGCAGACTTCACCCAAAACGTGGCGACAGCCGACAGTGTGGAGAAGGTGAAGGCCACCATCCAATACTCCAGCAACGAGGCACACAACTTCCTGGCCAGCCAGATCCTCAGCAAGGCCATGCTGACGCTGGAGGAGCAAACCCGAGGGGCCATTGACCGCGAACTGACCCAGACGCTGAGCGACAAACTCACCGAAATGCCCGACAAGCTCGAAGACCTCAACGATGGCATTGGGGAGCTCAAGGACGGGGCCAGCGACCTCAACGATGGCGCGGCCGACCTCAAGGATGGCGCCAACGACCTGGACGACGGTGCGGCGGACCTGAAAGACGGCGTGCAGGCCGTCGACAGCGGCGCACAGGACCTGAAGGCAGGCACCAAGAAGCTCAACAACGGCGCACAGAACCTGAAGAACGGCGCGGCCAAGGTGAATGGCGGCGCACAGGATTTGAGGGACGGCGCACAGGACCTGGCCGGCGGCCTGGGGCAGCTCAAAGACGGTGCAGCCACCCTGCAGGCTGGCGCGGTCTCACTGGATGGGTACCTGCAGCAAGCCGAGCAAGGCGCGAACCAGCTGGCTGAAGGGGCGGCGAGCATCCCGGCCCTCCTCGACAGCACCGGGAAGCTGAGCGACGCGGCGGCCAACATGGCCGACAAGACGGCCCAGTACGTCGCCGCGGTGGATGGCCTCATCGGGCAAAATGAGTCGACGGCCAGCGTGCTTGCCGGCTACGTCAGCCGTCACCCCGAGGCCATGACGGATCCCGGCTTTGCCGCGCTGATGAGCGGTCTTTCGGGTGCCGGCAGCCAGCTTGCTGCCCTTCAGCAGAGCGGGGACGGCATCAAGCAATACACCGCGGGCGTGGCTGACAAGACCGACGCCCTGGCCGATGGGGCCACAGGGCTCACCGCTCTCCAAGACGGCACGACCGGCCTTGCCGGGGCACTGGCGAGCATCGAGGGCGGCGCAGCCACCCTGTCCACCGGCGCGGCCACCCTCACAGACAAACTGGACGAAGCCAAAACCGGCGCGGCCACCCTGGCCACGGGGGCGGCCACCCTGGCCGTCGGCACCAGCGACCTGGCCAACGGGGCCAAGGACCTAACCGCCGGCACCGGCAAGCTCGCCACCGGCGCCAAGGACCTGGCCAGCGGCACCAGCCAATTGGCCGATGGCGCTACTACTCTCAAGAGCGGCACGTCCGACCTCAAGGATGGGGCAGGCAAGCTGAAGAATGGCACTGATGAGCTCCTGGACGGCACGGTGACCGCCCAGGACAAGGTGAGCGATTCCATCACCGACGCCCGGGATGAACTGACCAACCTGGACGGGCTGGCCTCCTATGCTGAGGAGCCTGTGAGCGTGGAGGATAACCCCACCAACCCTGTGCCCAATTATGGCACAGCCTTCGCCCCCTACTTCATGTCGCTCTCGCTGTGGGTCGGCGCAATCATCCTGTTCGTGGGCGTCTACCTCGACCCTGACAACCGGTTCCAGTCTTTGGGCCGCTACTCCCGCCGCCGCTACGCCCGGGTGGCCGCGTTCGCCCTCGTCGGTTTGGCCCAGTCGGTGTCGCTGGCCTTCCTGGTGCAGCACGTGCTGGGGCTGACGGTCAAGAACATCTGGGGCTTCTACGCCAGCTGCATCCTGGTGTCGGTGGTGTTCACTTCGGTGGTGGAGTTCTTCATGGTGAATCTCAAGGACGCGGGCAAGTTCCTGTCGCTGCTGTTCCTCATCCTGCAGCTCACCGCCTGCGGCGGTACCTTCCCCATGGAGACGGTGCCTTCCTTCTTCCGCTTCCTCTACCCCTACATGCCCATGACCTACTCGGTCTCCTTGTTCAAGGACATTGTGAGCGTGGGGTACGGCGAGTGGCACAGCGTGCTGGTGCTGGGGTGCATCTTCGTGGCCTTCACGGCCATGACGGTGGCCGCGGACGCCCTGCGGCGCAAGAGCCAGCCCCAGCTTCCCTCGCTGGAAGCGTAACAACCCACAACACCGACAAAGGCGCGGACAACCGTCCAATGCCATTCCGTTGAGTGATTTCGTTGTCAACACACCAGTCCCCCTCATATGGAATATGAGGGGGACTTTTCGCTTTATGGGTGCGCTGCCATTTGTCGGTTCCGATGCGCAGAGAACACAGCGATGAGAGCTGGGCTGGCAGGAGTTCGTTTCGTTCCCTGGCTCACAGGCACATTCTGTAGATGCTCTCGATGTCCTGCGGATGCAAGGGCTTGAACGCGTACACCGTCTCGCCCAGTGTGCTGGCCTTCTTTGCCATGGTGGCAAAGTTGGAATCGTCTATGCCAATTTCGGTGAGGGTGCTCTTAAGGCCCAGCGTGCCGAAGAAGAAATCGGACAGCAACTGAATGCTCTTGCGGGCGACCTCCATCGGCGGCAGCGTCGCATCCAGGCCGAACACGTTGACGCCGAACTGATGGAACTTGGAGACTGTTGTTTCATCCAGTGTGTACTCCATCCACCGGGGCGTCAGGATCGCGAGGCCCAACCCGTGGGTGATGTCGTAGAAGGCGGACAGCTCGTGCTCCATCGGGTGGCAGCTCCACGCCTGGCGCTTCCCGCCGTTGACAAACCCGTTGATGGCCCAGGAGGAAGCCCACATCAGATTGGCGCGGGCTTCGTAATTCTGGGGGTCTCTCATCGCGACGGGGGCGTAATGGATGACGGTTTTCATCAGCACTTCCATCACGCCGTCCAGCATTTGCAAATCCTGATCCATGTTGAAGTAGACCTCTATGATGTGGGACAGGATGTCCGCCGCACCGCAGGCGGTCTGATAGGGGCTGACCGTGTAGGTGTTCGTGGGGTCGAGGAAAGAAACCTTCGGCAGCATCGACGGGAAGCCCATTCCGATCTTATCCTTGGTTTCGGGGTTGCTGATGACACCGCCGTTGTCCATCTCCGAACCTGTGGCGGAGAGGGTCAGGATGGTGACAATCGGCAGGCACTTTTCCACGGCAACCTTTCCAAGCTGGATGTCCCACGCGTCGCCGTCGTAGAAGGCAGCCGCGCCGATGAACTTGACGCAGTCCAGCACCGATCCGCCACCAACCGCCAACAGGACGTCAATGTGCTCCCGTTTGCAGATCTCCGCACCCGCTCTGACGGAGGACACCTTGGGATTGGGCTCGATGCCGCTGAGCTCGAACAGTTCCAACCCCGCCTCTTTGATTTCTGCCACGACGTTGTCATACAGGCCGGTCGCTTTGATGGAGCCGCCGCCGTAGCACAGCAGAACCCGCTTGCCGAAGCGGCTGAGTTCGGGGCCGAGGTTGCCCAGCTGATTCTCTCCGAAATAGACCTTAGTCGGAATGTCGTAGACAAAGTTGTTCATGTTGTTCTCTCCTTGCTTATTCTGAGATGGCACCAACGATTTTATTGGGATATACGGCTGCCTGAATGTCTGAATCACCAAGCTTTCCATATTCCATTATGGTTTCCCAAGATGTCCAGGCCATTACACATTCGGCGACTTCTTTTGTATCGTTTGCAATGATAACGACAGAGTAATCCCTTGAGTTAACTCCAAGTCAAGAGCTTTTTGGTCTTTCGCGCAAAACGCTTGCGAACGGCAAACCACAGGCTGGTTGAGGGCATGCTCGATTTCCGCAAACAGCACCCGGTCAGAAAGGCCCGAGAGGGAGTCGGGGCTCGTATGATGAACAAAACGATGGATGAATAACGCTCAAGACTGCCGACTTTGTCGACAGCCTTGAGCGGCAAGGTTCCCTGGCCGACCGAGAGAGACTCGTTGTAATGGCGCTGCAACTCACCGGAGAAAGGAATGGGAAGATGCCCTTGCTGTTATCGCCCTACATCCCAAGCCACAGCGTGTTCGTCACACACCGGGGGTAGTGAAAGCCGCATTCATCCGATGTGCCGGCGATGATCTGGTCGATGCCGGGGTTCGTTTTGCAGCCTTCAAACCACCAATGGGCATGGGCGCGGTCGCAGGCCTCGTAGTCGAAATCCAGCCCCAGAATGGTCTGCGCTACGTATTCGCACAGGAAAATCTTACTGATCCACGAGTTGTCGCTCCCCGCGGAGAGCTTCCAGCCGCCATCGGGGAACAGGCACATGCCCGGCTGCACCACATGGAGCGTGTGGCGTTTGAGCGCCCGCAGCAGCGCTCCATACACCCCGTTCTCGTCCAGGGCGTCCCCCATGCCCAGCGCATGGGGGTAGACCAGCGCCTCGATGGCCGGGATGATCGCCGTGGGTGTTCCCCCATCTAAAATGGCGGGCAGGAAGCCCGGGCCCTCGGGGTCAAACGCCGCCGCGATGGCGTTGGCGCACAGGAGGGCATACTCCTTTGCCGCGCTGCTGTGTGCCTCGCACCCCGCCAGGGTCAGCAGCCGCTCCAGCGCCAGGCTGGTCGCCCAGCGCTTTACCCCCACATAGAGGTTCTGCCTTGCCTGGCCCAAACTCGTATCCAACGAATCGTAGGTGGTAATCTCCGCTCCTTGCCCGCAGCGGTCGGAGTCAATGTTCATCAAACCGCTGTAGGTGCCCTCCAGACTATCCCGGCTGCGCAGGGAATCAAGGCAGCGGCATAAGGCTTCGGCCTTGCCCCTGGCCCAGGCAACGTCCCCGGTTTTCACGGCATAGAGAGCCGAGGAGAGCACCCAATTGCACAACTGCTCCTGGGACATGTAGGAAAAGCAGTCGTCGAGGTTTGGAATCTCATAGCTGGAATGTCCAAAGGGGGAGAACACATGATGGGTCCCCTGGTCGTGGGCAAAGGTCAGGCCGCATTGGTCGGTGTAGCTGTATTCCGCCAGGAAGCTGTCCAATTGGTTGCGCAGCACCCAGGGGTGCTGGCGCAGCTCAAAAAAGGCATGATCCACGACCAGATCCAGGGTGCTGATCATGCGGAAGCTGCCCTCGTTGACCAGCCAGCGCGGAGCATGGTCGATCTCAAAGAGCATCGTGCTGGCGTAATAGCACCAGGATGCCTGGCAGAGCATGAGCCTGCGCTCCGGCGACAGCGACAGGCCGTCAAGCTGGGCGTCGCTATGCCGCGCTGCCTCCTGCCACGCGTCGGCGCGGAGCAGCGCATACCCCAAAACATCCTCCAGCCCAGTGAAATATTTCGTATAGTAGTAGGTTCCCCGGTGTGCCCCCTGCACCACGTTCCCCTCCCGGAACCAGCCAAACGCCAGCGTGATCTCCCGCTTTTGGCCCGCCGGCACGGGGAACGCCAGACCTGCCATGTCCGCAACCCAGAGCACCACCTTTTGGGGCCGGTCGCAGGCCCGCACAAGGCCGAAGTCCACAAATTCCTCCACATCCTCCTCGCTCGCCACGGCAAAGCCATAGCCGGCGTAGGATGTGAAGCCCTTGCATTTCCCCTGGGTCTGCCGGCTCAACTGTGTCAGGCCGCGAAGCACCGAAACGCCGAACAGCCCCTCCACCGCGTGGTCGCCGGCGCGGTTGTCCACCGTCATCCGGGCGATGATGGCCGGCACAATGGCGTCCTTTGTCTCCTGCCCATCAGCCTGTGACGGGTCGGGAACGGCGCGCGGCGGTGCGAAGAGTTCAAAGGTCACCGGCCCGGCAGAAAAGGCATCCACCCCCTGGCCAAGGGTACGCTCCACTTCCTCCTGCGCATAAGCGGTCAGGCGATGGCGCATGGTTTCGTTGTCGCGCTGGACGAACGAATCCATCTGCGAGGCAGCGGCATCCTTGAAAAAGGGCAGGCATCGGATGTCGTTGCCATCGCGTACACCAATGAACACGTCCTGCTCAGGCGCGCGCTCCTCTTCCAGTGCAAAGCCGCCGCCATGGTTACAGAGCCCCAGCGCGAAGAAGGCGTCCGCTCCGGCGGGGCTGTGCAGCGTTTGCATCAATGGGTCTTTCATCGGGGAACCTCCTGTGGCATTTCGTTTGTCGTTTGATATTGGTAGGGGCAAATCAGGCCTCATAAAGCGTGCGGGCGATGACCTCCTGCTGCACCTCTGGGGAGAGGTGAAGGAATCGATCGCTGTACCCTCCCACGCGCACCATCAGGTTGGCGTACGCCTCCGGGTGAACCAGCGCGTCGCGCAGCTCCTGCGCGTCGGTGATCGTCAGCATCAGCTGCGTGCCGCCGGCGAGGAAGTAGCCCCGGCACAGAGCACGTACCTGCGCCCGGTTCTGCGTCATCATCCCCCGGCTCACCTTCAGGTTGTGCACCACCCCGGCATGCAGCGCCGGCGGCAGCTTGGCCATGGAGTGGAGCAGCGCCGTGATGCCGCTCACGTCGTTGCCGGCACTGGGTTGGTTCCCGTTGGAGAGCGGCGTGCCGGCACGGCGGCCGTCGGCGGTGGCGGCGGTGCGCTTGCCATAGAGCACCGAATCCCCGTTGTTGATGAGCACGACGTTGAAGCTGTGGAGCGTGGTTCCCTCCGCCGCGGCCTGTGCCGCCTCGCACAGCAGGCCGTTCATGCGCAGGTTCATGCCATCGGCGCAAGCATCGTCGTTGCCATACTTGGGTGCCGCCCGCAGCAGTTTGCGTTCCCGCTCGAAGCCCGCAAAATCTGCCGCCAGCGCGGCCAGCAGCTGCTCGGCAGTCAGCTTCTTTTCCTCATAGACGAGTTGGCGGATGGCCGTCAGGGCATCGGACGCCGTGGTGTTGCCAAAACACTCCACAATGCCGCCGCGGTAACGGGCGCCGCCCTTCATCAGGGGGCGGCCGCGCGCGATGCAGTCGTCAACCAGCAGCGAAAGGAACGGATAGGCCGCGTAGTCCCCGATGGTGTTGTAGATCGTCTCCTGGGCCTGGCACAGCAGCCGCATCTGGTGGCGCACCTGCTGGGCAAAGGCATCCATCAGCGCCTCAAAGGTGGGGTAATCGGTGAGACTCCCCAGTGCCAGGCCCATCCGTGCGCCCGTCTGGCTGTTGACGCCATTGTGAAGTGTCACATCCAGCAGTTTGGCGACGTTGAGCGCAGCGTCCGGCGAGCCAACACCACGGTGCTCAATGAGGTATTCGCCGCAGCCGTACATCACATATTGCAGCGCGTCCTCCGGCGTCGCGCCTAGCGCCTTCTGCGCCGCGGCAACGTTGACGTCGTCGTTGTAGAGGATGGGGAAGGTACTGCCGGCCGCCAACGTATCAAATGCCTGCTCCCACAGGGCTTCGTCCATCCCCTCGTGGCAGCGCAGGCTCAGCTGTGGAATGGGCTCGTTGCTGGCGGCCTGGGCGCGCATGGCATAGCCGGCAAAGAGGTCGGCGTTGGCGGTGTTTCGGCGCCCCAGCCCGCCCACGATGACGCGGTTGTTGAAGTTGTCGGTGCGCCGGGCGATCATGCGCCACAAGGCCAGCGTCAGCCGGTCCCCCTCGTCCGGGGTCAGCCGTCCCTCCGCCAGGTCTTGCGCGAGGAAGTCACCCAGGTATACATCCATCCGCCCGTAGTTGCGCGTCAGCGACATCAGGCTGTAGAGCCAGAAGAGCTGTATGGCCTGGGCGTAGGTCTTGGGCCGGTCCTCGCAGATGTGGTACAGGTCGTCACGCAAACGAGTGAGGTCCGCCGCGCGCTGCGGGTGGCTCCGCGCCAGCGCATCGGCCTGCTGGGCGTAGCGTACCGCCACGCCGGTGAAGATGTCCAGCGCGCCGATCAGGCCTTGCAGGAAGGCGTCACTGTCAGCGTCCTGGGCGCTGCGCAGGCGGTCGTTCACCTGCGCGCGCAGGCCGCCGATGCCCAATGTCAGCAGGCGGTCGTAATCAAGACACGGGCCGCCCAGGCCAAACATGGGGAAGGACAGCTCCTGGCACTCATAATAGGAGTCGCTGGGCAAGCCTTCGTTCATCTCCGGCGTGAACCGCTCCCGGCAGCGCCGGTGGGTCACCTCATCCTGCCAAAAGTCCAGCAGTTCTTCAATGTCCGCGCGAAGGCGGGCGTCGGTCTGGGGGTTGTCCCGCTGCTCTGCCAGCAGCTGCCTCTGGCAGAAATAAGCGGTCTCCACCACGTCACCGCGCTCCGGGTCGATGCCCACGAACATGCGGTCGGTATGGCCTGCGAACAGGTCGTCGGGCCCCAAAGACAAAAAGAGCAGTTCGGTCTGGCAGGCCAGGCAGTGGAGCTCCCGCACATAGGGGTGAGCGACGGCATACTGGCGGTACACACGGGTGAACCGTTTCTCTCGCTCCAAAGCAACGATGCCTCTGCGATCGTTGAGCTTGCCGTAATCCAGGGCTTCGATGGTCTGCGACATGGTGTGCCGTCCTCCATTTTTGTCAGTGGGTCTGCACCGTTTCCGCTATCGGCCCGTCAGCCGTGTTCTCATGGGGCTGCCGTTCGGGCGACGCAGACAGAAGGACGCCAAGGGGATCGCCAAGAAAACCCCGGCCCTTCCATTTGCCTTTGGCGTCATGATGGGCGTTTCATTCCACCCGTTTGGGCGATCCCCCTGCCTGAACGCTGCGATGGCGATGCGATGGACGATCGTCGTTCCCCCCGGTCAATGGATGGCCTAGTCCACCCTTACGTCCTGCCCGGCCAGGCATGGGCAGTGAGAATATACGCTGTTCCACGATGCAGGGCTGCGTCGCTTGTTTTCGGCCGCATGTGTCCGCGTCTTGCCGTCACTCGACGCTATGTCAAAAGTATAGCGCGTGTCCCCGCTGCATTTCTTCATAGGCATTGACCATTCTTTGTACTATATTGATTCGTTGATTAACGGGGGGATATCTGGCGGCGCATGGAGCCCCTGCGCCACAAT
>JAEYRA010000119.1 GCA_023409755.1 Bacillota bacterium
ACGCGACAAAGGCGGCACAATGTGGTATGATGGAGTGATGATTGACATGGAGCAGAACATGACCGCAACCGAACAGGCGGCCCTGCGCCTGCGTGAGGTGATAGACCCCGCGCGGGTGCGTGCCCACGAACCCATGAAACTGCATACGACGTTCCGGGTGGGCGGCCCGGCCGATCTCTTCCTGACCCCGGCGACGGTGGAGGAAGCGGCCCGCGCCATCGCCATCTGCCGGGAGTACGGGCTGCCGCTGCTCATCACCGGCAACGGCTCCAACCTGCTGGTGCGCGACGGCGGCATCCGCGGGGCAGTGCTGCACTTCGGGCGGGACTTCCGCACCATCACCGCCGATGACACCCATCTCACCGCCCAGGCCGGTGCCCTGCTGCCCGAGGTGGCGGCCGAGGCCTGGCGGCTGGGTCTTACGGGCATGGAGTTTGCCTCCGGCATCCCCGGCTCGGTGGGCGGGGCCGTGGCCATGAACGCCGGGGCCTACGGCGGGCAGATGGCCGACCTCGTCGAGTGCGTCACCGCCACCACCCCCGAGGGCGACATTGTAGAATACTGCGGGCCGGACCTCCGCTTTGGCTACCGCCACAGCCGCGTGCAGGACGAGCGGCTCATCGTGCTGACGGCCACCCTGGGCCTCCAGCACGGCGACCTTGCCGAAAGCCGGCGTCTGATTGATGAATACACGGCGCAGCGGCAAAGCAAACAACCGCTGGAGAAGCCCAGCGCCGGCAGCTTCTTCAAGCGTCCGCCGGGGTTCTTCGCCGGCAAGCTCATTGAGGACGCGGGCCTGAAGGGCCTGAGCGTGGGCCGCGCCCGCGTATCCGAGAAGCACGCTGGGTTCCTCGTCAACGACGGGGGTGACTCAGCCGCCGACGTGCTGGCCCTGGCCGACGAGGTGCGCCGCCGCGTGCGGGAGCGCTTCGGCGTGGAGCTGGAGTGCGAGGTGCGCATCGTGGGAGAGGACTGACAGTGTGGAATACCCCTACCGCCTGACGGCGGACTTACACACCCATACCTATTTCAGTCATGGCAAGGGCAGCATTGAGGACAACGTGCGGCAGGCCCTTGCCCTTGGCTTTGCCACCGTTGCGGTGACCGACCACGGCTTCTCCCAACCCATGGTGGGGTTGACCGGGGAGAAATTCCTCCGCATGCGCAAGACCGTGGACGACTTGAACCGCCGCTACGCCGGGCAGATCCGAATCCTGCTGGGGGTGGAGGCCAACGTCATTTCCCTGGACGGTAACATCGACGTGCCCCGGCGCTGCTTGCCACTGGCGGACATCCTGAACCTGGGCCTCCATTCGGCGGTCGTCACCACGTCCCTATCGTACCTGACGCGCATCGCGCTGGTGCGTGCCCGCCACCGCCACCGCGACGAGCTGGCCCAGGTGTGCACCGAGGCGCTCATCCGAGCGGTGGAGCGCTGGCCGGTGGACATCCTGACCCACCCGGGCTTCCGCTTCCCCATCGTGATGGAGACACTGGCCCCAGTGGCCGCCCGCACCGCCACGGCGATCGAGATCAACGCCTCCCACCAGATGCCGGCGGTCGAGGACATCCGTACGGCACTCGCCTGCGGGTGCACCTTTGCCATCGGCAGCGACGCCCACCGGCCCGAGCACGTCGGACGCTTTGAGAACGCCCTCGCCCTGGCCGACGAGGCCGGTGTGCCGCCGGAACGAGTGCTGAACGACGCGGCCCACGGGAGAATTGTATTAAAGACCGAGTGAGCGGGGCGGCCTCTTCGACCGTGGGACACGGGGTGCCTAGGGGCGCACCCTTCCCATGGGGGAAGGAGACTGTCTCGGTTTGACGAAACAGGAAGGCGTTCCTGTGCCGTTTATATACTGTACGATGGGGGAAAACGATGAACATCGACGATTCGAAGTATTTTTGGAAAAACGATTGCATCACGCTGCGTCGGCCCAGAGAAGACGACTGGGAACATCTGATCCACCACATGTATGACAGTCAGGGCCGCTTTTTCTTCAACAATGAAATCGACTTGCCGACGGATCCCGCGCTCTACAAACAGAAAATGGAGTTTACCGAACCGGACCAATTGCCCTACCTCTGCTTTGCCATAGAAAACAGCGAGGGAAAGCATGTGGGTATCGCCAACCTGTTTGGTGTGGATGAGCGAAATGGTAACTTCGGCCCAATCGGCATCGTGATTAACCCCATGGACAGAGGCAAGGGATATGGCGCTGCCGCCTATCGCATGCTTGGGAACTATATGTTTCTGGAACGCCGCATGCACAAATGGAACAATGGGTATCTGCAGGAGAACACAGCCTCCGCGGCGCTGCACAAAAAGCTGGGGTTCGTGACGGAAGGCGTTCAAATCGATCTGTATTTTCACGAAGGCCGGTATTGGAACGTCGTGCTCTGCGGGATGACCGAAACGCAATTCCTGGAGAACGAAAAGAAGTTGTCCGCCTCCCGCTGATCGGGTTTGCCCTGGCAGGTTTGGCCGGGGCATGTGCAAAGGGATTCTGCTTGCAGGGTCCCGGCTGGCCTCAGGTTGCAAGACTGCCTGACACCACCCTTTTGCTGCAGCTGCTGTCCAGTTGCCCGGTTCCTCCATACTGTCAGACAACAGCGCGGTTGGCCCTCTGGCTGCGGGTCAGCCGCGCTGTCTTGGAAAGGATCGCTATGAAACGAAAAAAGGGCCTCCTGATTGCCCTCGCCCTGCTCGCGGCCATCGGGTTGCTGGTCTGGTGCACCGGAGGAAGGATGGGAGGCATCTTTCTAGGTGAGTACACGGTTTCCCCCGACGGGGACGCCATGACCATCCAAGTTGGCGTGGCCAGCAGCATCGGGTATGTGCGTACCCTGCGGGAGCGGGACGACGGAAACAAAAAATACATCACCTTCTACTCCACCTACGGCCTCAATAGCGCCATCGGTGCCAACGGCGAATTTCAAATCGCGCTGCCGCCCTCCTGCGAAGAGATCTATTTCTACAGCGGAGAAGACGGGTACAAGCTGAAACTGCGGAAAGACACGGACACGGGTGAGTGGGAGCGGGCGAAATAATGTGGGATGACGGCGCCCTGCATATTGATTTTTTCACTTGATTGAGCATTGGCCGGTAGATATTCTAGCCCACTGTGAGGACATCCGCACAACGCTCTCCTCGAGAGCATCAAGATATTGAGCGGGTGATAAGAGTTCTGTGTGTTGCAGTTGAGTAAGGCTGAGAAAGGAGAGGCATCCGTCCTCTCCTTTTTGGTGGTTTTTATGAATGCTTTTTTGTTGACTCACAAGCCTGATGCTCTGCACAATACCAGATAATTCGTAGGATACGACCTTCACGGACACCGTATATTCTTTTCTTACCAGAAAGCCTTAACGAAAACACCTCGTCAAATAGCAATTTTCTCTTGTCCAGCTTCTTCTGGGCTTCCTTGGATAATTCATTGATTGGAATAGGATGGTTATTCGTTCCCTTTGAAGGTCCCCCAATTTGCATAATGATCTCTTGCCAAGTCATTCTTTCAAAATTACAAAGCTTCTGCAAAATCTCATCAATGAATTCGGCCCCACTAAACGCCCAATCATCCTTTAGATTCATATAAGCAAATGACCAAACTGGGCTAAGGGAATTTGACGCACCGACATCTTCGGCAGCTACTGGCTTCCTTTGAGTTGCTCCATGCCTGAAAGCTTCATAAAAACCCCGCCCATCGCTCACACTACCCCCAAAACTACTTTGGGGGAATCGCAACATGAGTGAAAACGCAATGGGCGCCCTGCGCGTTGCCCATGACAAGATCATGCAGGCGCAGCAGAAGATCGACAACCGGGACCTCAATGAGCAGCGCCTGCTGGAGGAAGCGCTGGACGCCGTCAACCAGGCGACCTCGGCGCTGCAAAACGGCGGGGGCTTTGTGGGGTAGCCTTGGCAGAGCCGGCACCCAAGGAAGCCGACCGGCGGCGGTGACAACAGGGCCAGCGGGCGGCACGGCGTCCCCTTGCGGGCCCGCCCACATGGGGCCATGCTGGGCAAAACAGGGAAAGAAGTGTTTTGATGCCCGTCATTACCATTGATGGCCCAAAGTTGACAAAGGAGCAGAAAGCCGCCCTGGTGCGCGAGTTCGCCGCCTCGGCCAGCAAGGTTCTGAACATTCCCGAGCAGGCGTTCGTGACGCTGATCCGCGAAAACGAGGCTGACAACATCGGCAGCGGCACCCAGCTGCTGCCGGGGAAGCACAGGTAACCACAGGCAGAAGCGGGGAACGGTCCCTATGTCATAAATTTACACACACCCGCTGCCCCCCTTATTGTATAAATGAGGGGGGCATTAAGAATTGCAACTATTCAAGTGTTGCCGTGGCAACAGATGCGGTAAAGAGCGGCATTAACCTCTACCCGCTGATGACAACGAAGCATCTTGGTGATCGTGCCCACACCAAGGCGTTGGGGTGTCGACATATATTGAGAAAATATCAGCCAAAAATACCAGCATGTCCAAGAGTGCTATATATTTCAACGCGTTGATGCTCGGGGCGCTTGTTGTAAATATTCTTAAGCAGAATATGAAAACTATCAATTTTCATGTAGGGTACACCTAAAGCAACTGCTATATTTGGAATCTTCTCAGAGTTGGGTTTTTCATCACTTTCTGCTGTAACGACAATGCCTTTGGTGATTTTTGCCTTCGCGACCAACAAGGCATCTGCCTCTGGCGACCCATTACGTAGACTCTTTTCCTTTATACCTTCTCGAAACTTCTTATTTCTAAAAATCTCTGCAACAACAAAACCCTCTTCATTTGTTGTCTTTTGAAAGCACTCTTTATGTTCCTTGAGCCACATTCCCGCTTCTGTTGACGGATCCCAGTGCTGGCTAAGCTCACAAAACACTTCGTCTACTGAGATTATACGACCTTGTTTTATCAACATCGACCAAGGCCCCCAAATATCATCCTCAAATGCCCTGAACGAAAAGTTATGGAAGGCACGGGAAAATATGTTGTTATCGAGAACATAAATCATAATGAGCCCCACCCCTTTCGCGCTGCGAACGATTGAAGGGATGATATTTTCATATCGAGGTACTTTGACAGCTGTACTAGTGATATTTTTCGTGCGTAGTAACGTGTAAAAGCCAAATCCAAATACTGACGTCCCTTATAGGTAGCCTGTGTGTTGTAATAATTACCACCTGACTTTTCATCTGATTTCTGCTTCTTGAAACGTAAATAGTCCGCATTATAGGTTTCACTCCGTAGGGTATACTCATCTGGAGTAATATTACCTGCGTCAAGAAATTTCCGTAATACCACTTCACGGCTAACCTTATAAAGACTTGCCAATGTAGAGATATCGTTTTCCGTCGGCGGGAAGCCACCCAAATGTTTCGAAAAATCATCATCTGGTATTAAGAATTTACCTGCAAATTGGTTGCAATATCGTTCAATTTTCTCAGTATCGCCCTTTACATATTTCCGAAGACCAGTGTCATCAAAAATATCAATCCCACTAGTCTTTACAATCAGATGGAAAGCCTCATGAAACAGCGTGAATATCTGACGTGATATGGCAAACGAATTGTTAACATAAATAACGGGGAACAGATCATCATAGAGACAAAAACCTGACACGGCCTCATCCTTAAATGCATTCTTAAACACATATATCCCAACCGAATGAAATCTTTCCCTCCAGTATTCAAAAGCATCCTCAAGTTTTGCTATCCGTTTTTGTTCTTCAAGGGGGGCTTGAAGTAAGAAGCGAAACTGATCAGCAGTCCTGCGGATATCGTCTGTATCGAAGCATGAATTTGTGAATAGGTGAACTGCGGGGTTGTTATCTTCGCACAGCTCATATAAGTTGATTTGCATGATACGCGCTTCATCTATACATTTGATCAAATTACGTGAAAAAACCGTGTGTAATTGACTCGGTAACGTACGACACGAAGAAGGTATATTCTTAAGATGAGGTGGTTCTGGAAAAAAACAGATTGCAACAGGCTTCCTATAGTAATCACAAATGGCTTTTAGTTGTGAGTATGTTGGATAATCGCGTCCGTTTTCCCAAGCATCAAGCTGCTCTTTCCCAAACTTACTATAGGCTTCATCAAGGGGAGTACTACTGCTTTGCCTTGCCCACACAAGAATAGAGGGATTAATCGATGTCATTTTTTCTGCCATTTTGACACCTCCACGCTATCTAGCACATAAATGCTCGTGATATTCTATAATAGTATAACACTACCCCCTTGCATTCTCCATAGAACGCAATTTTTTCCCTTTCCAGAGCTCTATCCCAATCCTTATTGTCATCAACTTACTTATAGACTTCCGTTCAAAAGAGGGTACGATCCCTTACAGAGCACACCCGAGCTCTTGTCTCCTGCTTACGGGGGTACACTCCCCTGCCATGGGCATCACCAAAAACCGCTCCCATTGCCGCATGAACTGCTATGGAACCGTTCGCCCTGCCGTTCCCTTTTTGCTCGTCCCTTTCGGTGGTATAATGGAAATCATCGGCAGAGTGCCTGATCGCGCCGTTACGAAACCTCTCCGGCGCCTCGCCCATGCGGCCTGGGGCGATTCATTCGCCCAAGGCACACAGCAGCCCGAATGGAGCACTCGCGCCCTCCCCGCATCAGCGGACGTTCCCCTCGTAGAAGCTTGCACAGCCACAGTAGTCCAAGGCCGTCCGGCGACCTGTGCGGCGGACGGCACAACGATCATAGAATAGAGTACCATCCCGATTCGCCAAGCGGCGCAGCCGCGCAGGCGACAATGCGACGAAGGAGGATGTAGTATGCGTCTCGTACTGGTCACCGGCCTCTCCGGCGCGGGCAAAAGCCACGCGCTGCGCATCATGGAAGATCTGGGGTTCTTCTGTGTGGACAACCTGCCCCCCCGGATGATTGGCACGCTGGTGGAGCTCTGCGCCCGGCAGGACACCGAGCGGGTCGCCATCGGCGCGGACATCCGGGGCGGCGCGTTCTTCGGCGACATCTACAAGGCCATGGACAACCTGACGGCGGCGGGCACGACCTTTGAGATGCTGTTCCTCGATTCGGACGACGAGATGCTGGTGAAGCGCTACAAGGAGAGCCGCCGCAGCCACCCGCTGGCCGGCGAGTTCGCCACCCTGCCCGAGGCCATCGGGGAGGAGCGCAAGCAGCTTGGCCAGCTTCGCCAGCGGGCCGATTTCGTCATCGACACCAGCCAGATCCTGCCCAAGCAGCTGCGCGAACGGCTGACCGACGTGTTTGCCCCCGCCGAGGCCGCCGACTTTCACATTTCCCTGATGAGCTTCGGCTACAAACGGGGGCTGCCCAGTGAGGCCGACATGGTGGTGGACGTGCGGTTCATCCCCAACCCCTTCTATGTGGAGGGGATGCGCCACCTGACGGGCCAGAGCGAAGAGGTGCGCCGCTATGTGCTGGATTGGGAGGGCACCCCGCACTTTCTGGAGAGTTGGACGAACCTTTTGCTCTACGTCATCCCGCTCTACAAGAAGGAGGCCAAGAACGAGTTGGTGGTCGCCATCGGCTGCACCGGCGGCATGCACCGCTCGGTCGTGCTGGCCGAAGCCCTGCAGGAACGGCTGCTGAAAGCCGGCTACCGTGCCACCGTCACCCACCGTGACATGGCGCGGGAGCAGGACCGCAGATGAGCGCGCCGCGCAAACTCCCCCTGCGCCGGTGGATGCTGCGGCTGCCGCCGTGGCTGCGGCTGGGCGCGGGCGTCAAACGCTGGCTGCTGCTGTGTGCGGCGGGCATGGGGCTCATCGCCCTGGGCACGGCGCTCCTCGCACCCAAGGGCGTGCGGGAGTTGGGCTTTCTGGCTCTCGTCGTCAGCGGGATGCTGCTGACCGTGGGCGGCGTGGCGGCCTTCGCGCGCAACCTCGTGCGCCAGCCCGTGCGTGACGGCGGCCCCGTGCGCCAAAGCTTCGGCGACCGGCTCTACGCCATG
The DNA here is from genome assembly GCA_023409755.1 of Bacillota bacterium. Lineage (GTDB taxonomy): Bacteria > Bacillota > Clostridia > Christensenellales > UMGS416 > JAEYRA01. The sequence continues at coordinate 7,955 of JAEYRA010000119.1, forward strand.
AACGTGCTGGACCGCGGCCCGGCTGTGGTGGCACTGGGCGGGGGCAGCGGCCTTTCCAGCCTCCTGCGCGGGCTGCGGCAGATCACTGCGAACATCACGGCCATCGTAACGGTGGCCGATGACGGCGGCGGCTCCGGCATGCTGCGGGAGGACCTGGGCATGCTGCCGCCGGGCGACATCCGCAACTGCGTGCTGGCCCTCTCCCAAGCCGAGCCGGAGATGGAGAAGCTGCTGCAATACCGCTTCCACGAGGGGCAGCTGAAGGGCCAGAACTTTGGTAACCTCCTGCTGGCCGCCATGGCCGACAGCGCCGGCGGGTTTTTGGAGGGCATTCGCACGGTGAGCGACATCCTCAACGTGCAGGGCCGCGTGCTGCCGGTCAGCCTCGACGACATCAACCTCAAAGCCCGCCTGACCGACGGCTCGGTGGTGGATGGTGAATCGAACATCGGCATGTGCCAGCGCACCCGCGGCAGCCGCATCGAGCGGCTGTGGCTGGACCCTGCCGCCTGCCGCCCGGTGCCCGAGGTGCTGGAGGCCATCGAGCGGGCCGACCTCATCGTCATCGGCCCGGGGAGCCTGTATACCTCGCTGCTGCCAAACCTGTTGGTGCCCGGTGTCGCTGACGCCGTGCGGCGCTCCTCCGCCCTCAAGGTCTACGTGATGAACCTGATGACCCAGCCGGGCGAGACCGAGGGCTACGGTGCGACCGAACACCTGGAGGCCATCCGCGCACACTGCGGTGAGGGGCTGATGGACGTGGTGCTGGCCAACAGCAACACCGACCTGCCCGCCAGCGAACGCCAGCGCTACCTGGAGGACGACGCCCACCCCATCGTGTGCGACCGTGCCGCCATTGAGGCGCTGGGCTTGCGCGTGGTGGAGAGCAACCTCCTTCGCGTCTCCAACGGGCGGGTGCGCCACAGCTACTCCGGCCTGGCGGCGGCGCTGAGCGGGTTGCTGGATGAGAAGAACGGGCGGGGGCGGTAAGCATGGACGGGAATCGAACCGAACCGCCTCACATCATCAGTCGGGTTGACCCTTCAAACGACGGGCTTGTCCGGATCTTGGATTTTATCGCGCGATTGGAAGACCACCACATCCACTATCGTCTGTCCCATTACAATGGCTGCCACGCCAATGCGCCCGACCTCGATTCCATCATGGTGGAGATCGCCGTGCCCGGGCAGCGCTGGGAGGTCGAGTTTCTGGCCAATGGCGACGTACAGGTGGAGAAGTTTCACTCCGAGGGCACCTTGGTGGGCGAAAGTGAGCTGGACGTCCTCTTCACACAGTTCGGGGATTGAGTTGGGGCGGCCCAGTGGATACCAACCAAGGTGGCTTCGTCCCCTTGGATCCCCCGAACGCCATACACATCCACCCAGCCCAAGAGCGGGACATCCCCCGTAGCCGCCGGGCGATTCATTCGCCCAAGGCACGAAACAGCCCGCCCGTGGCATTCACCCCTCCCCGCGCACGGCGTACTCCCCGTAGAACCCAGCACGAACCAAGCAAACGAGCGCCCCCTGACGACCTGTGCGTCAGGGGGCTGCTACTCACTCGTACGAGCTCTCCAAACTCGCAGCGGACGCAACGCGAACGCTGCGAAAGCGCCGCGCCAGCGGCGCGTCACTCGATCACGATGACCGCCGACTCACCCAGCTTAAACCATTTGTACATCCACAGGGCGTGGCTGGTGTAGTTGCGCACGCACATGTGGCTCTGCGGGGTGGTGCCCAGGGTGCCGTTGCTCTCCGCAATGCCCGGCACGATCATCTCGCCGGTCTCCTCGTTGTACTTGACGCCCCGGGGCACGCCGTGCAGGTAGCCGCCGGCGCTGAAGCGCACCGCATAGGGCGCGTAGCCGTCGATCACCTTGGTGCCGTCGGCGTAGTACCAGAACTTGGAGGTCTTGTCAATGGCGCGGAAGTCCCCCAGCGGCGTGGGGATGGCATAGCCCGTGTTCTTGCCGGTGGAGACAAAGCTCATGGAAACGATGTGCCAGGCATCGTCCTTGTGCTGCATCACGATGATGTTCTGGTTCTTACGGTCGACGACCGCCAGTTGGGTCAATTCGCTGATGGCGTCCTTCTTGTAGCTCAGGTATTTGACCGGCACGTACCAGGTCTGCTGGTAGGTGGGGAAGTAGACCAAAGCGATCTTGTCCTCCACCGACACCAGCTGGCCCAACAGGCCATCGGGCAGGTAGCGGGCCGGCGTTTTGGAGCTGGGGGTGGGCAGGGCCGGCGCGGCCTGGTCGCGGCGGTTGCCGTAGACGTCCTCTTCCTTGTACTTCCGGTCCGAAATAGCGGGGCTCTTGCCGGCGCGGTTGCGGTAATTGTTAACGTAGACCGTGTCCTCCTGGTCCGTCACGGCCTTGAGAGCCTTGGCCCGCGCAAAAGCCTGCTCCACCTGGAATTGGCGGACCGAGCCTGCCTTGCCCAGAATGTAGCCGATCTTCTTCGAGGAGTATTGGATGCGGTACCAGGTTTTGCCGTCGGCACCCTCCACCTTGGCCAGCAGCTTCCACCGGGTGGCGTAGCTGGCGCGGCCCAGCCGCTTGGCATCGGGGTCGGGCTTGCTGCGGATGGAGTAGCCGCTGTGCAGCACCACAAAGTAGTCGAGGGTGGTGTCGTATTTGTCGTAGATCAGGTCAACCGTCAGCCCCTCGGGCAGGGTGGACTCGTAGTATTTCTTCACTACCACGTCGTCACTGTCGCCGGGGTGGCTGGCAGCCGGCGTGGGGCTGGCGGAGGCCGTCGCGGTGGCGCTGGCAGTCGCAGTGGCGCTCGCCGTGGCGGTCACATCCGCCGAAGCGGTAGCGCTGGCAGAAGCCGTGGCACTCTCCGTCGCCGCGGCACTGGCCGACGGGCTGAGCGAAGGCGACGGGCTGGGCGACGGGGACAGCGTCTCAGCCGGGGCACTGGCTTCGGCGGGGCTCTCTTCAAGGGCGGTGGTCGCGGTCGCCATCGAAGACGGACGGGTGACATACTCCACGGCATTGCAGCCGGTGAGCACAACGGAACCCAGCAGCATCAGCAGCAGGGCAACAACAACCAAAGTGCGGGGTGTTCTCATGGCATTCCTTCCTGTCGTGGTGGCAGGCCGGCAGAGCTGCCGGATTCCAAAATGATAAGGCCATTATACCATACCGACAGGTTGACCGTGCAGTGGGTTTTGGCAAAAAGCGACAGCCGGCAGGAAATCTGACGCCGTCCCGAAATGCCCCCAGCTCCCGGCAGGGACTGCAGCCACACCGCGTGTACGCACAGGCGATGGTGAAAAGACCCGCCCACGCCGGCTGCCCCGAGGTCAGCCCGACTTCCCCATTTGAGGGGTATGCCCAGGGTGTCCGCCACCGGGCCTTCGCAGAGAGGGCAGCAGGCCGCCTTCCTTCCCGGTTTTCTCACCTTCCTCGCCAGATGCAAAGGGCCCTTGCATTATTTGCCAAAGCGGGAAGAGAACGCTTTACTTCCCGCCTGGCACGGTGCTAGAATGGCCCCGACAGCGCTTGACGCGTCAGGGAAAGGGGAAGCATCATGCTGACGACTGCGTATCCGTTGCGGGCGATCGGCCCCGGCACCATTGAGATTGACGAGTTCGACTGTGGGTCCATCTTCCTGCTGGAGGGCCGCGACCAGGCCATGGTCATCGACACCGGCTCGGGCATCGGCGACCTGCGCGGCCTGCTGGCCCGCCTGACCGACAAACCCCTGCTGCTGGTGCTCACCCATGCCCACGGCGACCACACCGGCGGCATTGGCTGGTTTGATGAATACTACCTCCACCCGGCTGACTGGGACCTTTACGGCGACATGGACGGCGTGGACCGCCACCGCCAGTATGCCGGGTTCATCGCCAAGCGCGAGGGCAAGACCTACCCCTACGACCCCATGGTGGACATCCGCCCCTGGCCCGAAGGCGCCAACCCCAAACGCCTGCCCCTGGCCGACGGCCAGAGCTTTGACCTGGGCGGGCGCGTGGTGACGGCCTACCACTGCCCCGGCCACACCCCCGGCTCCATGGTGTTCCACGACAGCCTGACGAACATCCTCTTTGCCGGCGACGCCTGCAACTGCAACATGCTGATGGCCGGCAAACCCGGTGCACCGACCTTCACCAGTGTGGAGCGCGGCCTGGCGGCCCTGAAGCGCGTGGCGGCGCTGGATTTCTGCTGTATCTACAACGGGCACCACGACTTCCGCCCGCTGGGCCAGCCGCTGGACGCCACCGTACTGCCCAACCTCATCGGCTGCTGTGAGGACCTGATGAGCGGCAACTACCACGCCGAGACCATCCCCGGCATGTTCCCCGGCATGCCCGACCGCACCGTGGTGCGCCGCGGCACGGTTATGGTGACATTCACCGAGGAAGGAATTCGCGGATAAGCGAATTCCACTGCCGTGTCGCGGCGGTCGCTTACGCGCCCACCGCGAATCTGGAGTACTCTTCACGAGTGCAATGAGCCGCCCGCCGCGCATGTCGCCGGGCGGCTTCCTTTTACGTGAGTCGTGCTGGGGTTTTACGACGGAGACGCCGCTCACGCGGGAGGGGCCGTGTGCTGCGTCCTTGTTACTTCGTGCCGCGGGCGGATAAACCGCCTTCGCGGCTATGGGTGAAACGCACTCGCCTTACTTCAGGCCATAGCGGGGATTCCCAAGGGGCGCGCCCCTTAGGTCGTATCCCCCCGTTTCCAACGGGCGCGTTTCGAACTTCCCCTGGCCATCGGCAGCACTTGGTATGCGACAGCGGCGGGGATGTTTGAGCATGGCCATTGCCCATGCGAGTTACCCGACGCTGCATCACTGCTGGTGCCGATGGTCAGGTCTTAGAAGTTCGTCCGCTCCCCCTCGCGGTTTTGGGCACTCTTGACGTTGCAAAAGTGCCGCCCGCGGCAGCGTTCCAGTTGGTCGCGACCGGCCAAAAGCAGAGCCCACAACCTTGTAAACCAGTTCAGCGTATGATTTACCAACAAGCATTCACAGGAGGTAGTCCCACCTTCCTTGCGCTACATGTCGCTCGCCGAACCATGCTCGAACCAAAATCCAACCCTCTCCCCCCTAGCATGGTACAATAAAGGCACCACCCCATCCCCCTGAAAGGCGGTGCCGCCATATGGAACCCATGGAGATTGCCGGCCACACCGTGCTCTGTGACGTGGCTGCCACCCACGAATACCGCAGCGTCTACAACGACCCCTGCGCCTGCGAGGACTGCGCCTATTTCCGGCACGCATTCCCCGGGCAATACCCGGCGGCGGCTGCCGCGCTGGAGCGGCTGGGGCTGGACGTCTTTCGCCCGCTGGAGTGCACCTGCCTGGGCACCGACGAGAACGGGCGGCTGCTCTACCAGCTTACCTATGGCGTGCGGGGCACGCTGCCCGCCGACCCGCTGGAAGGCGAGTGGTGCGGCCTGCGCACGCGACTGTATCGGGAGGAACCCAGCGCCAACCACGACATGCCCGAGCCTTGGTTTTTTCTGGAATTCGACTTCACCCTGCCCCGGCCAGAGGGCTGGACGGAGGATGGAGGATTGAGCGAAAAGTCGATCGCCGCGCAGCTGGCGGATTGGCTGAAGAGTCTGTTGCACGGGGGCTAATGGCCCGGCAATGCTTCCACTTGGCGTATGGTTCGCTGACAAAGGCGTGGGTCACTTCCCCCACAGATGAAAATACAAAGGGGCAGCACCCGGTTGGGAGCGTTCACCTAGGGATTATTAAAAGCAACAGAATTTTTTGAATGACGTCCTCAAGCGGTGCCAACAGAAAGACCACACTACAGGCTATTATGGCTGCTGTGTGGTCATTCTGCTGTATTTCTGGAAGTATTCAAATATTTGCAGACTTCGCGTGCGAAGAGATCCCATGTTTTCTTGTAATATCAATCAGATCCGCAATTTATCTCCAATATCTATATTTCGTAGATACCCAGTTCTTTCAAGTACTCATAAATGCCGTCATACCATGCTCGCCTGCGGGTCTGGTCCTTATCGCTACCAGCAGGGACGAAAATTGCCATACCTTGACGGGCGCGTGTGAGTAGCACGCGATAAGCGTTTTTCAAGTACAGTCGTTTTTCTGAAGCGTTTATGTTATTCCAGTGGTTGCCGGCAAAATTATAGTGCGACCATTCACCGTTTACATAGCGATAATCGGCATCCCATGCAACAATAGAATAGTCGAGCTCCAGTCCTTGGATATCAAACTCTGTTACTACATCTTCCAGCATATAGCTCGAGCGGACATCGTCTTTGCCATTTAGAAACCAGTTAGCAACTGAAATCTCGTTCTTCACAAATATCCCTTCTGGTTTTAGGCGCAATGCACCGCTGCTAGCAAGCAAACCATAACGGGTGGTACCCTGACAATGATCGCGGACCCAAGTTTTCGCCTTATTCAGGTCTCGTGTGATCACAATGGGATATTTATCCTTGATACATTGATAAAGATTTTTAGCTTCTTCAGTCTCTGCATCCAAAACTGCTTTTACAAATGCAGCCAAATGTGGTGTGCGGAAGGAACGAACAGAGGTCGCCAGATGCAGCTTTTTTCTTTCGTGAGTACGAAGCCCTGACAACATGTCATACCACCCTCTACCACGACGATATTCGTCATCATTGAGCTGTGGCGTGATATACACATCCCAATCCGAGAACGAACGCTGCAAGGAATCAAACCATTCTGGCAGACCAGCCTCACCGGTGTTAATCTCTTGACCACCGCCAACTAAGCAAATAATCACTGCCCAGTCTTGATGTCTATCCATGGTGCTGATCAGAAATTCTGGCTCACTGCAATGGAAGTTTGGCACACCCTTCTTCGTCATCATAAATTTTCTAATCATATCGTGGGTCCATGCACGCTGCGCTTCGTCAAAAATAGCCACACGCTCTGGCGGAACGTTATGATTGCCTACGAAGGAATCACGGTACTTATGGATGATTTGGATGAAGGCGGATGTGCTTCGCAGCGCATCTGCTTTAGAGACACGATTGTCGAGCCGCTTTTCCTGCTCCACCTTATCGCGAGCAAGAGCCTCCTGCAAGACCGTCACCAGCGGGTAATTGCCGGACAAGAACACCGCATGCTCTCCCTGATGGGCATTCGAACGTTGAATGGCAATATCCAGCCCAACGAGTGTTTTGCCGGCACCAGGGACACCAGTTACAAAGCAAATAGACTTTCTGCCGTTCTCCTTGCTGTATTCGATGATCCGGTTGATCTCGTCGGTTGTTACTGTCAGGTTATCTACATCAGCGTCGTTGCGGGTGATGTCGTGAACATTATGGCCACGATATAGCGCTTGCGCTGCCTCCACGATGGTAGGCGTGGGCAGATATTCAGAGCTTTCCCACGCCAGATAGTCAAAGTCTGGCTCATTGTAGCGCGCCGCTACCTTGTGGATTGCCGCAGCAATATTACCGTCATTGCAGCGTAGTGGCTCAATGATACGTCCGCGCTCATAGATTCCACAATTGGCTGTTGCTGCTCGAGTGGAAACCATGATCGGTACCAGCAGTTTATTATGGCTTTCCTTCTGGAAATTGCGTAAATCTAGCGCATAATCAAAAACCTGATCGTATGTAGACTGACGGTACTCCGTATCGCCGCACTTAAACTCCAGGAGAAAAACGATATTCTGATAGAGCACCACCGCATCTACGCGCTTTCCCATTCTGGGGATTGTGTACTCGAAGATGATCCTGCCATCAGAAAATGCGCGCAACTGATCCTTGAGAATCTCTATCTCAGTTTCCCAAGTATTGCTCTGTTGGATTGTTGTTTCTGCAGAAATATCATTGGAATGAATAATACCCAATATTTCGCTGCTCGACTGCTGCAAAAAATCAGTAATCGGTGCAGAGTAGTATGTTCTTAAATTTCGCATAAAGCTTCCCCAATCTATTTAATCTTTATCTGGCCAAAATACTAATATATCATTCGGTGTGCAGTTCATCGCACGGCAGATACTTTCCACCGTGCAAAAACGCGCCCGCAGACCGTGATCCGGTCCATCGCATTGCTCTCGAGAATCGTCTGCCGTGATGTCAGACGCCCCGGAAGGGCGTCAACCCTAGCGCCGTAAGTTCGACGCTATGCGTCGTACTAGCCGTACAGCTAGTCGTGCGCTCCGCACACTGCTCGCCTATGCATCCCAGATGGCGCGTAAGGCGTGAACGGCGATTTCGTGACAACGGGAACAAGCTATCTAAATCGTGGACGTCGCCGCAGCGGCCAGGCTGCATGGGGGAGTAGTCAAAACCGCTCGGATGGCGGTACGATAAACGGCACTGAGTGGGCTAGTGGCCCACCAGCCCGCAGGAAACGGGCGAGGTGCCGGAAAGGTGCCGGAACGGTACGACCAGCCGGACACGAAGTTGCACCCCCTACCCCTTCGCCGCCACCCACAGGCCGCAGAGCGTGCCGTGCAGACTCACCATACGTGGCGCGGGCAGGACGAGGCCCCAGGCCTGTGCCGCGGCACCCAGGTCGTCGGCGCGGTCGGTGAGGACGACCACCCGCCCGCCGGGCCGCAGCACCCGCAGCGCCTCCCCCAGGAAGGCGTGGTAGAGCGCGGCGCTGTCCTCCACGGCAATCTGCCGGCCCCAGGGCGGGTTGGTGGCGATGGCATCCACGCTGGCGTCGTTGAGCGGCAGGGCGCGGGCGTCCCATTGGGCGAGGGTTGCTTGCCCCCCGGTGTTGCGGGCCGCCACGGAAAGGGTGTCGCCGTCGATGTCCCCACCCAGCACCGCGCCGTGGGGCAGGGTCAGCCGCTCGGCCAGCAGGGTGCCCGAGCCGCAGAAGGGATCGAGGAACACGTCATTGGGCCCAGGGGCCGTGAGCCGCACCATGGCGTGGGCGATGGTGGGCCGGATGGCCGCCGCCGCGAACACCCTCTCCCCCCGGAAGCGGAACGCCGCGTCCGTGAGCTTCAAGGAAAGGAGCGCCCGATCCCCCTCCACCGCCAGCCGCAGGGCCACGTCGTGGGCTTCGGGCGTGCCGGGGGCGAGCCCCAGCGCCGCGCAGAGGGCATCTCGCACGGCATCGGCGGCTTCAAAGCGACTGTAACTGTGCCGCCCCGCCCGGCTGGCGCTCACGTGCAGGCGACCGGCCAGCGCGACCCCCGCCGCCCGGCAGACTTCGGCCACCGGCAGCGCCGCCAACGCCCGGCCCAGCATGGGCAGGTCGCCGCGGTGCGGCCCGGCGGGTGCCTCGCCCACCACGGCGTAGAGGTTATCCGCAC
>JAEYRA010000196.1 GCA_023409755.1 Bacillota bacterium
TCTGACGGCCTGAACATTCGTCATTCTAACAGATAGCCGATGCTTTTTGCTTAAGCCTTAACCCCACCCGCATAGCGGGCGGTTCTTTGCTCTGTCCCCTTCGGGCCCAGAACCTGCTAAAGCAGAACAGAAAGGGCGCCGCATGGGTGCGACGCCCTTCTCCTGTATCGGATGGGCTAACAATACCGTGCCGTGCGGGAGATGGGCTTGCAGACCAAACGGCTGCCCTCCCATTGGGCCTCATAGACGCCGATGAGAGCGGTGGGCCGCAGCGTGTCGCACAGCGTGAGCACGGTTCCGACCTCTGCCAATGCGAACTTCACTGACAACCCGCACCCCATACCAATCTCGTGCGGTGTGTTGATGAGTTTGCAGTCTACCGCCCGCTTTTTCAACGCCGATTCAAAGGCAGACGTCTGCTGGCGGGAACGGAACGCCACAAATCCGAAGGACTCACGGGACACTTCGATCACCTCGCTTGCGGCGGGTCCTTATGACCCGCATTACAGGATACGAACAAATGGAGCGATTGGTGCCGTGGCACAGCGCTCATTTCCCTCCGTAAGGAGAACAAATAATAAAACCGGACAGGCGCATTGCACCCATCCGGCCGGCAGTTCAAACGAAGAAGCATTATGGAATGGTGACCTTCTTGACGGTGCTGAACTTGCCGTAGATCTTATAAGACCCCATCTGCGTGTAAGCCCGCACACGCATGTAATAGGTGGAGCCTCTTTTCAGGCTGCTTACGGTCGTGCCGGTGACGGTCCCCCCCTTCACGGTGAGAGACTTTTTACTCTTCGTAAAGCCACTGTCCTTGGCCCACTCCACCGAGTAACCCTTGATTTTGGAGACGGCTCCCCATGTCAGCTTCACCTTCGACCCGCTTGCTTTCGCCTTGGTTAGGGTCACCGTTGAGACCTTGGGCGGTGCAATCACGCCTTTTTTGTCGGCCTTGTAGCTGACGCCATCAACTTTTACGGTGGTACTCTTCTTGAGCTTGCCAGTGCCATTGAAGAAATAGAACTTGCCATCGATCTTCTTCAGCCCCAAATAACGCAGGCCGGTCTCAGTATCCATGTAGTATTGGTTGCCACTCACCGTGAACCAACCCTTGGCCATGACCCCGGAGCTGCTAAAATACCGGCAGTTGCCCGTTTTGGCGTCCTTCTTCCACCCGCCGGTGTAGATGGCGCCGTTCTCGTTCATCGTGTAAGTCTTGCCGGCAATGGTAACCAACGGCCAGCTCTTGCTGCCCACCTTGCGGTACCCGGTCGTGGTGCTGAAGTAGAACAGGTTGCCGTTGATCTTCCGGAACCCGGCATACATCTCGCCCGTCTGCAGGAAATACCGGTGATTGCTGCCATAGGAACGCCAGCTGACATATTCGCCGTCGTCGTAGTATCCCTTTTCCATGCAGCCGCCGGTACCCAGGTAATAGTACTTCCCGTCAATCTTCTGCACGCCCTTGAGCGGAACCCCAGCGGTATTGAGGTAATACTTGTCGGTCTTCTCAATCGCCCCATCAGCGCCTTGCACGGTGACCCAACCCTTCAATTGATTGGTCGTCGTCTCCGTTCCACGATAAAGCTTCACCGCGCCACCACGGACGGTGATGAGCAGATCCTTTTTCTCATCGCCCACCATGTATGGCAGCCCATACTGGGAGACGTTCTTTCGGGAGGTATAGGTCTTGCGGAACTTGCCCTTGGTGACGCCGTTCTCGTCCTTCACCGTCACCAACGCCGTGAAAGCGTTGTTGAGCGCAAAGGCGTAGGTCGGCTTCACCGCGCCTACGAAACTCTCGGTGTTGGAGGTGGAGCCCAACCCGTGATGGCTCATTTTGAAGATGTCGGCCTTCAGCGTGGCTGTGCCGTACTGCTTGAGGAGCGCCTTCTCCTGTTCCTTTTCGATGTCACCAGCGGTCAAGTATTTTGTGGTGCCGCAGGTGACCATGGCCACCAGGGAGTAGTTGTTGAGGTAGTGGCCGCTCTGGTCACCACTGACGCCGTCAATATCCTCAAAGCTGGACAGCAGGAAGCTGCCCACCGGGCCAATGATGGAAACCTTCGCCTGCCCCACGGCAAACGAGGAGCCGACCTTCAGTTCCTTCACCACCGCGCCTTCGTCTGCGGCAGCCTCGTAGAGATTGTCGTAAATCTCGTCATGCAGAGGGTATTCTACCCCGTACTGCTTGCTGGGTAAATACAGGGTCTTCACCTGGAAATTCTGATATATGGCGGGTAACGCCCCTCTGTGGTCGTCATGGGTGTGGCTGATGTAGACACTCAACGTCTTGACGCCGCGCTTTTTTAGAGCGTTGACGACATAATCCGCCGAGGAGAGCGCGCCGGTGTCCATCAGCAGGTAGCTGCCGCCAGACTCCATCAGTACGGCATCACCACCGGGCTCCTTGTCAGAGTTGTCCTTGCCCGAGGTGGTCGCTACCCCCAGCCAGATGGCCTGAATGGTCATGGCTTCGGATGACGCTGCCAGGGTGGGGGTCTGCAGGCCCAGGGCGAAGACGAAAGCCAACACCAGGGTCAAATACCGTTTGAACAGGTTCCGTTTCATGGTTCTTATCCTTTCAAACCGGGGATGAACGCCTTTGACCAAACCGCAGAGGCAAAGCCAATGGCATGCCACGCCAATCAGGCGCTGTATTCTACATACCCTGCTGATGTGCTTTTGAAACTTATTATAACTTTCAGGTTCATTAAAATAAGATTTCTACTTTTTGTTGACAAGTTTGGCTTCACCTTTGGATGCACGCACCTCACCCACCCATGACCCAATTGAACGGGAACACCCGCCGGCGAATATACTGCCCCAGAACCATTCGGGAGGATGCCATGATCTACCTCGACAACGCGGCCACCTCGCTGCCCAAACCCCCCGCCGTTGCCCGGGCCACCGCGGCAGCCATCCAGCGGTATGGCAACCCCGGCCGCAGCGGGCACCGCGCCTCGCTGGAAGCCGGGGAGACCATCTTTGCCTGTCGCCAGGAGCTGGCCGCCTTCCTGGGGGCCGATGACCCGCTGCGGTTCGTCTTCTGCTCCAACTGCACCGATGCCCTCAACGAAGCCATCAAGGGAATGCTGCTTGACGGCGGCCATGTGGTGCTGACGGCGCTGGAACACAACTCCGCACTGCGGCCACTGTATACGCTGGAGGCCCGCGGCGCGGTGACACTGACCGTGGTGCAGCCCAGACCCGATGGTTACATCAACCCCGACGATTACGAAGCCGTTCTTCGGGCCGACACCAAGTTGGCCGTGGTCAACCATGCCTCCAACGTGACGGGCGCGGTGCAGCCTGTGGTCGAAATTGCCGCACGCTGCTACCGGAAGGGCGTTCCAATACTGGTTGACGGCGCTCAGTCAGTTGGTTGTGTGCCCCTCAATCTTGCCCAGTGCCACATCGATCTGCTGGCCTTCCCCAGCCACAAGGGGTTGCTGGGGCCCCAAGGCAGCGGCGCACTGTTCGTGCGCTCCTCCTGCGCCCCACGCCCCCTGCGGGAGGGTGGTACCGGCAGTGCCAGCCTGCTCATGACCCAACCGCCAGACCTACCAGAGCTCTACGAGAGCGGAACCCAGGCCACACCGGCCATCGCCGGGCTGGCAGAAGGCACACGCTATGTGCGCCGCCACTTTGATGCCATCGTAGGGCGGGAAGATTCGCTGACCGCCGAGCTGTGGGAAGGCCTGTCGTCGGTGGGTGGTGTGGTGCTCTATGGCCCGCCGCCAGGCAAACCACGGGTGGGCGTTATCGCCTTCAACATCGCGGATCTGGACGCTTCGCTCTGCGCCGACTGGCTATCAAGCGAGCGGGACATCGCCTGCCGCGCGGGGTTGCATTGTGCACCACTGGCGCACCGGTTCCTTGGCACGGCCGAGCGAGGCACGCTGCGCTTCTCGGTGGGGCCCTTCACCACCAGCGAGGACATCCGTGCCGCCGTGCGGGCAGTGTATCATCTAGCAACCAAGGGATTGTAGGCTTGCTGTTCTGCCCGCAACGCAGTACGATAAGAGAAAGCCACCAAGGAGGGCGACATGCTGGAGAATTTGGTGGAGGACATCACGCGCTTTGTGTTCCTGGCGGATGAGCCAGCGCCTGCTGACATCCTATTCCTGCCGGGCGGGTCGCACCCCGAGCAAGGCGAGCACGCCGCTGTGCTTTACCATCAGGGGTTTGCTCCCTGGGTGCTGCCGGCGGGTGGAGTGAGCGTGAAACGGGAGAAATTCGATGGCGTCAAGGCCAGAGCTGACCGCTATGACGGGGAGTACGAGACGGACTGGGCCTTCCTGGCCGATGTGCTGCGCAAAAACGGCGTACCGGACAGTGTCATCCTGCGGGAGGACCGCTCAGGCTACACCAAGGAGAACGCTCTCCTCTCCCGCCGGGTGACCGACGAAGCGGGGCTCACCATTCGCCGGGCCATCCTATGCTGCAAGTGCTTCCACGCCCGCCGGGCGCTGTTGTGCTATCAACTTGCCTACCCGGAGACCGAGATCCTCGTCTGCCCTGTCCCCTATTATGATTACGAACATGGTGTGGAGATTTCTGCCGCCAACTGGCACCACAGCGAAGCCGGCATCCGCCGGGTGCTGGGGGAGCTGGCTCGCTGCGGAAACCAGTTTACCGAGGAGATCCTGTCGTTCCTGAACGCTGCCCCAACACAGGGATGATAGGCATATAAAAGGAGGAACTCAACGATGTGGAAGCCCGATTTTCAGCTCTTTCTGGATGCCCTAACAGGACGCCAGACACCTCGCCCGGTGTTGTTCGACTTCCTCATGAGCGAGCACATTGCCGAGCCGCTGGCGGGCAAGCCCACCGATGACAGCCCGCTTGCACTCTGCCGGCGCAATGCCGAGGCGATGCGGCTCATGGGCTACGACTACGCGCCGGCCCAGCCGCCGTTCTTCTACTTCCCTACCAAGGCGGCGGCCAATAAGGAAAGCCAGCACATCAACGACACCCAGATCGTCGCCAACTGGGATGATTTGGAGGGGTATCAATGGTTGGAGCCCGATGAGCGGATTCCGGAGTTTCTCGCCGCCTTCGCCAAGGTCATGCCCGAGGGTATGAAGCTCTTTGTTTACGGCCCCAGCGGCGTGCTGGAGAACGCCAGCGCCATCCTCGGGTTTGACAACATGATGATCCAACTCTATGAAGACCCGGCGCTGGTTCGGGCCGTGGTGGACGGCGTGGGCAGCCGGCTGCTGCGCTACTATGAATTGGCGCTGCAGGCACCCGGCGTGGGCGTCATCATGTGCAACGACGACTGGGGGTTCCGCACGGCGACGATGATGAGCCCCAAACACATGCGTGAATATATCTTCCCCTGGCACAAAAAGGCCGTGGCAGCCGCCCACGCGCAGGGCATCCCGGCGGTGCTGCACTCCTGCGGCTGGCACCATGACATCATGGAAACCGACATCATCACCGACATGGGCTACGACGGCAAGCACTCCTACGAGGACAACATACAGCCGGTGGAACAGGCCTGGGAGGAATACCACGACCGCATCTGCATCATGGGCGGCATGGATATGGACTTCCTCTGCCGGCGGGAGCCTGCGGAAGTCTACGCCCGGGCACGAGCGATGCTGCTGAAAACTCGGGAAAAGAGCCACTACATGCTGGGCACCGGCAACAGCCTGGCCCGCTACCTGCCCTTGCCGCAGTACGCGGCCATGCGGCAAGCCGCCTACGACCTGGCCGACGAATGGTAATCCGCGCGCCTACCGGGAGGATTGCTCCCGCCACAGGTCGTAGAGCATGACCCCGGCGGCAACGGCGGCGTTGAGGGACTCGGCCGGCCCGGGCATGGGCAGGGCGTAGCGCCCGGTGCAGAGGTCAGCCACCGCCGGGCTGACACCCGCTCCCTCGTTGCCGATGACCAGTGCCGTGCGAGCATGGGGCTGGCGCGCAAAGAAGTCTACGCCGGCGAGGTGCCCGCAGGCTGTGTGCCACCCGGCCGCATTGAGGGCCGCCACCGCGGCGGCGGCATCCTCCTCCACCACCAGGGGCAGGTGCAATACCGCGCCTTGGGAGGCCCGCACGACCTTCTGCCCCCAGGGGTCGGCCGTGCCGGCGCAGAGCACGGCAAAATCCGCCCCTACGGCCAGGGCCGTACGCAGAATCGTACCCAGGTTGCCAGGGTCCTGCACCCGCTCCAGCAGCACGGCCAGCCGCCCGCCGGTCAGGTTTGCCTGTGCCAGCGCCAGGGGCCGCCGTTCCACCGTCGCCAGGATGCCCTGGGGCGTGCGGGTGTCGGCCACCGCGGCAATCAGCCGCTCCGGCAGGGCAATGAGCTCAGCCCCGGCGGCTTCGCAGGCGGTGAGCAGCGCGGCATAGCGCTCGGCGTCATCCTGGCGCACCAACACTTGCTGGAGGGTTGCACCGGCACGCAGCGCTTCCTCCACCAGGTGGGGCCCTTCGGCCAGGAAGAGCCCCTGCTCCCGGCGTCCCTCGGCCCGCTGAAGCGCTCGCCAGCCCTTAACGAGGGAGTTTTCCGCGCTGGTAATGGTCTTCATGGCATCCTCCTGGCATCATTGCGTTCGTGAGTGCCCGCGGGGTGGATTGCGCTGCCGCGAGACGGAGAGCACCCACAACCGGCGGCACGGCGGCAGCAGATGGCGTCCATGGCGTTTGGTCCGTGTCGCCACCCTAAAATAAAAGCCCTGCGCACGGGGCGCAAGGCCATGTTTCGAATCTTGGATTACGCGCTGAGCGCCTGCTTGGCCTTTTCCACCAGGCTGGTGAAAGCCTTGGGGTCGGTCACGGCCAGTTCCGCCAGGATCTTGCGGTTCATATCCACGCCGGCCTTCTTCAGGCCGTTCATCAGCTTGCTGTAGCTGAGGCCATTGAGGCGGGCAGCGGCGTTGATGCGGACGATCCACAGCGAGCGGAAATCGCGCTTGCGGAGCTTGCGGCCCTCATAGGCGTGGGCCATGGCCTTCATCACCGCAGACTTGGCGATGCGGTATTGTTTGCTGCGGGCACCGTAGAAGCCCTTCGCGAGCTTCATGACCTTCCGGCGCTTCTTCACAGCGTTAACGGCTCTCTTAATTCTTGCCATTGACGTTCACTCTTCCTTTCACGATATCCGGCTCACTGGTACGGGATGAGCTGCTTGACGACCTTCGTCTCCTGCGCGCTCACATAGCCGCCGTGGCGCAGATTGCGCTTGGTCTTGCGGGTCTTCTTGTTCAAGATGTGATTCTTGCCGGAACTGGCCCGCTTGATCTTCCCGCCACCGGTCATCGTGAACCGCTTGCTGGCAGCCTTTCTGGTTTTGATCTTCGGCATGGTGATGCCCTCCCTTTTACTTCTTTCCCTTGGTGCGCGGGGCCAGGATCATGTGCATGTTTCGCCCCTCCAGCACCGGTTTACGCTCAATTATGCCAACTTCCTCAACCCGCTGGGCAAACGCGTTCATCACATCGTAACCGATGTTGGCGTGTGCGACCTGGCGGCCGTGAAAGCGGATCCCCACCTTGACCTTGTCACCCTCAGTCAGGAACTTGATGGCGTTCTTGGCCTTGATCTCAACGTCGTGCTCCTCAATGGTGGCGGACAGGCGGACCTCTTTGAGCTCGGTCACTTTCTGGTTCTTACGCGCTTCTTTCTCGCGCTTGGCCTGCTCAAAGCGGAACTTTCCATAGTCCATCAGTCGGCACACAGGCGGCTCGGCGTCCGGCGCGATGAGCACCAGATCCAACCCCTTCTCCTCGGCAATGGCGAGCGCATCCCTGCGGGACAAGATGCCCACCTGGCTGTTGTTCTCGTCCATTAAGCGGACTTCCCTGGCACGAATTTCCTCGTTGATGGCACGTTCCTGGCTAATGACTCACACCCCCACAACAATAAAAAATGAGCGGGCAGACTTGCCCCGCTCATTCACAATACTCCCTTATGGAAGAACCAGCCTGGCAAAATGCCGGAAGGTGAGAAGCGGGCGCTTCTGCTTTGCAACGTGTAGGTTACCACACCCAGTGGTGATTGTCAAATGGTTTTTATGCGTCGTTCGGGGCGGCCAGCGCCTCCCCAATGGCGCGCAGCAGGTCGTCCCGTCCCAGCTTCTCCAGCGAGGAAGTGACGATGGCCCGGCTGCGAAACGTCATGCCCAGCCGATCCGAGAGGTTCACCGCCGCCAACCCCCGCTGGCTTTTGCTCACCTTGTCGGCCTTTGTCAGCACCAGGCGGTAGGGCAGCGCGTTGTGCTCCATCCACTGGGCGGCCTGCCGGTCGTCATCGTTCGGGTCCCGCCGGATGTCCATGAGGAACAGCACCAGGCGGATGTTCGACGACGCGGCGAAATAACCCTCGATCATCTGGCCCCAGCGCTCCTTCTCAGTGTGGGAGACGTTGGCATAGCCGTACCCCGGCAAATCCACCAGGTAGAACCGGTCGTTGAGCAGGTAAAAGTTGACCTCCCGGGTCTTGCCGGGGGTGGAGCTGACGCGGGCCAGCTTGCTCTGGCGGCCCAGGCCGTTGATGAGCGTGGACTTGCCCACGTTGGAACGGCCGACGAGCACGATCTCCGGCAGGGTGGAACGGGCGAACCCGGCTCGATCCACCGCCGTGAACGCAAAGCGTGTGGTCTTGATCTCCAGCATATGTCCTCCTCAGCGGGTCAGCAGCGCGTACTGCAGCACCTCATCCAGAGTGTTGACGGGTATGAACTTCAGCTTCCGGCGGATGTTTTCCGGGATGTCACGGATATCGGACTGGTTGCCATCGGGCACCAGCACGGTGGAGACACCCTCGCGGAAGGCCGCCATGGACTTCTCCTTCAACCCACCGATGGGCAGCACCCGGCCCCGCAGGGTGATTTCGCCCGTCATTGCCACGTCCCCCGACACCGGCCGTCCGGTCAGGGCCGAGGTGATGGCCGTGGCCATGGTGATGCCGGCCGACGGCCCGTCCTTGGGGATGGCGCCTGCGGGCACGTGCACGTGGATGTCCAACTTGGTGTGGAACTCCGGGTCGACCCCCAGCTCCACGGCATGGGCACGCACATAGCTCAATGCAGCCCGGGCCGATTCCTTCATCACGTCCCCCAGCTGGCCGGTCAGCTCGAGCTTGCCGCTGCCCGGCATGGTGTTGACCTCCACCGCCAGCGTCTCGCCGCCAAAGGCCGTCCAGGCCAAACCTGTGGCCACACCGATCTCGTCCTTGCGGTGCATGTCCTCCCGCTTGTAGCGGATGAACCCGAAATAGCGCTCCACATTGGTACGGGTGACCCGGATATGACCCTTGCCGTGCTCGGCAATCTGCCGGGCGGCCTTGCGGCACATATGGGCGATCTCTCGCTCCAGACTGCGCACGCCGGCTTCGCGGGTGTAGTGCTCGATGACAAAGCGCAACATCTCATCGGAGATGGCCACCGCGTCGGGAGCCAGCCCGTGCTCCTTCAATTGCCGGGGCAGCAGGTGCCGCCGGGCGATGCTGACCTTCTCCACATCAGTATACCCCGTCAGGTTGATGATCTCCATGCGGTCCAGCAGGGCTGCGGGGATGGTGTCCAGCGTGTTGGCCGTGGCGAGGAACATGACCTGCGAAAGGTCAAAGGGAATCTCCATGTAATGATCCCGGAAGGCGTTGTTCTGCTCGGGGTCCAGCACCTCCAGCAGGGCCGAGGCAGGATCCCCGCGGAAGTCATTGCCGATCTTGTCCACTTCGTCGAAGAGGAACACCGGGTTGCGGGTGCCGCCGGTCTTGATATTGCTGATGATGCGCCCCGGAATGGCACCGATGTAGGTGCGCCGGTGGCCGCGAATCTCGGCCTCGTCCCGCACACCGCCCAAGGACATACGCACAAACTTACGGTTAAGCGCCCGGGCGATGGAGCGGGCGATGGACGTCTTGCCCACGCCGGGAGGGCCCACGAAGCACAGGATGGGCCCGCGCATCGACTCGGTCAACCGGCGCACCGCGAAGTATTCCACGATGCGTTCCTTCACCTTCTCCAGCCCGTAGTGATCCTCATCCAGAATGCGTTGAGCATTCCCCAGGTCCATGTTGTCTTCGGTCATCGTTTGCCACGGCAAGTCCAGAATCCAATCCAGATAGGTGCGGATGACCGGCAGATCCGGCGAGCCGGACGACGTCTTCTCCATACGGGAAAGTTCCTTGACGGCCTTCTCCCGCGCTTCGTCGTTCATCTCAAGTGCCTCGATGCGGGCACGCAGCTCCTCCACCTCGCTGGCCTCGTCCTGTCCAAGCTCGGTCTGGATGGCCTTGATCTGCTCGTGCAGGTAGTATTCCTTCTGGCTTTGGTCCACCTGCTGCTTCACGCGCATGCTGATGCGCTTCTCCACCTGCTGAATTTCCACCTCGCGGCTCAGGAGCACGTGGAGGCGCTCGATGCGTTCCAGCACATCGAAGCAGGCCAAAATCTGCTGCTTCTCCTCCTGCTTTTTGAGTACGCTGGCAGCGATGGTGTCGGCCAGCTCCGACGGGTCGCTCAAGGCTGCGGCGGTGATGAGCGTCTCTGGCGAAACACGGCCCGAAAGACCGGCATACTCCTCATAGAGCGCCTGTAACCCGCGCACCAGCGCGTCCACATCCACACCCTCAGGCGCGGGGGCATCCTCCTCCTCCCGTACCAGCACACGGAAGAACGGCTCCTCGTCCACAAACTCCAGAAGGCTGGCGCGGCGCACGCCTTCCACAATGACACGCACATTATCCCCGGGCAGCCGCACGATTTGCCGGATGTGGCCCACCGTTC
>JAEYRA010000120.1 GCA_023409755.1 Bacillota bacterium
GTCAGATCTTCCTGTGCTGCCAGCGTCCGGTGCGGAACCGCAGGAAGATGACGACGGAACGGGTGACCTGGTCGAAGAGGAACGCCGCCCACGCGCCGGTCAGGCCCAGGCCCAGTGTCACCATGCCCAGGTAGCCCGCGCCCACGCGCACGATGCCCACACCCAGCACGGTCGCCACCAGCGGCCACACCGTGTCGCCAGCCCCGCGCAGCCCGCCGCTGATGATGAGCTGGCTTGTTTGGAACGGCACCATGAGCGCACCCAGCCACAGCACCGCAGCCGAAGCCGCCACCACTGCCTGGTCGGCGGTGAAGAGCCGGGAGATGGGGCCGGGGATGGCGATCAAGATGACGGTGAAGACGAGGGAGGTGGCCATGCCGATGCGGCGGGTTTCCTTGAGGTACGCGTTGGCCAGTGCCGGCTCCCCGGCGCCCAGCGTCCGCCCGGCCAGCGAGGTGGCCGCCGCGCCTAGCGCCGCGCCGAAGTTGAACACCAGCCCCTGAATGTTCATGTTGATGGTGTGGGCCGCCAGCGCCACATCGCCCAGGTCAGCCACCAGTTTGGAGAAGATGAGCAGGCCCGCCCGCATGGCGAGCTGCTCCAGCGCCGCGGGGAAGCCGATGTACACGAGCTTGCCCAGGGCCGCGAAGTCAGGCCGGACGATGTCTCGGGCGTTGAGGCGGATGGCCAAGTTGCCGTTGTTGAGCATGGCATAGAGTGCCATCACCAGCGCCACGGCCTTGGCCACCAGCTGGGCGATGGCCACGCCCTTCACCCCCAGCTGGGAGAAGGAGAACGGCAAATACACCAGCACGAAGCCCACGATGACGTTGACGATGTTGGACGCGAGGTTGTAGACGGCAGGGATGCGGGTGTTCCCCGCGCCGCGCACCAGCGCCGATACCGCCGCCGGAATGGCCTGCAGCATGACGCCCAATGCGCTGTACTGCATATAGAGCACCGCGTCATCCAGATAGGAGGGTTGGGCCCCCATGAAGAGTACTAAATCTCTGGAAAAGATGAAGGTGAGAAGGCCGATGACCACGCCGACGATGGTATTGAGCCACAGCGTCAGCGCACTGATTTTCTTGGCCTGGGCGACGTTGTCCGCCCCAATGGCACGGGCCACCAGCGCCGTGCCGCCCACGTTGAAGGCCTGAAAGAAGATAAAGCTGATGAGTACGGGCTGGGTGGTGATGCCCACGGCAGCCAGCGCGTTGGTGCCGATGTGCCCCACCATGATCATATTGACCATGCCCAGCAGTGACACCAGCATCAGCTCCGCCACCACCGGCCAGGCCAGGTCGATGATGGCTCGGCGCATCCGCCCCTTGGTGGGCAGCTCGGGCGGCACTTCGGTTTGCGTTGGGGCGATGTTCTCGGACACTTCGGACAATGCGATTCCCTCTTCCTTTCCGATAGCTCCATTGCCATGGCCGCCCGCCAGAGGGCAGTCAAGCCACAGTATAGCACTTTGGCGGGGGGAAGCAACCGAACGAACTGCCGATCAGCGTTGTCTATACAATCGAATGAGCGATGAGGCACGGCCGAAATCTGCGGGTTTACGTGGGATTGCGGCATCAGATGCTAACCGTTCTTTCGTATTAACGGTTCGGTAACATTGCCAAAACGGTGAAATTACCGCCATTGCAAGGAATATTTCAGCTCTACTCGCCATGGCAGGGATGCCCATGGAGCTAGTGTCTGAGAGCCAGTAAAACCACGCGCCAGCCGCATTCGCGGCTGGCGCGTGTTGTTGTAATGGGTGCGGTACTTGCGAGGACCGTCGTCGTCAGACCAGGTTCTCCGGGTTCAGGCACTCCAGCTCGGGCAGCACGAAGCGGCCATCCTTCCGCACGAGCACATCGTCGAACCAAAGCTCGCCGCCGCCGTATTCGGGTGTCTGGATCAAGACAAGATCCCAATGGATGGCGCTCTTGTTGCCGTTGAAGGCCTCGTCGTAGGCGCTGCCGGGCGTCAGGTGGATGGACCCGGCAATCTTCTCGTCAAAGAGCGTGTCCTTCATGGCGCTGGTGATGTAGGGGTTGACGCCGATGGCGAACTCACCCACGTAGCGGGCACCTTCGTCGGTGTCGAGGATGTGGTTGATGAGCTCGGTGTTGTTGCCGGTGGCCTCCACAATCTTGCCGTTTTCAAAGCGGAAGCGGATGTTCTCAAACGTCGCGCCGTTGTAGAGGGAGGGCGTGTTGTACTGGATGGTGCCATTGAGTGAATCGCGCACCGGGGCGGTGAAGACCTCGCCGTCGGGGATGTTGAGCGCGCCGTCGCACTTGATGGCCGCAAAGCCCTTGATGGAGAAGGTGAGGTCGGTGTCGCGGGCGGTGAGGCGCACCCGGTCGGTGCGCTGCATCAAATCCACCAGCTTGTCCATGGCGCGGCTCATCTTGGCGTAATCGAGGCAGCACACCTTGAAGTAGTAGTCCTCGAAGGCGTCGGTGGACATGCCGGCCATCTGCGCCATGCCCTGGGAGGGATAGCGCAGCACCACCCAGCGGGTCTGGGGCACGCGGATCGTGCCGTGCACGCGCTCGTTGTAGATGCGCATGTACTGGGCCATCTTCTCGGCGGGCACGTCGGCGTATTCCGAGGCGTTGTTACCGCCCCGCACGCCGATGTAGCACTGCATCTGGGCCATCAGGGCGCCGTCGTTGTCGGCCCAGGCCGTCAGGCTCGCCTCGGTGCCGCCGAGGATGAGCTCCCGCAGC
The DNA here is from genome assembly GCA_023409755.1 of Bacillota bacterium. Classification (GTDB taxonomy): domain Bacteria; phylum Bacillota; class Clostridia; order Christensenellales; family UMGS416; genus JAEYRA01. Next base: position 2,727 of record JAEYRA010000120.1, read on the forward strand.
ACGCGGCGGTCACGCAGCCATACGTGGGGGTTGCCCCCGGCGGCGCTGACGGCCTTGACGAGCTCGTTCACGAACTCCAGGTGGTCACCGAACATCTCGATGAGCACGTGTTCACCGGGCTTCACCCGGCAGGAGAAGTTGACCAGGTTGCCGGCCAACGTTGTCAATCTGGGGTCTTTCATGGTATCCTCCTGTGCAATGGGCCGGAAAACCGGCCGATGGAATCAGTATAAACCGGAAGGCTTGCTTTTCCAACTCCTATTGTGCCATGATGGAGAAAAGTGCGGAGGAGACACATGGAGCGAGCGGTCTTCTTTGACCTGCAGGGGACGCTGGGCGGCGATTATATGGGCGACATCCAGGATTTTGCCTTCTACCCCTTCGCGGCTGAGGCCATCGCCACGGCGCGGCGGGCGGGGTACCGGGCGCTCATCGTCACCAACCAAAGCCACATTGCCAGGGGCATGCTCACGCTGGAGGAGTTCTGGCGGCGGGCCGAGGCGCTGGGCCAGGAGCTGGCGGCGCAGGGCGCGCTATGGGATGGCGTCTACTGCTGCCCCCACCGTAAGGGGGACGTGTGCGGCTGCAAGAAGCCCCTGCCCGGGATGGTACTGCAGGCAGCGGCGGAGTGGGACCTCGATCTATCCGCCAGTTGGGTGGTGGGCGATTCCGGCTCGGCCGACGTGGGGCTGGCCCGGCGCGTTGGCGCGGGTGCCGTGCTGGTGCTGACCGGCGGAGGATTGGGTTCGGTGGGGGAGCATCGGTTCCGCTGGCAGGAATACGAGGCCGACCACATCGCCGCCGATGCCCTGGCGGCAGTGCGCTGGATTGTGGCGTGGGGGAGCAACGGGGCGGGGGAGGAGTCATAAACCATGAGCGATCACGCCGCTGTCGATTACCTGCTCGCCCACGCCGGGCCCTCCATCCGTTACCGTTTGCGGCGGGAGGTACTGGCCGAGCCACCGGACAGCGCGGACAGGGCAGCCCTGCAACAGGAGATTCTGCGCGATGCGCGGGTGCAGGCGCAGTTGGCCCTCCGCCAGCCCGATGGCTGGCTCGGCGGGGCCTTCCATGGCTGGAACGAGCCCGAGAGTGCCGTGCGGTATCTCACCGAACTGGGTGTGGAGGGCAGTCACCCGGTCATCCAGGGGGCGCTGGAGGCTCTCACGGCCCGGGGCGACCGCTTCGACGACGGCAGCCTGGCCCGGGTGGGCAAGTGGCTGGACGCGGCGGGGGTGGGTGGTTCGCGCATGATCCTGGCGTGTGTGTTTGCCTACGCCGGGGTGGAAGATGCGCCGGTGGTGGCCGAGCAGATCCCGGAAGCGTTGATGGGCTTCGCCTTTGCTGCCGGGGTGGGGAGCATGGAGGAGGTCTGCCGCCCCCACCGGGATGGCAAGCTCGTGTTCCGCGATGGCGTGCGCTGGCCCAGCATTTACCACCTTCGTCTGCTGGCGCTGACCCATAGCTGGCGAACGGGGGAGAACCTTGCCGCCGTGGCTGCGGCGGTGGAGCGCTTGGCGACGCTGTCACCCATTCCCCCCATCAAACTGCTGCATGGCAGCCAAATCGTGTCGCCGGCATCGGTGTACATGAATGACTTCGCTCCCGACCCCAGGCAGCTCACCTCGGCGGAGTGGATGCAGTGGTTCCACCGCACCGAGCTGCTGGCGCGGCTGGGCATCGCGGGGCGGTCGCCGACGGTGGCGCGCCAGCTCCAGTGGCTGCGGGGCGAGCTCGCCGCACATGAGGGGCTGTTCACCCGACCCCTGTCCCACCCGTACTTCACCAAATGGTCACAGTACATGGGGCTGGCGCTGGAGCCCGACTGGAAGCGCCGCGTAGCGCGGGTGTGCGACCTCACGTTCCGCAGCGTACTCATTTTGCACCATGGGGCGCGGTAAAAGGATGCGGTTTGGGATAAGAACTGTGCTTTGCAGCCGCATATATGTTTGTGGCTGCTGCAGACGGTCACAGCACGTACTCGAATGCACCTTAGTCTGAGTTGCCAAAGATGAAAAGAATGCACATACCGTTGCTGACAACGGCTTCCATTCTGTGTGTCGCACACGAAAATGCAGAATGGTACCGGCATATGTCTGGATCAATTGTTACAAGATACCGGGGTGCTAGCACGAAAGATGGCTGCTGTACTCCGAGAAGACCATCGTTGACTCCATCAAAAAAGCCATCAGTGCCATCGTACAGTTTCTTTTTGTAGGAATCGTGCTGTTCTTTGGTGTAGAACGAATAATTCCCCACTGCTTCCTGGCAAATCGAATCGTAGATTCCGCCATCAGCCAGAAATTCTACTGTAACCTTGGCGGAGAACACCATGTGTTTCAACAAATCCCTTGAAGGGGAAAGGCTATGCCACCCAATTCCGTCGACCACAGAACTGACGAACCTGCTTTTGATCGCTTGGGATATGGACTGCTCCACATCGTAGCCATCAGAAAGATGAGCGGTGAGATCGTAAAATTCCGCATCCAAGGTGTCTCCATAGGAAAAGTACTGGCTATAGCTAAGGGACAGCTCCTCCAGAAGACCATGCAGCACACCGCTGAAGTAAAGAGTTCGGGCTCCTTCTTTCTCATACAGGCTGATCAATTCATTTTGAATGGCCAATGCATTCCACCTCCTGCGAAAGAGTAAGGTGTTCTTCCTTCAACTCAGTATATCATGGAAAATTTTGCGTACTACGCATCCTAGTCAAAGTATTTTGCCATTTACATACTATTCGATTTTGCGTGCATAGAACAACGCCCGCCGGGTGTTGTCCGGCGGGCGTTGTTGATGAGGCCAGGTTCACACCAATTTTTCCAGCAGCTTGGTGCTGCGCTCCACAAACTTCGTCAGGGCCTCCGGCTCCAACGGACGGTGGCAGAGCATTGCCAGGTCATGGAGCTGCCCGGCCAGCAGGGCGGCGTCCTCGCCCTCTGCGTCGGTGGCGGCCAGGTCGGCCAGGCGGCGCACCAGAGCGTGATCGGTGTTTAAGACCAGCGTCTCCTGGGTGGGGAAGCTCATCCCCTCCATGCCGCCAAACATCCGGCTCATCTCCTGCATGCGGCGGCTTTCCTCCCCCAGCAGCACCAGGGCGGGCATGCCGGCCTCGCCCATGGCCTCAAACTGCACCTGGATGGCGGGGTTCACGCCCTTGACGGCCTTTTCGGCGGCTTCGCGGGCCGAGAGCTCCAGCGCCACGCCTTCGCCGTTCTTGAGCGCATCGGTCAGCTCTGCGTCGATGCGGCGGAAGCGGGTGTCTTCGAGCTTCATCTCCAGGAAGGAGATGAAGTGGTTGTCGATCATGGTGTTGAGCTCGACGGCGTTCAACCCCTTCTGACGGAAGAGCGAGATGTACTGCGCCTGCTGTTTGGGGTCGCTCACGTAGTAGACGACCTTGTGCTCGTGGGTGTGGGTGTGCTCGTGGTCGCCGTGGGGTTCGGTGTGCTCCTCCGTCTCCACCCGCGCGAACTCGTCCAGGTACTCCTGCGCCGTCTTGTAGTCGCCGTGGATGGTCTTGAAGACGATGGCGTCCTTCATCTGGTCGTAGAACTTCTCGTCCCGCAGGCAGCCAAACTTGATGAACGGGTGGATGGAGTCCCAATACTGGCAGTAGCGCTCGCGGTCCTCGTTGAAGAGCGAGAGCAGCCGGTCGGCCACTTTGCGGGTGATGTAGCCCGAGAGTTTGCGCACGGTGCCGTCGTTCTGCAGGAAGCTGCGGCTGACATTCAGCGGCAGGTCGGGGCAGTCGATGCAGCCCTTCAGCAGCAGCAGGTATTCGGGGATGATCTCCTTGATGTTGTCGGCCACAAACACCTGGTTGCAGTAGAGCTTGACCTGCCCCTCGGCGCTGTCAAACTCGTGCTTGAGCTTGGGGAAGTAGAGGATGCCCTTCAGGGTGAAGGGGTAGTCCACATTGAGATGCACCCAGAAAAGCGGCTCTTCATAATCCTGGAACACCTGGTGGTAGAAGGCCTTGTACTCCTCCTCGGTGCAGTCGCGGGCGTTCTTCTGCCACAGGGGCACGGTGGTGTTAAGGGGCTTGGGGGCCTCCACTTCCTTGCCGTCGGCGGCCTTCTTGCGGTCGGCTTCGGCGTCCACCAGCGTCAGTTCATAGGGCAAGAAGCGGAAGTACTTCGTCAGCACTTCCCGCACTTTCCAGGCGTCCAGGTATTCGGCGGAGTCCTCGGCGATCGTCAGCGTTACCGTGGTGCCGCGGGTGGCGCGGTCGCCGGCGTCCATGCTGTACTCCAGCCCGCCCTCGCTGGTCCAGCGCACGGCTTCGGCCCCGGGCTGCCAGGAGAGGGTGTGGATCTCCACCTTCTCGGACACCATAAAGGCCGAGTAGAACCCCAGGCCGAAGTGGCCGATGATCTGGGCGTCCTCGCCCTTGTCCTTGTAGCGCTCCAGGAATTCCTTTGCGCCGGAGAAGGCGATCTGGTTGATGTAGCGGCGCACCTCGTCGTCGGTCATGCCGATGCCGTTATCGGCGATGGCGATGGTGCGGGCTTCCTTGTCCACCGTCACGGCCACGCGGAAGGTCTCGTCCTCGGGCAGCTCGGCCTCGCCCACGTTCGCGAGCTTCTGCAGCTTCACAATGGCGTCGTTGGCGTTGGAGACCAGCTCCCGCAGGAAGATGTCCTTCTCGGAGTACAGCCATTTCTTGATGATGGGAAAGATGTTGTCGGTGCTGATGCTGATGTTGCCGGCTTCCACGGGCATGGTTCTTCTCCCCCTTTTGTGGATTGTGGTTTGACGCCGCAATGGCCGCGGCGGTAATGACGCGCTGCGCCCCACCCGGCTTGCCGGGCAAGGCTTTAGCACTCTCGCGAGGAGAGTGCTAATATACTGTAGTGCGATTTTCCAAGGTTGTCAAGATGGGGAAGAGAATGTGCCGTCATCCTGCAGGGAGCCGTCCCAACTTCCGAACCTCCCGCCGATTCATTCGGCGGGAGGAAGGACGCAGTCAGCATGAACAGCAGAAAAGTCTGCTCGAAGGCGCGTTGTATCCTTAGAACTCGCATGAGGGCTGAAATTTGTGATCGGTCGGCGACATGTGCGGCGACCGATCTAGCCATACCGAGAACAAGCTGTTTGAATCGCGGCTGTCGCCACAGCGGCAGACGCGAAAGGCTGCGCCAGCAGCCTCACCAGTGACACGACCCGTCCCGCATGGCTTCCAGCACTTTCTTTTGCGCCTCGGCATCGGGCAGGGGGAGGAGACCATGCACATCCTGGGCAAGAATGCCGTAGGTGGCGGGCAGACGCTCCTGCAGCATACGCTGGCGCACATCGGCAATGCCTGACATGTGGGTAGGCGCGTACCAGTCGGGCTGCAGCTTGGGCGCATCCAGGTCAATCTCGCCGGTCACGATGACGTTGGGCTCAAACCCCGCGTCGTGCCGGATGTGCCCCCACTGGTCGATGATGGAGGACCGGCCCGCGGCGTTGAAGCGCCAGTCCTTGGCCGTGACCAGGTGCACGTGGCTGTCGTTTGCGCGGGTGCGCAGTGTGGCTTCGCCGATGCCGTCGTACCAGCCGTAGCCCAGCGTGGGGTGGAAGATCACTTCAGCCCCGGCCAGCGCCAGCGCCCGCGTGGGCTCAGGGAACATCATGTCATAGCAGATCGTCAGACCCACCCGGCCAAAGTCGCAGTCAAACACATCGAAGGTATCGCCGGGGGCGCACTGCCACGCCTCGACAGCCGGCAGCTGCACCTTACGGTAGTGGCCCACGATGGTGCCGGCACGATCAAAGAGCGCCGCCACGTTGTACACCGTGCCGTCCAGGCGCTTGAAGTAGCAGCCGATGACGTACATCTTGAATTCCCGCGCCAGGGCGGAGAGTTCCTCCTCCACAAGCGGGACGGAGCGATCGACCAGGGTGGGGAAGACGTTGGTCTCGGTGGTGTCGTAGAGGTAGTTGCCCAGCATCGCCATGTCCTCGCAGGTGGTGACGATGTCGCAGCCGGCCTCACCTGCCCGGCGTACCAAGGCCGTTGTCAAGCCGATGGTGGGCCGAACGTGTTGGGTGAGGATCGCCTCCACATCGGGCTGGTACCCGGCCACCAGGGGGTGGTAGGGGCGGGGCGGCTGGGGGTAGGCCGGCTGGATGGCGCCAACGGTAACCTTGCGCATGGCAGACACCTCCGATTTTTGGTTGGTACCATCATACCGCGACAGGCGGCTGCTCTGCAACCTTTCGCGGGGGGGGGGCGGGGGGGGGGCCCCGGCCGCCGGCGGGGTGGTCTTCGGGCTGGGCTGGGCGCTG
>JAEYRA010000175.1 GCA_023409755.1 Bacillota bacterium
CGACTCCCCGATGGTGCCAACCTGGTCAGCGGCCACCAAGCCCCCGCCCACCAGATACAGGAGGAACAACAGCACCGTGAGCGCCTTCCAGAACCTCTTCATCGGCCGCACTCCTTCCGGGCAGCGCCGCCGCCCACCCTCATTCGCATTTGCACAGTAATATATTATATAGCCAATGGTGACTGCCGACAACCGTGACCCTGCGGGCCTTACACGCGCATCCAGCGCGTTAGTGCGACGCGTCGCGTCACACTCACGGCCCTTGGGCTGACGCCCTCCACGGCGTCTGGCCCATCGCGCCATTCACCGCCATTCGGGCCTGCTCGCCCGACCCTTGACTTGCCCCAAGCCCTTCCCTATAATGTTGCTTACATGCTAAAAATTGAGGTATTCTGCCCAAAAGGAGCGTTCTGATGTCTATGATTACCGCCGCCGAGCTTCGGCGAAAATACCTGGAGTTCTTTGCCCAGAAAGGGCATGCCGTCATCCCTTCGGCCTCCCTCATTCCGGAGAACGACCCCACCGTGCTCTTCACCACCGCCGGCATGCACCCGTTGGTGCCCTACCTGCTGGGGGAGAAGCACCCCGCCGGCACGCGTTTGACTGACGTGCAGAAGTGCATCCGCACCGGTGACATCGACGAGGTCGGCGACGCGTCCCACCTGACGTTCTTTGAGATGCTGGGCAACTGGTCGCTGGGCGACTACTTCAAGGCCGATGCCATCCGCTGGAGCTGGGAGTTCCTGACGAGCCCCCAGTGGCTGGGCCTGAACCCCGCACGGCTGGCTGTGTCGGTCTTTGCCGGGGACGAGAACGCCCCCCGCGACGAGGAAAGCGCCAACATCTGGGCGGCCTGCGGCCTGCCGCGGGAACGCATCTTCTACCTGCCGAAGAAGAACAACTGGTGGGGCCCCGCCGGCCAGACCGGCCCCTGCGGCCCCGACACCGAGATGTTCATCGTGCGGGACCAGCCGGACTGCGGACCGGACTGCTCCCCCGCCTGTGACTGCGGCAAGTACCTGGAGATCTGGAACGACGTGTTCATGCAATACAACAAGACCGCCGAAGGACGCTATGAGCCGCTGGCCCAGCCCAACGTTGACACCGGCATGGGCCTGGAGCGCACCATTGGCGTGCTGCAGGGCGTGTCCAGCGTCTATGAGACCGACCTCTTCCAGCCCATTGTCGCGGCGATTGAAGGACTGGCTGGCCAGAAGTACGGCGCCGCCCCGGCACTGGTGAAGGCCTTCCGCGTGGTGGCCGATCACATCCGCACCTCCACCTTCCTCATCGGCGATGAGAAAGGCGTCACCCCCAGTAACCTGGACCAGGGCTACGTGCTGCGGCGCTTGATTCGCCGGGCGGTGCGCTACGGGCGGCAGCTCAACCTGCCGGCGGGCTTCACCGCCACCATCGCCGGCGGCATTGTGGAGCAATACGCCGAGGTCTACCCCGAGCTTGCCCACAACCGCCAGCGCATCCTCGATGAGCTCGTCAAGGAAGAAGAACGCTTCTCCCTGACGCTGGAGAAGGGCATGAAGGAATTCACCCGCGTGGCTGACGCGCTCACCGCCGGCGGGCAGATCGATGGGCCCCACGCCTTCCGGCTGTACGACACCTTCGGCTTCCCGCTGGAGATGACGATGGAACTGGCCGCCGAGCGCGGTCTCACCGTGGACCAGGCCGGGTATGAGGAGTCCTTCCGCCACCACCAGGAGCTGTCTTCGGCCGGTGCCGCCCAGCGCTTCAGCGGCGGCCTGGCGGATCATTCGGAGCTGACCGCCCGCCTGCACAGCGCCACCCACTTGCTGCACGCCGGCCTGCGCAAGGTGCTGGGCAACACCGTGGAGCAGCGCGGCAGCAACATCACCGCCGAGCGTCTGCGCTTCGACTTCTCCTTTGCCCGCCCCATGACGCCTGCGGAAGTCAAGGAAGTGCAGGACTTTGTGAACGAGGCCATCACCGCCGATGTGCCGGTGACCTGCGAGGAGATGGGCGTGGACGAAGCCCGCGCCACCGGGGCCATGGGCCTCTTTGGCTCCAAGTATGGTGAGGTCGTCAAGGTCTACACCATGGGCAGCTTCAGCAAGGAAATTTGCGGCGGCCCCCACGCCACCCACACCGGGGAGCTGGGGCAGTTTGAAATCCAGAAGGAGCAGAGCTCGTCGTCCGGCGTGCGCCGCATCCGCGCGGTGCTCAAGTAATCGACGGCCTGCAACCCACAGCGCAACCGAAACCCCGCGCAGGCAGACGCCGCGCGGGGTTTTCTTGTGCGGGGGCACAAACAGGGAGGGTACCATGGAACAACGGCAGAAGCTGGTGGAATATGGACGGCAGGCGCGAGCCCTGCTGACGCCGGGCAGGGTGGGGCTCATCGTGCTGGGCAACGCCATCCTGTCCTTTGGCCTGGTCAACGTGCACCGGGCAGCCGGGCTCTCCGAGGGCGGATCGCTGGGCATGCTGCTGCTCTTGAACCACTGGCTGGGCGTATCGACGGCGCTGCTCTCCCCAGTGTTGGACGCGGTGTGCTACGCCGTGGCCTGCCGGTTCCTGGGCAAGCGGTTTCTGCTGCTCTCCGCCTTGTCCGCGGTGAGCCTGGCGGGTTGCCTCGCCCTGTGGGAGGGGCTTGGCCCGCTGCTGCCCTCGCTGGCCGCACAGCCCCTGTGGGCGGCGCTGGCTGGCGGGGCATTTGTGGGCGTGGGCGTGGGGCTGGTGGTGCGCCAGGGTGGGGCCACCAGCGGTGACGACGGCCTGGCGATGGCCCTCTCCAAACGCTTTGGCTGCCGCATTTCCCTCGTTTACCTCGTAAGCGACATCACCGTCCTGGCGCTATCCCTCACCTACATTCCCCTCACCCGCATTGCCTGGTCGGTGGTGACGGTGCTGCTCTCGTCGCTGCTCATCGATGTGATTCGCAGCCTCCCGCACCGCAAGGCACGCCCCCAGAGAGCTGTCTAGTCCTGCTCCTCGGCGGGCAGTTGGCGGCGGAGGAAGGCCATAAAGCCCTGCCAATCCTGCCGGCTGAAGAAATGGGTGCCGGCCCGCAGGTGGTACCCAACGCTGCCCTCATACAGGTGATCACCGGGCTGGGGCAGGGCGTCGCCGTGTACCAAACCCGGCTGGCCCAGCAGCTCCCACACGGGGCTGGCCGCCACGCAGGCGAGGAACTCGCTCTCCGGGTCAGCCCAGAGGTCGGCGGCGGCACTGGCCACGCACACCGGCCGCGGGGCAAGGAGCGCCAGCAACGTGTGCTGGTCGAAGGGCATCTCACTCTCCCGGTCACGATAGGCCGCATACCGCTGGCAGAACCAATAGGGGAACACGCTGGTGATATGGCTGATGTGCTCCCCCTGCTTGCCACGGGTGATGGCCGCACCGCTACAGCCAGACTCATTGGAGAACGCCGCGGCAAAACGCTCATCCTGGGTGGCGGCCCACAGCGCGGTCTTTCCCAGGCGCGAATGGCCCACCACGGCCACGCGTTTGGCGTCCACACCCTCCAGCGTCAGCACCACATCCAGCACACGGCTGGCAGCCCAGGCCCACAGCGCAATCTTGCCGGGGGCGGTGTCGCCCTCCCGCGGGAAGCAGGCAGCCAACCCCGACGAGAACTCATCTTCACAGTCACGCGTCACGTCGTTGTAATCGAAGGATGCCACGCCATAGCCGCTGTCGACGATCTCCTCGACCGGCATATACACCCCACCGGGGTAGGGGTAGAATGCGATGTGCACCAGGAACGGCACGGGCCGCCCGGCGTGGGGCACCACCAAGTCCACCGGGAAAGCGAAAGGCCCCCTTGGCGTCTCCACCGTCAGCATCACCCGTCGGTGCAGGGCCTTGCCCGCCCAGGCGTTGGCGTTCTCCTCCACCACCTCCACATGCACGGCAGCGGGCGCGGGCGGGGCGATGCCATACTCCTCCTGCGCCAGCAGGGTGAGGAGCTCGGCCCTGCGGCGGGGCCAGTCAGCGGCGGTGGTGCCGGGCAGCAGCACCGGCGGCAGTTGGCGGGCAGCAACAAGTTCTTGCAGCATAGTTGATTCCTCCAAGCCTCGATCGGTTGGCAACAGTATAACACGGCCAGCCGCGGCCGGGTGTGGCCAATGCCACACTACCGGCCGCCAGTGAAGCCCCCCCTCCCCATCCATCGTCGCGTTACCCCATTATGATTTGATGAAACCTTAACATTGCTGTCACAGGTCTGTAACAATGACGTGACATACTAGAGCAGAAAAGGAAAGGAGGGGATTGCAGAATGCAAATGCGCAAACAGCTCAGCCAGAAGGAACGCAACACGCGGACTTTAGCTTCGTTCTTTATGGCCGCAAACCAGCGTACCCGCCTGTGGTAAAC
>JAEYRA010000208.1 GCA_023409755.1 Bacillota bacterium
GCGGGGGGCATGGGGCCGAACTTGTGCGCCCGGCGGTACCACTGCTCGGCCTTCTCCAGCTTGCCGCGGCTGTGGTTGTAGTAGCCAAAGAAACTGACGAAATTGGAAATGATGGACATCCCTAACGTATTCCCCTTTCCCGTTTGGTCATCAGCCGTTCCCGCCGGCGCAGGAGCGCCTGGGCGGGCCGTGTGCCGCTTGCGCCGCGCAGCAATGTGAGCGCGGCATATACCTCAGCCAGCGCACCATCGACATCGCCGAGGGTGTGCTCGCAATATTTGGCCAATTCCTCGTGGGGCAGCAAGCCGAAGCCGCCCTCCCCCGCCATGCGCCGCCACAGGGCGGCGGCTTCCTCCACCCGGCCGGTGCGCTTCAGCAGCATGGAAAGCTCCCGCAGGGCGTCACCGCCCTCCCGCGCGGCCAGGCGGTAGCACCGCTCGGCTTCGGCAAGGTTCCCCAGGCGCTCCTGCAATCGCCCACAGGAGTGAATGTCCTGGGCAAAACCCAGTTCCTCCGGCGCGGCCACCGCCCAGCACAGCCGGCACAGCAACGTCAGCAGCGACACGATGTCCTGCCGGTTGTGCTCCATCACCAGCTCCATCGGCCCGAAGTCGCCGCTGCGCAGGTATTCAAAGAACAGCACCGGCACCAGCGCGCCGTCGATGTCGCCCTGCCGGGTGTGGCCCAGCACCTCCCGCTCCAGCGTTTGCAGGTTGCAGCGCTTCAGCCTCTTTTTGTAGATGCGGCGAGCTGCGTGCAGTAGGTCCACCTGCACCATGTCGTCGAGCGGCTGGCGCACGCGGTTGATGACCGCGCGGGAGGCGATGAGCGGCCCGTCGAAGCACTTGCCGTTGAAGGACACCAGATAGTCGAAGTCATCCAGCCGCCGGCACAGGCGGGAGAGCATCTCCTGCTCTACGTCGTAGTCCTGCATGAAGAACTGCTCCACCACAAAACGGCCTTCCGCCACGTACCCCAGGCCGATGAGGAAAGCCACCGTGCCCGCCCCACCCATGAGGCCCGTGGTTTCGGTGTCCACAAACGCCGCGCGGCTGATGTCCCAGTCGGCGAAGGCGTCGGCGCCCTCCCGGCATACAACGGGCAGCGCCCGGTGGTCGGCATAGCCCAAGAGGCCTCCGGATGCCTCCTCCAGGTCCCACTCCCTCACCTCGTGCAGGCAGACAGACGCACGGGGCGCGGGGGCCTCCTCCATCGGGCGGTAGGCCGACAGCTCCCCGGAGATGCGTTTGAGCTTTTCCTCCAAGCTTGACATGGTTGTATTATACCATTGTGTCGCGGTTTCGGCCAAAAGGTTTGTCAATGTCCAGTATGGCAAGCGCTACCTTGAATATCTGCCCGTCCGGAGTTCCGTAATGAATGCGTCAGCCATTGGCAAGCCGTGGCGTGAGAGGGTCCTGCGTATCGCTTCGTCCCTGTCGTATTCAACAGAAATGATGGAGTGCACCAGCGGCCCGCGTGCATCGCCCAGATTGCCTTCCAGCATCACATACGACGCATCCGTCTGACCGAACAACGGGTTTCCCACGCTGCCCGTGTTAAACAAAACACCCGCATTGCTCAGACGAATGAAAAAAGGCTGGTGAACATCCGCGAAGCCGACGACATCGGGCTGGGGCCTGCCCTGCGTATCAAAGAACTGCAGTTGCTCCTCCATCGGTGAATCGGGGTAGACACAGTCCGGCACAAGGTTGCGCCCATGCAGCAAACGCACCCGCCTGCCTGAGAATGTGAACCAATGCTCCAACGGCAGTGACTTCAACTTGTGGAGCCGCGCTTCGCCTAGCTGGTCGCGGTACCATGGCAGATCGCCGATAAACAGATCCCAGTTGCCCGCAAGCACGAGACTGCAGTGTTCCAGCGCCCAGTCCATGGTCTCCAGCGAGTCCGGGCCTTTGCCAACCACATCCCCAAGGCAGTAGATCGCATCCGCGCCTCGTTTGCGGATGTCGTCGGCAACGGCCAGCGTTGCGGGCATATTACCATGCAGGTCGGCGATCAGCGCTACTTTCATAAACTCGATCCCTCTCTAGAAACGATTGGTTCCACCGCGGTGCACAGCCGCTCCAGCAATTCCGCACATGGGCAATGCGAAAATCCTCCCGGTAGGGTACGTCCAGAGGCAGCACCTCATCGGCCGGCGCAATCCACGCCATGTCCATGCCCGCCTCCTTGGCGCACAGCACGTCCAACGGATGATCGCCTACATAGAGGCACCGATTCGCTGGGAATCTCAGTCCCTCCAGCGCCAGGTGCATGATGCGGGGATCGGGCTTCTCCACCCGCACCAAATCGGAAATGATGATGGGGTCAAAATAGGGGGCCAGTCCCTCCTGCCGCAGGTAGTCTAGGAGGAACGCGTGATGGTTGGACACGATGGCCAGCCGGTAACCGCGCCGCTTCAACTCATCCAGCACGGGGAACACGCCGTCGATGACCGCCATCGTCTGGGTAGGCAATGGAATCTGCTCCAGTTGATCCAACAGAGCTTCTTTGTTAAGGGGTGTTGACTCCAGGC
>JAEYRA010000149.1 GCA_023409755.1 Bacillota bacterium
GAAGCTTCTTTTTGAGAGTCGTATTGCATGTTGGACAATGATGCCCTTTAAAGACTGTAAACCAGATGTGTTCAATCTGTAGGTATTTATTCTGCATTCACACTCACCTGCTGCTTGCGGCAACTCCACTCTCGTTACAGGTATTGTACGATGCGAAATATAAATAAAGCAATGATGATTGCACATGAAGCAAGAGCCGAATGACTCGATTCCACTGGAACGAAATGACGCTGCCCCTTGGACGCGTCTCTCCCTCACCCGGCAAAACAACGCGGGGACGTTTCCGTCCCCGCGCTGCTGCTGTTCGTATGTGTGCTTCAGTCCGCCTTGTCAGGGGTGTAGAGAATCCAGGAATCCGGCCCCAGCAGGTGACGGCGGGCCATGCCCTGGAACCAGGGCCAATCGTCGTCGCCGGCGGTGTCGCCGTTGAGGATCTCGGTCACGCCCTTCTTCATCGTTTCGATGTAGGAGGCGGGTGTGGGCACGGCGGCCCGCACGTGCCCGCCGTACATGCCGTCGAACGCGTCGCGCAGGGGCTCAAGGGCATTGAGGCTGTCGAGGTAGGTCGCGAGCTTGGTGGAGTGGTCAAGCTGCATCCAGATCTGCCCATTGATGGCGTCGCCGGTGTACAGGAGCCGCGCCGCCCGGTCGAGAAGGGCGATGCTGCCCGGGGTGTGGCCGGGGATGGCCACGACCTCCAGCGTAATGCCGCCGAGGTCGAGCACGGTGCCCGGCTCGATGAAGTGGATCTTGCACTCGTCGCCGGTGGGCACGAAGGCCGCACCGCCCTCCCGCAGACCCTGGCGCACGAAGTTAAAATGCTGGAGGTAGATGTCATAGTCAGCCCGATGCATCCAGGCTTCGGGGAAGAAGTGGTTGCAGCCGATGTGGTCGACGTGACCGTGGGTGTTCACCACCATGACCGGCCGGTCGGTCAGCGTCGCCACGATGTCCGCCAGGTTCTCGGCCCCATTGAGCGTGTCAATGAGCACGGCCCGGTCCTGCCCGCGGATGAGGTAGGCGGTGGACTCGCCGGCGTCATCAATGAGTGTCGTGTAGTCGTTGATGGGGATGAGGGTTGCGCGGGTGGTCATTGGTATTTCCTCCCATTTGTCAGGTACCGCCATTGTACGCCTTTTCCGGTTCGCGTTCAAGGAAAGCACGTGTTTACCTGTGTGCATTCACAACACAAATGTCGCGGGAACCTTGCAGATACGCCCGATAAGCACGGCGCTGCTGCGCGAGGGGGCCGGGCGGTCATGCCGCTGTAGGGCGGCAGCATGCGTCAAAACTAGTCATTGCAACAATAGTGATATATTTTATAATGAAGATATTAAGTAGGTGGGAATTGCTTCATTAACGGGTTTTCCTATTGCGTTAAGGAGGGCTCTCCCATGAAAAAACAACCCTGGATGCGGGCGGCGTGTGTGGCGGCTGTGGTGCTGCTGGCCGTGGCGCTGCCATTCTTTGCGGTGCGGGTGACGGCGGGCGGCGGGGTCTTCGGCGAGACGACCCTCAGCACCGTGCCCGTTCCCTTTTGGGCCTGGGGCATCGTGCTGGGGCTGGTGGCCTGGCGGTTGTCCGGCGGAGCCCTGGCCCCTTCGGCGCTGGGGGCGGGGGTGGGGGCCGTGGTGCTGGTGGTGCTGCGGGCGGTTCGGCCCCTCACGCGGGGGTTGACGGGCGAATGGACGCCGGCGGCCGGCTCGCTTGCCCCCGGCCTGCCCGCCGCCGGGCCGGCCTCGGCGGTGCTGCTGGGGTTCGCGGGCACACTGTTCGCGCTGGCGGTCATCGGGGGTCTGCGGCAGGGCTTCCGGTGGGAGCGGCAGCTGTGGTGGGCCGTGCCCGGCTGGGTGGCGGCAGCGGTGCTGGCCGGCGTGGCCGATGGCCTGCTGGCCGCCGGGCAGCAGCTCGGCGAATCCTCCCTGTTGGCCCTGCGGCTGGGTGGGGTGGCGCTTGCGCTGGCCGTGGGGCTGTCGGCGGGCCTGACCGTGCCACAAAGAACATCCGCCCCACGCTGGGCCGGCGTGGCGCTGCTGTGCGCGGGGCTTTGGCTCATTGCCCGCACCGCGCTGCTGTTGGCGGGCACTGTCAGCCCGGCCCTTGTGCCGCTTCTGCCCCCCACGCTGGAGGACAACGCTCTGACGGGCTTGCTGATGGGCCTGTGTGCCGGGGGTGCGTTTGCCGCCCTGCGCCGCCGGGCCCCGGCGGCGGCCCCAGCGGTGCGGGAGTGCTGAATTCACAAATTTTCACAAAGGTAACAGACGGGAGCGCCGTGTTCGGTGCTCCCGTCTCATTTTCTGCGGCCGGTGCTGCCCCGCCGCCGACGGCAAAATTGACACGTTTCGACTGTGCATCCTCCCCATATATCTATAACTTGTGATGATTTGCCGGTTTGTTGCAATTAAAAACACAATCGCATAAACTAAGGGCTGGATGTCATACTTACGGACGCGTAGGAATTTTGTCATTCCGGCGTCCTCCAAGCCATGGGGAGGGGCACAGCGCATGACGGTCTCCGCCATGGTGCCGGTCTGGCAGGATCACTTGCTGCCCACGATGGCGGCCCGCACGCTGCAAAGCCGATGACACACGAAAGAGTTGGAGCGGAACACATGGAACAGCACAACGAAACAACGGCACCAAAGACGGGAAGACAGGGTCCCTCCCCGCACGTTTCGGTCATTGTGCCCGTGTACAACCGCGAGGATTATCTCAACCGGTGCCTGGATTCGCTGGTGAACCAAACGCTCGAAGAGATTGAGATTCTGGCGGTGGACGACGGTTCCACCGATGGGTCGATGGACATCCTGCAAAGCTATGCCCATCGGTACCCCGGCAAGGTGTTCGTGTCTCGCAACCCCGGGAAGGGGGCGGCCAGCGCCCGCAACCACGCCATCTCCGCTGCCCGGGGGGAGTATATCACCTTTGTCGACTCCGACGACTTTGTCACCTGCACAGCCTTTCAGGGGGCGTACCAGCACGCTGCGGCCGCCGCGTGCGAGCTGCAGGTTTCACCCTATTACAGCCTGCAGGGAACGGTGTCGGAGGTCAAGGGCCGTTTTGCTCCCGACGGCACCAAGGAGTGCTACCTGCGAAACCTCACCCCCTACATGTGCACCAAGCTCTTCCGACGGGACTTGTTTGACCGCTACGGGCCGATCCCCCAACTCTGGGTGGGGGAGGACGCCGCCTATGTCCACATCGTTGCCTCCTATGTGGAGCAGTTCGCATACTACGACGAGCCGTATTACTATTATGAGAAAACCGACAGCTCGGTGACCCAGCAGTGGGATGACGAGCGTTTGGCTAGCCACGCCATCGAGGGAAGCCTGCTCATTCTGGAGCGCTGCAACCCCGCCTGGAGGGACTGGATGCGGGCCGCGGTAGCGTCCCGCCTGGTGAATTTTGCGGACAGACGCTGGCACTTCCGGGATGTGTTCATTGCCCACCTGAAAGCCGGGCGCGCCACCTATGAGCACAACCCAATATTCGAGCAGCATTACGCCCGGCAGGCACGCAAGCTCGCGTGGCTGCTGGCCTTGCCTGATGAGCCCTTCCCCCGTCGGGTGTTCGTGAACGCATTTGGCGGCCCGCCGCCGGAGCCCTGGCTGGAGGAGGTGCGCCGCCGCGCCTTCCGTGACGGGGCGGAGGTGGTGCAGCTGGACGCCGCGACCTGCCCGGTGGAAGCCCACCCGCTGGCGGCGCAGGCTTTCGCCGCCGGCGACGGGGACTTTGTGGCCGGCTACTTTGCCGTGCGCCGCCTGGTTGACGAGGGCGGCGTCTACCTGGATGCCACCGTGCACCTGACGGTGCCGCTGGACGCGTTGCGCTATGACCCGGCCTTCTTCGGCTATCTGGAGGACGAGCGGTTCACGGGGCACATCTTCGGCGGGCACGCGGGCAACCCGGTGTTGCAGGCGCTGCTGGACACCTATGACCTGCCGGAGCTCTGCGACGCGCCGCTGACCCCGTTGGCAGACCGCATCCGCACCGTGTTGGTGGCGACCCGGGGAGCGCCGCTGTGCGCTGCCACCCGCAAGGATCTGCCCGATGTGGTGCTCTATGACCCATCGGTATTCGTTTACCACCAGCCCGGGCGCATGCATTTTGGTTTCCATGACTTCTCCGCCCATGCCGGGGAGCCGGGCTATGTGGTGCTGCCCGTGGGGCTCTATCAAGGCCTGCTGCGCCAGAACGAGGAGCGCCGCGTGTCGGCGGCGAGCCTTGCCAAAGCCGACCGCCAGGCACGCAAGGACATCGCCCGGCTGCGGAAGGCGGCGCAGAAGAAGGACCGCGCCCTTGCCAAGCTCAAGAAAAGGGTAAAAAAACTGGAGCGGACACTCCAGAGAATGCGCCGCTCCAAATCATGGCAGTTGACCCGGCCGTTGCGGGGGCTGTACCGGCTGCTGGGCCGGCGGGGCTAGACCCGGCTAACGCGGAGCCTTCCGCAGCTGACGGGCCACCTCATCGGTCACCTCCGTCACCTTCCACAGGGCAGGCGCAGACACCTGGCTGAGAACGGTGCCTTCGTTGACCTTGGCCAGGATGGGCGCACCAGCGGAGAGGTAGTCCGCCAGTTTGGACGGCAGGTAGGGGTTCACAGGCCCGTCAAAGTCGATGTCGTTGAGGAACAGATAATCCATTTTGGCGGCGATGTTCAGGAACTCCAGGTGCCCCACCACGGGGTTCACGCGCACCCGTTCCTGCCGGTATTCGTCCAGCATCTCCGGCCTGGTCACAAAGAAATGCAGCATCACCCGTTCGTTTGCCAGCAGCTTCAGCATGTCGGCGCATTGGCGGTTGGGGTAGAAGGACCCGAAGTACCCCACGTGGAGGAAGCTGGGGTCCAGTTCGTAGGCGACGGGGAGAATACGGCCGTACCATGGGGGCAGCACCGGGTGGCGCAGCACCAGGCTTCGGGCCAGCACACGGCCGTTGAGCTCGGGGCGGTCGTTGCGGCCCAGCATGAACTCCCGCTGCTTCTCGTTGGTAAAGACGATGACGTCGGCAAAACGGTAGACGTTGCGCTCCACCTCCCGCCAAAAATCCCGCAGATGCTGCTGGCCGGGGGCGTCGCCGTGGGGGGTGGGGCGGGGCTGGCCGGCGGCGTCCACGCTCACCGGGTCAGAGAATTCGGCGTACCACTTGACCCCGGGGTGGCGCAGCTTGTAGAGCAGGGCGGCCACGTGGGACCCGGCAAACTGCGAGCGGGAGTAGATGACTTCCGCCGTCAGATCCCGTACCTGCTCAAAGGCCCGATGCCCGAAGCGGTCCTGCGCTTTCTCGTGGAAGCGGGCCGGCCCGCGCACCACCAGGTGCCGGTTCACCACCGACCGGGTGTAGAACCAGTCAAACTGGGGGTCGCTGGTTTTGATGTTGGACATGTCGGCGGAGACAACGTCCCAGCGCAGGGGCTGGCCTTCCAGCTCGTCAATCTGCCGCAGGCGCTTGGCAGCCACGAAGGCCGAGGGGTCCACCGTCGGGGAGAAATTGTGGCAGAAGGCAATGGCCTGCACGGGGGAGAAACGCCCCTTGTTGAGGAACGGGTTGTCACTGGCGTTCACCACCGCGCGCACCCGGGCCTGTCCTTCCTCGTCCAGCCCTTCCCAGTAGCGCACCATGTGGCTGGTCTGCGCGCGGAGGAACCGCGCCAGGAACCGCTTGTAGGGCAGTGTGCCCTCGCCCAGCAGCAGGGCCGTCAAACGGTCGATCACGGCCAGCCGGTCCGTCACCCAGAAGGTGAAAAGCTGCTCGGGGTTCTCCTCTGTGGGGCGGCTCATGCTGCCCGCCACCACCCGGCGGAGGTAGGACTCCCGGGAGTCCGCGCTGCAGCAGTGGACCTTGCCCGAAAGCCTGGGGAAATTCATCGCCCAGAACAGCACGTCCTCGGTGTGGGCAGCCGTTTCGTCGAAAGGGTCGAAGGCATCGCGCACCATCGTTGTGCGGTACACCTTGGCACAGGCCGACGACAGCAGGGGGGAAGTCCGTTCGTAATCGGTGGTGTCACCGCCCCGGCCAAAGGCCTTAAGAGCGCGGTTCATGTAGGTGTCGGGGTCCTGCCGGCCGTCGCACTCGTCCACCAGGCGGGTGCAAACCAGGTTGACCGACGGGGTGGCGGCGGCCAGCGCCTCCGCCAGGTAACCGGGGGTCAGCCGGTCGTCGTCGTCCAGGAAGGTCACATACTCCCGGCGGGCGTGGGCCAGGCCCAGGTTACGGGCGGCCGACAGGCCCGCTTTGGGGGTGTACAGCACCTTCACCCGCCGGTTGGCGGCATACCGCTGGCGCAGCGCCTGCCAGTGGGCGGTGTCGGGGCCGTTGGCCACCAGCAGGATTTCCACCCGGCCCGGCCGTATGGTTTGGCGCAGTGTCGACTGCACGCACTCCTCTACATAGGGGTTGGGGCGGTAGGTGGGGATGATGACGCTGACGCCCGGTACCCGGCCCAATCCGGAGCGTGCCGCCCGTGCCAGCCGGCCGCCCCCGGCCCGTACCGCCCGCGCCAGCAGGGCGGGCAGCGTGGCGGGATGGCGGAGCCCCCGGCCCAGGCGGTAGGCCTTTGACCGTTTGACGCGCCGCAGGGCACGGCGCAGCTCTTTGGCCTGGTCCGTCGCCTCCTGCAAGCGGCGCAGGAGGTCCTTCCGCTTGCTCTGCTCACTGGCGGCGGAGCGGAGGGCATGGGCGGCGAAGCGTGTGAGGGTGTCCTCCAGCACATCCAGGCTGGTACCGTCGTCAGGCTGGTTGGCGCACACCACCAGCACCCAGCGCTCGTCGAGAAACTCCAGCGTACGCAACGTCAGCCCCGGCAGCAAGGTCCGCAGCAAACCACCCCCGGCCGCCGCTTCCCGGTCACCCAGGGCAGCAAAGAAGGCCAAGGTGCCGCCGGGGGCCAGCAGGGCGGCGGCCCGGGCCGGCAGCGCCGCGTCGCGCACGTCCCCTTGGTGCAGCAACACCGTGTCGAAGGGAGCGTCGCCAGCGGCACTGTCCAGCCCGCCCCGCAGGTACCGCACCTGCGGCCCGGCGTTGGGGGCGGCGGCGTCCAGCGCGTCGGCCCGGTCGTCCACCACGGTCACCTGCCGGCCCTCGCTGGCCAGCAGCGCGTCAAAGGCCCCGTCCAGCACGCCGAACTCCAGCACCCGCTCCCCGCACACGTGCGGCAGAAGCCGTTGGGCTCGGCGCTCGGGGGCCGGCGCGTCTTCCTCACCGGCGGGTATTTCTATTAAGTCCGTTTGTTGTTCCATCGTCATTCGCTTTCCTGTAAGGATTCGACTTGTTTCGCTACAAGCTAATTTTTAATTATACCCCAAAATTGCGCTGCGTCTACCAAATTCGTGTGAAATGCCGCGGTTGCGCCCCCTATCGACGAAGCGTGCTTTTTTGCTTGACGCTCCTTGGCAATCGTTTTATACTTTGCGGTAATGAGATTATGCAAAATCGAGCTTATGTAAATTCAAACACATCAGATTGGAAAACGATGAACAGTAAATACGATAGCATCTGCATTGTTGGCATGGGCTATATCGGCTTGCCCACGGCCACTCTTTTTGCGCGCCATGGCGTCCGTGTACACGGGGTGGACGTCAAACCCCATGTGTGTGAAATCATCAACTCCGGGCACATCCACATTGAGGAACCGGGGTTGGAGGAACTGGTGCGCGGCGTGGTGAAGGAGGGCATGCTCTCGGCCCACACGCAGCCGGTGCCTGCGCAGGCATTCATCATTGCCGTGCCCACGCCCATCACTGCCGACAAAAAGGCCGACCTTGGTTATGTGGTCGAAGCGGCTCGGTCGCTGGTGCCCATTCTCAAGCGCGGCGACCTGGTGATACTGGAGTCCACCGTCTCCCCCCGCTGCACCCAGGATGTGCTGGTGCCGGAGCTGGAGAAGTCCGGCTTGAGCGCCAAGAGCGATTTTCTGGTGGCACACTGCCCCGAGCGGGTGCTGCCCGGGCAAATCATCGACGAACTGGTACACAACAACCGAGTGGTGGGCGGCTACACCCCCGAAGCGGCGGAACGGGCTGCGGAGCTGTACTCGGCCTTCGTGCAGGGGGAGCTTTGCCTGACCGACGCCACCACCGCCGAGATGTGCAAACTCATGGAGAACACCTTCCGCGATGTGAACATCGCGCTGGCCAATGAACTGGCGATGCTCTGTGAGCACCTGGGGATCAACGCCTGGGACGTGATCCGCATGGCCAACAAGCACCCGCGGGTCAACCTGCACCAGCCCGGCCCCGGCGTGGGCGGCCACTGCCTGGCCGTCGACCCATGGTTCGTGGTGGAGAGTGACCCGGACACCGCCCGCATCATCGCCTTGTCGCGGCGCACCAATGACGGCATGCCCCGCCACGTGGCGGGACGGGTGGCCGCGCTGGCCCCCCAGGGCAAGGTGCTGCTGTTGGGCTGCACCTACAAGGCCGACGTGGACGACATGCGCGAGAGCCCGGCCATGGATCTGGCCCACCTGTTGGAGGAAAGCGGACACGCCGTGGAGATCTACGACCCCCACGTGCCCCAATATGCGGGTGACCTGCTGGAGAAGGCCCGGGATGCCGCCGTGGCGGTTCTGGCGGTCAACCACAGCGCGTTTCTTTCGCTGGATTTCACCTCTCTGGCCGCGGTCATGGCCCGCCCCGTGCTGCTGGACACGCGCAACTGGCCCGGCATAGAGCGCGCACGCCAAGCCGGCATGGTTTGCTGCCTGCTGGGCGATGGACGGACGCAGGATGACTGCCGGTCATGAGCGAGAAGACCATTTTGCTCCTCTTCGGCACCCGGCCGGAGGCCATCAAGCTCGTTCCCCTCATCCACGCGCTGAAGGCCGAACCGGCCTTCCGTACGTTGGTGTGCGTCACTGCCCAGCACCGCCAGATGCTCGACCAGGTGCTGGCCACCTTTGATCTTCACCCCGACATGGATCTGGACATCATGACGGCTGGCCAGACCCTGACGGACATCACCACCCGAACCCTCACGGGGTTGGAGGAGGTGCTGGGGCAGGAGCGGCCCGACATGATGGTGGTGCACGGCGACACGACGACGACCTTCGCCGGGGCGCTGGCCGCGTTCTACCAGCACATCCCTGTGGCCCATGTGGAGGCGGGGCTTCGCACGTTCCGCAAAGAGTCGCCCTTCCCCGAGGAACTGAACCGCTGCCTGACCTCTCAACTGGCAGACTTGCACTTCGCGCCCACGCCCCTTGCCCGCCAGAACCTGCAGAACGAACGCATCCGCGGGGAGATCTACGTGACAGGCAATACGGTGGTGGACGCGTTTTTATCGGTGCAGAGCCGCGACGTGCGGTTTCACGATGCCACGCTGGATGCCCTGGACTTTGAAGGCCGCCGGGTGCTGTTGCTGACCTGCCACCGGCGCGAGAATCTGGGCGAGCACATGCGCGACATCTTCCGCGCGGTCAATGACGCCGTGGCCCGCCATGGGGATGTGGAAGTCGTGTTCCCCGTTCACCTCAATCCCCAGGTTCGCCAGATCGCACAGGAGGTATTCGGCAGCCATCCGCGGGTTCACCTGGTGGAGCCGCTGGAATACCGTACCTTTGCCAACCTCATCAGCCGCTGCCACGCGGTGCTGACCGACTCGGGCGGCTTGCAGGAGGAGGCACCCTCGGTGGGCAAGCCCGTGTTGGTGCTGCGCGACACCACCGAACGGCCGGAGGCCGTGGCGGCGGGAACGGTACTGCTGGTGGGCACCGGGTACGAGGCGGTCTCCAGCCACCTGGAGCGGCTGCTGACCGATGAGGCAGTGTTCCGCCGCATGGCCAGCGCCGTCAACCCCTATGGCGACGGCAAGGCCTGCCAGCGCATCGTTCTGGCGATGAAGAAGTACTTCGGCCTGTACGACGGGCCCATTCCGGAGTTTGACGAAGGACCCTGCTGATCCTGACCCAGGGGCGAGGACAACCGCCCAGGGGCGGCGGTGAGGAGATTCCACAGAGGAAGGAGGCGCGTGAGCGCTTCCCTTTTTTGCACTGGAGAACGAGCAATGGCACAGGAAGGGCGAGACCCTGGACGGAGAGTGGGAAGGAATGGACAAAACAGCTGCAAAACGAGAGTGGATCCTGCAGAACGTCACCGGGCCGCGGGTGCTGCTGGTGGGTGCCGTCCCCAGGTTTGAGGGGGCCGAACTGGCGCTTGCCCGCCGGGGCATGGAGGTCTGCGTGCTGTGCAGCGACGGCGAGTGCGTGAGCCAGGCCACCCGGGCGCTCTTTGATGAGGACCCGGCGGTGCGCCGGCAGGTGGAGTACCTGCAGGGCGATGTGGCCAGCCAGTCCTTTGCGCCAGCGTCCTTCGACACCATCGTGATCGACGCCGCGGGCGACGACCTGGCGGCGTTGTGCGAGGCGGCGCTGCCGCACCTGACGCTGGGAGGCCACCTGCTGGTGCTGACGATCCCCGGTTCACCGGAGGCAGGACAGCATCTCGTTGCTCACAGCGCCGATGGGCGGCTCCGGGTTCTGGGCCACGAGTGGGTCGCCATGGTGAGCCAGGGATCCCTGGGGGAGATGGTTTGTCGCATCGGCAATGGCGAGCTGGAATACGGGCAGGTCTCCCAGACGCCGGCATGGCTGCCCCTGTCCATGCAGAGGCTGGGCGGCGATGAGTGGGAGCTGAAAAACAGCATTCTTACCCTGCGGGAGAGGGTGGTGGCCCAAACCGCTGCGATTGCCGAGCTTCGCGCGGTGGCGGACGATCGGCAAAGGGAATTGCTGCGGACGGAGGAGGAACGGCGCGATGCCCGCCAGCAGGCCGAGGTGCTCCAAGGTCATCTGGAAGCGATGGATCGTACCATGGCGGAGCTCCTGGGCCGTGAAGCGATACTGGAGTCGCGCTTGCAGACGCTGCAGGCCGATCGGGATGCGTTGAGCCGGCAGGCCCAGGAACTGACCCGGGAGCGCAATGCGTGGAAAAAGCGCAGCAAGACGGCCGGAGTGCAGGCGATGAAAAGCAAAAAGGCCACGCGGATGTGGAAGAAGAAGTACCGGGCGGTGCTTCGGTCCCGCCGGTACCGCATGGGGGCGGCTCTGGCTGACATTGCCCGTCACCCGCTGCGTGCCGTCCCCTACACCGGGCGGTTGCTGCGCGCCCTGTATCGCAGGGCACTTCGCAAGCCCTTACATCCGTTTCCCTTTGACGGTGTGAGCGTCATCATCCCCACCTACAAGCGCCAGCCCTATCTGGAGGCCTGCGTTAACTCGGTGCTGCGGCAGACCCTGCCGCGGTCCAAGGTGGAGATTCTGCTCTCCGTCAACGGCAAGGACCAGGAGTATTACCAATGGCTGCGCGACAAGTATGCCGCGATCCGGCGTGTCAAGGTCCTTTACACCCCCGTTCCCGGCCTGTCTTCCGGGCGCAACTTTGCCTTGACCCACGCCACCCGCCAATATGTCACCTTCCTGGATGATGACGACTACTTCACCCCGGGGTACCTGGCCGAGCTGACGGCCCACCTGGACGGGGGCATCGATGTCGTCTGCGGCCGGCTGGTGGACGAGCGGCCCGACGGCCAGGACGCCGATACCTACATCAACCGGGAGCTGGGCAAGATCCCCGGCGGCGGCAAGACCAAGAATCTGCTGCACGTGGGCAGCCTGTTTTCGCCCGCGTGTGCCAAGCTCTTCCGCACCGAGCTCTTCCGCACGGCGTTCACGCCCTTTGATGAGACGGTGACCCACACGGAGGACATTCGTTTTTGGGCGGACAACTTCCACAAGCTGACGAAGTCCATCTACTGCTGCAACGGCCAGGGGCATCAGGCGTATGTCCGGCGGATTCTGCCAAACAGCATGAGCCGCCCAACGCAGGAGAGTCTCTACTCGTTCTGGATCACTGACCGGGTCAAGCTCATCACCCACATGGCGAAGGGCATCTTCCAGACCGACCGCGACGTGCCGCACAAGCGCTTTCTGCTCAACAAGATCAACCAGCAGACCAAGATGATGGCACAGCATTTCAACGACATGCCCCCCGAAGGCCGGGAACGGGCGGCGCGGGAGATTCGCGCGGCCGGTTGTTTCTACCTCAACCGCAACAAGTTTCCCCAGGTGCGCGGCATTGCGTTCTGCCACAACTTTCCGCCGTTTGCAGACGCGTCGTCCTTCGTGGCCGCCAAGCGTCTGACGCAGATCAGCGACCACATGGACAAAAACGTGGAGTGGAATGTAGTGACGGCCAACATGGAGAACATGCGCCCGAAGGACCGCCTGTTTGCCATGTTCTATTCCTCGTTCGTCATCCACTCGCGCCACGAAATTCCCGGCCCCGCCTACTTCAACGAGAAGGCGCAGCATCGATTTGGCGTGCAGGCCTTCGAAGCCATGCAGGAGGTCGAGGCGCAGGTCATCTACTCCCGGTCCATGTTTGCCGGCTCCCACGTCGGTGCGGCACTCTACAAGGAGCACCACCCCGAGGTTGTCTGGTACGCGGAGTTCTCTGACCCGCTGGGCATGAACACCGACAATGAGAAGCGCACGGCAGCCAAGGTGTACGAGGGGGAGGAGGCATTCCTCAATACCTTCTGGCAGGACCTGGAGACGACGGTCTATCGCCTGGCCGACGTCATCGTGTTCACCAATGAGAACCAGCGGGAGTACATGCTGGCCCATGCCGAGGACAAGACCTGGAACGAACGGGCCCGCCGGCACAGCCTCATTCTGCACCACC